>CAZWDS010000007.1:0-21298 GCA_964632495.1 uncultured Rhodobacterales bacterium
TAAGATCGGCGCGGGTAAAAACCTCTTTGTATGCTGGATCGCCAACTTCTGATGGATCGGGAAGCGAAACGTCAAATACTTCTTCAACGGCCATCATCCATTCAATGAGGTCTAGACTATCAATGCCCAAATCTTGAACAGGTCGAGTGTTGAGGGAAATCTGGGCTGGTTTGACGCCGAATTGGTCAGCGCTCAATGCAAGAACGTTTGCCTCAATTTCTTCTAAGGACTGTCGCGCCATGTTTGCCTGCCTCGGCCCCTGAAAATCACTGGATACGTTAGGTTATCACGTTCTTGTTGGTCTTTGGAACGGAGAGGTTAACGATGTATGCGTTTTCCGCTCCATAGTAACGGACGTTAGCCATGGCTCGAAGAAAAAGAGCCGTTTGTTGAGCGGCTCACCAGACCGGACATTTGCGCACATGCAGCGAATTCACACTAAGTCCCGCACAGCCGACATCCAACCTTTCACCGCTTTCCATATACGCATTGCACAACACGGCGGTTCAGCGTGCGGTCTGTTGGCGGCTCCCCCCGGATCAAAACAACCGGCCCCGGCGTCGGCAACTGCGGCAAAGCGGGCCAATGGGTGCCCGGGGGATGTCGGCCATCAAACGTTTCTGATCCGTGGCCTGACGGTGGGTGGTTCGGCGGCGAAAAAAAGGGGACGGTGGTTTTGGGCACATTGTGCAAGTTTTCCGGGGCGCAACGCACCTCAGTTCTTCGACAAGCAAGCAACCTCTGTCAACCTCATGACCCGCTCGCATTGACTTGATCAATCAGTCAATGAATGCATCCACGCGCCTGCCAGCCCGCGCCCAATGAATGGGCAAAGTTCGACCATAAAGCTGTTCTGTTCTTTCCGGGCTACCAACCATATCTGGCTCTTCGACATAGGAAAAAATGGCGACGTATCGCGGCCTGTTTCCCCGCAACGGCGCGACCCGATGCATCGAATACCGCCCCCGAAACAATTGCAGGTCTCCGGGCTCTAGTTCGAGAACCGTGACCTTGTCTGATGTGCCATCCAGCACCCGTTTAACTTCGCCAAAGTTCTCGTCTCCCTTTCGAATTCCGGGAGCATACTCGAAAGCACCACCAACTTCGGCATTCTGGATCGCCAGAGTGACCGTGAAATTGTTGGTATCGAAATGCCAAGGGAATCCGTTGCCTTCATCAGCCATGTTTACGATCACATCCGCCAGAGGGTCCGCATATCGGTAGAACCTTTTCTGTTGCAAAGCATCTCTTATGAAATCATCAAACCCTTCGAAGTCGTGAATAGAGCGCAAAGCGCCCTCTTTCGCAAAATTGTCAGCCGGAATAAATGCATTTGAGCGATCGAAAAACTGGCGACGGGGATCGTCGCTCGGCAAAGTCGGATCGTCTTTCGTGAAATAGGCGTTCGTTCTGCTAAAGGATCTGTGCCCCATTTGAGCGACGCTGTCTGCTTCTTGCGTCAAAGCATCAATGCCGTGCTGCGTCAGGAACCCCTTCAACACAGCGCAGCCATCGCGTGCAAGATCCTTTCGAACCCCGGCAAGAATGGCGTCGCGCTCAGGGCAGTCGTCATGGATTGGATATTGTTCCAGATTGATAAGCTCTGCGCCTTGATGATCCATGCGACCCTACTCCTCCATCCGCCCAGTCGAAATTGCTTTTGAAAATCGATCTAGCTCAAAAGCGACACTCAATTGACGACGCACAAAGCAGACTTTCAAAATCGCCTGATCAATGGCCGCAACATTTCCGTAGCCTTCGCCAACCTTCACCGCTTTGCCAATGTCGAAACGCGGCCCCACAGCCCAAGTCACCCACAAGACCCATCTCGCCCCGGTTCGCTCGGATCACTTGAAAACAACGCAATCTTATTGCCCTCAGGATCGCGCAAATAGCCCACATAGAAATGCGGCCCATAAGACGCGCGAAATCCCGGTGCCCCCTCGTCCACACCACCAGCAGCCAATGCGGCGGCATGAAGATCACGCACCATCGCTTGGCGCGGCACCTGAAACGCCACCATAGACCCATTGCCCGCCGTGGCCGGACGCCCATCAAACGTCGGCTTCACATAGAAATCCGGCAGAACAGGCGACTGGCCCGGCGCAACAGGCAAGGCATAACTCAGACCCTCTGGCCCTTCGCGCAATCCGTAACCAAGAACCGGCAGGAACGCAGAATAAAACCGCTTCGCACCCGCGATGTCGTCAGCTCCAACGGTGACATAAGCAATCATGCAGCGCGCGCCTCTCCAAATGACTTTTTCTTTTGCAAAAAGCGTAAATCACTTTCACCGACCGCACCACAATTCTGAAACGCCAACGACGGTTCCGGGATCATCCCGCACCAACACTCTGTTGCAGGTGCGGGACCAGCCTTTTTAGTTCCCAGCCTTTTTAGTTCCCAGCCTTTCTAATTCAATGCCGGTATCGCAGATATGGCAAGGCTTTGGTTTTGTGCTGCGACTCTTTCCTGAACAGCGACGCAAGCCTGAAGGTCTCCGGCCATGCAAGCAGCATCGATCTGCTCGCGTGCTGAAATCTCAGCAGGTGTTTCACAAGCACTCAGGCCAAGAACAGCCAGACATAGGTATCTTTTCATCGAAGTTTCTTTCTCATTGTTTTCCTATCGCACCGCTGCACAGATCGATGGGGCACATCGAGTTTTGGCTCTCTGCACGCGGTGAGCGGTGTCTTTTTTGAGAAATCACTTCGTTATGTCGTCCATCCCAACAGGGTGAGACATTGTTTTTCGATAACTTGTCGGGGTTTGTCCGGTGACACGCTTAAAGGCGTTGTAAAATGAAGACCGCGCGTTAAAGCCCACATCGTAAGTGATGTTCAGAATTGTATCGTTTGTCGTGGTCAAAAGCGTCATGGCCTCGGCGATGCGGTAGCCGTTGACGAAATCAAA
Source organism: uncultured Rhodobacterales bacterium (assembly GCA_964632495.1). Classification (GTDB taxonomy): domain Bacteria; phylum Pseudomonadota; class Alphaproteobacteria; order Rhodobacterales; family Rhodobacteraceae; genus CALKXV01. Next base: position 2,914 of record CAZWDS010000007.1, read on the forward strand.
GAAACTCTCGCCGATCACCTCGCTTAAGGTCTGAGAAATGTAGTTTGGCGAGGCGCCAATATGCTTGGCCAAAGTCCACAATGAAATATTCGGGTCACGGTGCAAATGGTCCTCTTCCATTGCCATCCGTAGTTTTCGCGCGATACGCTTCGATGCCTCGGCGGTCAGGGCGGACTTTTTGTATTTCTCACTTTGCAGGTCTGATGTCTGCGCTTCGATGACCTGTGTCACCTGTGCCTCTTTGATATCTGGCACCAAAGGTGGGCGTTGGCGCAGCCCCCAGATCGTCAATGCCGCGACCAAAGCAAGATTAAAAAGCGCAGCGGCACTTAAAAGGTCACGCGACGGACCTGTCCAGTTCGGACCAAGGCCAAAAATCAGAATGACCATCCCGAACAACCAATACGCGCCCCCTAAACCGCCAATCACGTAGATCCAACGCAGTTCATGCCCTTCGGTGCTTGCATAAACATCGCGCAACTTGATCCGATAACGCATAAGCCGGCGTAGGATCAAAAACAGATACACAGCAATTTGCGGAAACGGCGCGAACTGAAACAGCCCCGCAAAGACGACAAGTGCGATGTGCCAACCGGAAAGCTGCGGGTGAACGTCTGAAAAGATGGCCGCTTCCACGGTTTGCGGCGCAGCCACAATGATCAGCCCGACCAGGAAGGCAAAAGCAGGAAGTAAAAAGTGGCGATATTCATACCGGGGTCGGCGCTGGTCTGATGACGTCAATCTAAAGACGTACCCCCAAAACAACGGGGCCAGAGACAAAAGGCAGGGCGACCAAATAATCAATTCGGCGCGTTGAGCGTAGACACTTGGCAGTGTTTCAAAAATGCGGCCCATCGCTTCGGGAAGATTGCTCACGGCGACCGCAAACAAGAACACCGCGAAACTGCGGCTCACGCTTGAAAACTCTGACTGTAGAAAACAATAGACGACGCCGAACAACGCGATTGCGACACTGGCCGTCGAGGTCATTTCAACGATGATTCGATCCATGGTCAGTGTCTATCAAACCGGGCAAAGCCGCCAAAGGCTCACCCTGCCTGACACAACAGACGCAAACATTGGCGCGGCCAAAGCGAACGTCCGCGTCCTTTTGCAAATTGACGTCCAGGCTTTCATCTCTTTCTAAATACGCATTGCGCGAAACCTCCACACCGCGAACGGCCCGTTAAGATCCGAAACTGGCCAAATCTGCCACCGACACCCACCGACGCAATACCGACGTAATACCGACGCGATACCGACGTTGCGCAGACCCGCCGATTCGACCTGATCGCCGAAGTGTTAACCACCCAAAATTGCCTCCCCAAAAATAGCGAGATCATGAAATTTTGATATTAAGACGCCATTAACCCTCTGCTTGCTAAACCAATATCAGCAAGACGACGGAGACAGGATGGCCAAGGATTTATTCCCTTCCACCCACCCTCTCACCCCACCCCTCACAGAGGAAGAGTGGCACTCCTGGCTTCGTCTCTTGCGATCCCACCGCGTCGGTGTTTCCACCTTTTTCAGACTGATGGCCGAACATGGCAGCGCCGCCGAAGCGCTTGGTGCATTGCCTGAAATCGCGGCCTCTGCGGGCGTGAACAAATACCAAACCTGCCCCCCGGAAGTCGTTGAAACAGAATGGCAAAATGCCATCCGCGCAGGGGCAACCCCGGTTGCTTTTGGCTCCGACGACTACCCGCACCTTCTGGCCGCCATCCCCGATCCCCCGCCGATCATCTGGTGCATTGGCGACGTCACGCAACTGAGCAAACCCACCATCGCACTGGTCGGGGCCAGGAACGCATCCTCCCTTGGAACCCGCATGGCCCGCAAACTGGCAGGCGAGTTAGGCGAGGCCGGATTTACCGTCGTCTCGGGCCTTGCCCGCGGCATCGACACGGCCGCCCATCTGACCGCGCTCGACACCGGCACCATTGCGGTTATGGCCGGCGGCGTCGATGTCATCTATCCTTCGGAAAACGCCGTCTTAGGTCAGGAAATAGGCGAAAAAGGCCTCCGCCTCTCCGAAATCCAAATACACACAACACCCCAAGCCCGCCACTTCCCAAGGCGCAATAGGATCATCTCGGGGCTCTCACAGGCTACTATTGTTGTTGAAGCCGCCGCCAAGTCCGGCAGCCTGATCACTGCCCGCACAGCCCTTGATCAGGGCCGTGAGGTTTTCAGCGTTCCGGGTCACCCCTTCGATGCCCGCGCGTCGGGATGCAACATGCTGATCCGCGATGGCTCAACCCTGATCCGCTCGGCCAAAGACGTGATCGAAGCGCTCGCCGAACCCGAACCGCCCCGCCGTCATGCGCCACCAGAAAAACCCAAACGGCCCGCCCCTATCCCAAAAGACATCGCCGCCCTCCACCAGCAAATCCTCGACCGACTTGGCCCCAGCCCCGTGCCCGAAGACCAGTTGATCCGCGATCTGAATGGAACCGCGGCCCAGGTCTCACCACAGGTGGTCACGTTAGAACTTCAGGGCTTGATTCACCGCGCACCGGGCGGGCTTTTGGTGCGCACAACCGACACCTGAACCAGGCAAAGACCGTGGCGCGCCTGCCCAAAACCGCCGATGAATCAGACCTTGCCGCCACGACGACATTGACAATCCCTGCAAAGCACCCACATCTACCGCCGCCAGAGCCCCCTGGTTTCCTGAAAGGTTATTCATGCCCGTTGTCGTTGTTGAGAGCCCCGCTAAGGCCAAGACAATCAACAAGTATCTCGGAAACGACTATACCGTTTTGGCCAGCTACGGCCATGTCCGAGACTTGCCGCCAAAGAACGGATCGGTCGATCCGGACGAAGATTTTCTGATGAAATGGGAAGTCGCCTCGGATTCGAAGAAGCACATCAAAGCAATTGCCGACGCGCTGAAAGACGATCCAGCGTTGATTCTGGCAACCGACCCCGACCGCGAAGGCGAAGCGATTTCGTGGCATCTGGAAGAGGCCTTGCGCAGCCGCAAGGTTCTGAAAAAGGACACACCGGTCAGCCGCGTTGTCTTCAATGCGATCACCAAATCCGCCGTGACCGAAGCGATGGCCAACCCGCGCGAAGTAGATCAGGACTTGGTCGAAGCCTATCTGGCGCGGCGCGCGCTGGACTATTTGGTGGGCTTTAACCTATCGCCAGTCCTCTGGCGGAAACTGCCCGGCGCCCGCTCAGCCGGACGTGTGCAATCGGTCTGCCTGCGCATCATCGTCGAACGCGAAATGGAGATCGAAGTCTTCCGCGCTCAGGAATACTGGACGGTCAAAGCCTTGCTTGCCACGCCCCGTGGCCAGGAATTCGAAGCCCGCCTGACGGTCTTGGGTGGCGAAAAGCTGGAAAAATTCTCAATCGGAGACGAAACCGCCGCCGAATTGGCCGTGCAAGCGATCAATTCCCGCGATCTATCGGTCAAATCGGTCGAAGCAAAACCCGCCAGCCGCAATCCGTCCGCGCCCTTCATGACCTCGACGCTGCAACAAGAGGCCAGCCGCAAGTTCGGCTATGGTGCGCGGCAAACCATGCAATTGGCGCAACGGCTTTATGAGGCCGGACACATTACATACATGCGGACCGACGGCATCGACATGGCCCCCGAGGCGGTGACGGCTGCGCGCGATGCGATCAAGGATCGCTATGGCGCGGACTATGTGCCCTCCAGCCCGCGCATCTATAAAAACAAAGCTAAAAACGCCCAGGAAGCTCACGAGTGTATCCGCCCCACGGTCATGACCGAGGACGCCAAATCGTTGGATCTGACCGACGCAGATCAAGGCAAACTTTACGATCTGATCTGGAAACGCACATTGGCCAGTCAGATGGAAGGTGCGCGGATGGAGCGGACGACCGTCGATATCGGCAGCGATGACGCACAAGTCATGCTACGTGCCACAGGTCAGGTGGTTCTATTTGACGGTTTCATGCGCATCTACGAAGAAGGCCGCGACGATGTGGTCGACGACGACGATAAGGTCCTGCCGCAGATCAGCCAAGGCGAAGCGACGCCCAAGCGGACGGTGACGCCAGAACAGCATTTCACGCAGCCCCCGCCTCGGTATACCGAGGCAACGCTGGTGAAAAAGATGGAAGAAATCGGCATTGGTCGTCCCTCTACCTATGCGTCCATCGTCACGACTATTCAGGACCGCGGCTACGTCCGAAAAGAAAAAAACCGTTTATTCCCAGAAGATAAGGGCCGGTTGGTCACGGTTTTCCTGACAAATTATTTCCGCCGCTATGTGGGATACGACTTCACCGCCAAGCTGGAAGCCGAGTTGGACGACATCACGGCCGGGGATCGTGCTTGGAAAGACGTGCTGGACCGGTTCTGGCGCGATTTCAAGGCGGCCATCGACGAAACCGCAGATCTACGGATCGGCGAGGTACTGGACAAGATCAACGAAGTTCTTGAACCGCATCTTTTCCCGCCGAACGAAGAAGGCACCGATCCGCGTCTTTGTCCGAACTGCGAAATCGGGCGTCTTTCGATGCGCACCGCGCGTTCGGGTGGCGCCTTTATTGGCTGTTCGAATTACCCCGAATATCGCTTCACCCGCGCCTTTGGCCCGCCAGGCACCGAGCCCGAAAGCAGCATACCGCCCGAAGGCAAGAACCTTGGCCAGGATGGCGACGATAACATCTGGATCCACAAAGGTCGCTTTGGCCCCTACGCGCAGCGTGGCGAACTGACTGAAGAGAACAAGAAACCCAACCGCCAAGGCATCCCCGAAGGCTGGGATCCGGCCGAGGTCACATTGGAACAGGCCATCAAACTGTTGGATCTGCCCCGTCTGATCGGCGAACACCCGAATGATGGCGTTGCGATCTGGGCCAACATTGGACGCTACGGTCCTTACCTGAAGCACGCCGAATCGACGTCCTTCAAAGGTGGGATCAACGCCAATCTGGAAACCATCGACGACGTCTGGGAAATCGGCATGAACCGGGCTGTCCAGTTGATCGACGAAAAGGCCGCTTCACGTGGGCGCGGACGAAATGCCGCCAAGACGTTGAAAGAACTGGGCGAACACCCGGATCGTGGCGGTTTGGTTGCGATTATGGACGGCAAGTACGGTCCTTACGTGAAATGGGAAAAGATCAACGCGACGATCCCCAAAGAAACCAAGCCCGATGACGTCACCATGGAAATGGCCGCGAAACTGATCGAAGAGCGCGAAGAAAAGACCGGTAAGAAAAAGCCGCGCGCCAAGGCCAAACCGAAGGCAAAAGCAAAAACGAAGAAAAAATCGACCTAGCCCGGTTTTCTTCCCGTTTTAAATACCTTGGGGTGGTCCGGAGGGGCAAAGCCCCTTCGGCAGATCGACGCGCCGCAGTCGCGGCGAGTTCTGAAAATAGGTGCGCTTTCGGAAATATTTCACAAAATTGCCCCGGTATTGTTCATAAATCGGAAACAACATCATATTATTGCCCCAATCTGTCGATATTCGGTGTTTCAAGGCTATGAATATCACGCCAAACACTTCCCCTCGTGTTCCCAACGCCGCGGCATCTCCGTCGCGGCGTTGGCGCGACTTGGCCCTGCTTGGAGGGCTGCTCCTCTTGGTCATCCTTGGCCTTGCGGGTCTTGCGGCTGCAACCGGTTGGGACGAGACGTGGCATGCACTGGCCTCACTTTCCTTCCTCGAATTTGCGCTTCTCTTGGCCCTGAGCTTGGCAAACTACGTCACACGCTGCCTGCGTTGGCATCTGTTCGCAAACCGTCTGGGTCTGGGCCTAAGCCTTGCGCGTAACGCTCTGCACTTCCTTGGTGGTTTTGCGATGTCCGTCACACCAGGGCGCGTGGGCGAGTTGATCCGCATGCGATGGATCCGCCGCGAAACCTCGTGGTCGTTTGATCGCACGGCCCCCCTCGTACTCGTGGACCGCGCCGCCGATCTGTCGGCTATGGCGATTTTGCTGGCCTTGTCTCTTGCCCTGTCAACTGGCGGGCTGACTGGCGGCGTGCCGGTTGCAATCTTGGCATTGGCTGCAGCCTTTGTGGCGACCCGTCCAAATCTACTTCATATGGCCGCAGGCGTCGGATATCGGCTGACCGGTCGCAGGTTCCCGCGCCTGTTCACCCGCATACGCCGTGCAGCGCAATCTTTGAAAGCATTCTCAACCCCTTCCGTGCTTATGATCGCTGGCGCCTTGGGCGTTCTTGGCTGGTTTGCAGAAGGCTATGCGTTTCACTTACTTTTGGTCTGGTTGGGTGCCGAGATCGAGCTTTGGGCCGCCGTGGGCATCTTCATCTTTGCCACGATCGTTGGCGGATTGACCGGCGCTCCCGGTGGTTTGGGCGGGGCCGAAGCCACGATGGTCGCGCTATTGGCGCTTGACGGCGTTCCCCTTGAAATCGCGGTTCCGGCCACTTTGGTGATCCGTGTCACGACACTTTGGTTTGCAGTTTTGATCGGTTTGGCCTTATTTCCTGCCGCCGAACACCATTCAAAGAAGGTTCAACATGCGTTGGAAGGATAGCACTTACACAGGGTGGGGTCGGGTTCACCGGGCCACGGGGCCGCTTGCCCGCCCCGAACGCGCCTCGGCTCTTCAGGCGATTACGGCCGAAGAGCCTGCCCCCGCCATCGGGATGTGTCGCAGCTATGGAGATGCCAGCCTTGTAAACGAAGGCCGCGCCATCGACATGACCCGGCTGGACCGTGTGTTGGAGTTTGACGCAGAAACTGGCGTGATCCATGTGGAAGCTGGCGCTCAGATCGGCAACTTGTTAGCCGCTTTCGCCCCACGCGGCTGGTTGCCGCCCGTCATGCCCGGCACAGGCTTTGCGACCGTCGGCGGTGGCATTGCCATGGATGTGCATGGGAAAAACCATCATCATGCTGGTTCTTTTGGCCAACATATCCTTGAGCTGACGCTAATGACGCCCGACGGGCTGAAAGTTGTGACCCCCGAGGGTGACGAGACCTTGTTCAAAGCCACAGTCGGCGGTCTGGGTCAAACCGGCCCGATCCTGTCGGCCAAATTCGCGCTTTTGAAAGCCAAGGGCGATGTCATGGTCGTGACCGAACGACGTGTGGACAACTGGGATCACTTCATCACGCTTCTGGATGGCTGTGACGCCACATACTGTGTCGGCTGGATCGACGCGACAGCGCGCGGCGATGCGCTTGGACGGGGTATTCTGGAAGAAGGCGAAACAGGCGGCGGTCTGGTCAAAGCGGCCAAGCGCGGCAAGAAAATCCCCTTCAATGCACCGGGCTTCGCCCTTTCACCTCCGATCGTGCGCGCCTTTAACAAGGCGTATTGGCGCCGGGTTCCGGAAGCCGGGCGCACTTCGGTCAAACCGATTGATGATTTCTTCTTCCCGCTGGACAAGATCCACGACTGGAACAAGCTTTACGGCAAAAAGGGCTTCCACCAATTCCAATGCGTCGTGCCTTTGAACAAGGTGAATGCGCTAAGGGACATGTTGGTGCACATCGCCAATTCGGGCCTTGCCTCGCCCTTGGCTGTGCTTAAGCGGATGGGACCGGGGCGCGGCGGCTATATGTCCTTCCCCATGGAAGGTTACACGCTGGCCGTCGATTTCCGAAACAGATCTGCTGCCGTCAAGCTGATCCAGCGGTTGGAAGACATGACCGTGGACGCGGGTGGGCGCATTTACTTCGCAAAGGACGCACTTGCGACGTCTAAACATATTGAGGCCATGTACCCCGATCTTGAGACGTGGCGCACAGAAGTGCAGAAAATTGACCCCGACGCGGCTTATGCCACTGATCTGACCCGTCGCCTAAAACTGAGGGAGGCGACATGAGCCAGACTTGGATCATACTCGGCGCCACGTCGACCATCGCCAAAATCTTCGCCCGCAAGGTGTCCGAGCGCGGCGAAAGCGTCATTCTGGCCGGCCGTGACATGGACGAGCTTTACCGTTCCGCAGCCGATTGTCTGAACCGCGGCGCGCCCAGTGCCCAAGCCGTGGCCTTTGACGCCCGCTCTTTGGACAGTTTCGATGCCGCCTTTGATTTGGCGGAAGCCACCGAGGGCGCGATCAGTGCTGCGGTGTTCGTTGGTTCTATGCCTCCACAAGAAGACATGGACGCGGACACACGCCTGATCGAAGGCGTCGTGACCGATAGTTTCACAGGACCAGCAGCCTTTTTAACCCGCTTGGCCCCACTGATGGAAACGCGCAAGTCTGGAACGATTGTGGGGGTTGGTTCGGTTGCCGGAGATCGAGGCCGCTTGGGCAACTATATATATGGTGCCGCGAAAGCAGGGTTTCACACCTATCTTTCAGGGCTCAGAAACCGTTTAGGTCGCAGTGGCGTGCATGTTGTCACGGTCAAACCCGGCACCGTGGACACGGCAATGACTTGGGGGATGGATGGTTTGCCGTTTCTTGCGCCACCTGAGAAGATCGCCGACGACATCCTGCGCGCCGTGGATAAGAAAAAGAACACACTATATACACCCATTATTTGGTGGCCCGTCATGACGGTGATCAAATCCATTCCCGAGGGCATCTTCAAAAAGCTGAAAATCTAAGGTTAGCCGCCGCTTGAAGCCGACTGAGTGGAAAAAACGCAGCCATCACTGACCAGAACCGGCGGTGTCAGGCAAAGTGCCCGCGCCACGTTCCATGCGGCCAGGACTTTGGGCACATAGTCGCGTGTTTCCTTAAAAGGGGGCACGCCTTGGTGTTTCGCGACAGCCCCCTCGCCTGCGTTGTAACCTGCCAAAGCCAAAACGGGATCGCCTTTGAATTCGTTTAGCAGCCAGTCAAGGTAGGTCGTGCCACCTTTTATGTTCTGAGCCGTGTTCATACTGTCCGTCACACCAAAGCGCGCGGCTGTCGCGGGCATGAGCTGCATTAATCCTTGCGCACCTGCATGGCTAACCGCCTGAGGTTTTCCTGCGCTTTCAACCGAAATGACAGCCAGAACCAAGGCTGGCGAGACTTTGGTGCCAATCGTCGCCTTCAATATATCCACACCGTTCGCTGCCACGATCTGCTGCAAGGTTTGCAATCGAGGTGTGCGCACTTTGTCGGCGTTTTTCTGAAGCGTATCCATTGCCAGAGCATAGCGGGTTGCAGGATCTTGGTTGATCGAAGGGGACACGGCCTCCCAATACCAATCATATGTTGTGGGCGCATCGGGGATCAGGCCAGCCGGCAGCTGCGTCGAGGCTTCGGGGCGTGGATCGCCTGGGCGACGTGGGGTCTCGCCTGGCGTGATCCGGAAAATCTCCTCGTCGGGATCGATTTGCACTGTGATCCGCTTGGACGAGCTTTTCTGAGGCGGTGCGACTCGTTTAAAAGTGAAGTCGCCGCCTTCCTGCGTGGTATTCTGCGCAGAAACGGGCGAGGCAAACCCCAATGTCAGCGCCAAAAGCGCATGTTGAACGATTCTACTGCTCCGGCTCATCGTAATTTTTCACGTTTCTTTAATGTCCGTGGCTGAAACTTCGCAGAATACAGCGCCAACGACCAGCCCGATTGCGGCGCATTGTTCTCAACGCGGATAAAGTAGGGCCTTTTAGAAGCTATTGACGCTATATCAACGGCCCATACTAGACTTCTTTTCGTTATAATTCAGATACTTAGTAAAAAAATGCTGGATGCAGAGGATGGCTGAAAAATTGTACGACCGCCGCCCAACTCTCGCCCAGATTAGAGGGCCATATAGGCTTCATCAACAGCGGGCAATGATCGGATGTGAGAGGCCGGTCACCGTTGTAGGTAGATTGACTTGAGCGTGCTAAATGGAGGGACTTCAAATGTTCAACGCTTTTCTTAATGACGAATCTGGTGCCGTAACGGTTGACTGGGTTGTTCTGACTGCAGCTATCGTGGGCCTCGGCATCGCCGTTCTGACTTCGGTCGGTGGCGGTACAACCGAACTGGCTAACAAAGTATCGTCGCACATGGCGACTCAGTCGGTGACCACGTCGTACAGCGGCTAAGTCATTGGTGCCCGACTTCGGTCGGGCCCGACTTTGGAAGGGCCGTGCATTGCACGGCCCTTTCCATTTTGGAAACACTCCATCCACGTTAAATCATTTTTTTCAATGTTTTACGACGCAGTGTGGCCATATTTTTATGTAACCTTAAGAGTAGAGAAACGCTGGGAGATGATCCTGGCAAAACTAAAACGCGGAGGGGAAAATGCGCGTGCATATGAAAAAATTTCTGGCGTCCGAAAGCGGCGCCGTGACTGTAGACTGGGTCGTTCTGACAGCCGCAATCGTCGGTCTTGGCGTGGCCGTCGTGTCGACGGTTGCAAACGGTGCCCTTGACCATTCGACAGGCCTTGGCAACCACATGGGAACCAGAGCGGTCACAACGACTTACTAGGCAAACTGGCAGGACCCGGCGGCTGAACGCAATTCTTTCAACATTGCACGACTATTCCGCGTTCAATCCACGCTTTCGCCACAATCCCACAGCATAACGGACATGAAGAACTCGGGTGGTGAGGCGAAAACTTCACCATGGACCGAAACCAGAAAGGGAACGTTATGCGTTTGGTGTTTGGATTGGTCATGCTGATTGGACTTGGGCTTGCGGGCGCAGCTGTCTATTTGGCGCGTGACTATATCGGCCAGCAGCAAGCTCAGCTTGCTGAGGCAGAGGCGGCTAAAAAGGCGATTGTGCCATTGGTCGAAGTTTTAGTTGTGAACAAGCAAAAGCGTTACGGACAGCGTCTGAAGCGCGATGATGTCCGAAAGGTGCGTTGGCCCGAAGCCGCGATTCCGGAAGGCGCCTTTTTGTCTGTCGAAGATCTCTTCCCCAAGGGCGAAGATGTTCCACGATCAGTGCTTAGGACTTTGGAAGTTGACGAAGCGGTCATGCGGGTCAAGGTGACCGGACCCGGCGAAGATGCAGGCGTTTCGGCAAGATTGTCACCTGGCATGCGTGCTTTTGCCATCCGAACTGACGTGACCTCGGGCGTTTCGGGCTTCTTGCGCCCTGGCGATCGTGTGGATGTCTACTGGACTGGCGGCACCCAAGGTGGAAACGTCACAAAACTGATTGAAGCGAATGTGCGCCTCGTCGCCATCAACCAATCAGCGGACGAAGACCGCAACAGCCCAACCGTGGCACGTACAGTCACCGTCGAAGCATCACCGCAACAGGTTGCATCTTTGGCTCAAGCGCAAGCGACGGGGCGGTTATCTCTGTCTCTTGTGGGTGCGGATGACGACATCGTAAGTGCCGACGTGGAAATCGACCAAAAGGAATTGCTGGGCATCGAAGCCGCCGTAAAACAGACGAAAGAGAAGAAATGTTTCGTCAAAAAACGGATCAACGGTGAATTGGTGAACACGCCAGTGCAAACGGCTTGCACAAACTAAGCACGACTCAAGCGAATCGAAAACGAATCACGCCACCGGATATGGTGGCGTGATTTTTTGTTGACGCTATCCTTGGTCGGGTGTTGCGCTTCATCCACATTACATTCGCCTTTTAATGCATTGATTGTTGAAAAAATAAGAACATTAGCGCATCGTCGCGCCTATACGGGCTTAGACCCGGTAAATGAGGCGTGATCGGAAAGGCAGGTCACATGACACTGACAAAACTAATGAAGGCGGGGCTCTTGGGTTTTGCCATCACGGCGTCAGGAGTTTCCCAATCCGGGGCTCAGACGCTGACCATTATGCAGGGAGAAGTTTCAACCGCGTTGCAGGTTCCGATGAACCGCGCAGTTGTTGTTGAGGCTGAAAACCCTTTTGCGGAACTCAGCATTGCGAACCCAGGTATCGCAGACATTTCTACGTTGTCGGACCGTACAATCTACATTCTTGGTAAGGCTCCTGGCCGTACCACGTTGACGCTACTTGGCCCTGACGGCCGTTTGATCACCAATGTCGAAGTACAGGTGACACCGGACGTCGCGGAATTCAAAGAGCGTCTGCGTCAAATCCTTCCGGGTGAAGGCATTGAAGTACGCACAGCCAATGACGGCATTGTCCTTTCGGGCGTTGTCTCATCGATCGAGAAGCTTGACCGGGCCCTTGATCTGGCACGTCGTTACGCGCCTGAGCGCGTTTCGAACCTTATGGTCGTCGGTGGAACACAGCAGGTTATGCTGAAAGTACGTTTCGCCGAAGTTCAACGGACTGTTCTGAAGACGCTGTCTTCGTCGATTGGTATCGTTAACCCAGGTGATGTTGCAATCTCGACAGGTGGCGCATCGATCGATGGTGGTGCTGGCTTCCCAACGGATGTCACACTTGGCCTGAACGACTTGGCTCAAGGCCAGCTTGGCATTGGCGGTTCGATTGGCGGGCTTGGTATTGGCGTTCTTCTCGAAGCGCTTGAAACCAAAGACCTTGTTAGGACTTTGGCTGAACCAAATCTGGTAGCGCTTAGCGGTCAGGAAGCTAGCTTCTTGGCAGGTGGCGAATATCCGGTTCCTTCGGTTGACGAAGACGGAAACGTCACTGTCGAGTTCAAGCCATTCGGTATCCAGCTTAACTTTATCCCGCGCGTGGTCGATGGCCGCCGCATCAATCTTGAGCTGAATGCGGCTGTTTCGGCCATCGACGGTGCAACTACAGTCACCAACAATGGCTTTGCAATCTCGGGCTTTAGCCGCCGCGAGACGGAAACAACCGTCGAGATGATGGATGGTCAAAGCTTTGCAGTCTCGGGTCTGTTGCAGGATGACTTCAACGACTCAGTCAGCCAGGTCCCTTGGTTGGGCGACGTGCCGATCCTTGGCGCCCTGTTCCGCAGCACGAACTATCAACGTTCGCAATCGGAACTGGTTGTCATCGTGACGCCGCATCTGGTCACGCCGACACGCGGCGAAGCCCTTGCGCTTCCAACTGACCGCGTTCGTCCACCCACGGAAGCTGAACTGTTCCTCTTTGGTCAGACAGCGCGTCCTGCGGGTGCACCACGATCCGGTGCTGCGGCTGAAGTAGCCAAGCAGGACTTTACCGGTTCCTACGGCTATGTGATGGAGTGAGACTGATGAACTTCAAAACCAAAACAGCACTGGCTGGAACGGCCCTCATCGCTCTTACAGCGTGCGGACCAGCGTGGCATCAAGAAGCTGGCGCATTCGTCGATGAAGGTGGCTTCGGCAACCCGACGATGCAAAACATGATGGCTCAGATGTGTTCGGGTCAGGCCAAAGGCTATATCGTACCTGATCCGGTTGTTGTGGCCTCGCCCACAGCATCGGGTGGCACGAAATACCGCCGCGGTCACGTCATGTGCTCGGGTCACCTGAACGGCAAATATGCTCAGGTTATCTTCAATGGCTATCGGACCAGCGCTCAGCCGGCCACGATCTTGCAAGGTGGTTTGCAGACAATCGAGTCGGCAGCAGGCGGCGGCTAACGCCAGACGCCATCACAATAAATACAACGTTAAAAAGGGCGGCCAATGGCCGCCCTTCTTCTTTCTGGATCGTTGTGGAATACCGAATAATTACGATCTTTTAGCCTCAATGTCGCCAATATTGCCCGGCAATTTACGTCTACGGGTGAAATGCGTCAGGCACGCAAGCCACCTTCCAGTACGATTATTCCCTGTTCTTAGACAGGGGCCCAGAACGGAAGGACGTGAGGGTATGACGAGCAACACGGCTTTGCAGGACGATCCAGAACCGATCGTAGCCTGCACGATCAGTCGAGAAGTCCAAAATTTCGACCTGCTGATCGAAGATATGGAAAACGTATGCGGCGAAAACTGGGGGGATCTATCTCTTCAAGATGCCGGCGTTTTCTTTGACCAACCTGAAGCAGACACTTTGGAGTTTGTTGTTCTGGCAGTTGACCAGGATGACGAAGCCGACGCAGATTTGCTGGCTGACCTGATCAAACGGGCCTCGGCTCAGAAGATCAAAGTCCTCATCGTGGCTGAAGAAGTGAGCCCGATTGTCTTGCACAAGTTGCTGAAATTCGGGGCCGAAGAATTTATCCCCTACCCGCTTCCTGACGGCGCGTTGAATGACGCGATCGATCGAATGCGCAAACGGGTAGAAGAAGCCGCCATGGTGGCAGCCAATATTCAGAACAATCTGAAGGCGACAGGCGACCGTGACGGCGTTGTTATTCCGGTCCAGGGTCTTGCCGGTGGCACCGGTTCGACAACCTTTGCCGTCAATCTGGCTTGGGAACTGGCGAATGTAGATGCCGGTGACGAAGCTTTGCGCGTCTGCATTCTGGATTTGGATCTGCAATTTGGGTCCGTCGCAACTTATCTTGACCTGCCCCGCAGGGAAGCTGTGTTCGAAATGTTGTCCGACACGTCGTCGATGGACAGCGAGAGCTTTATGCAGGCCATGCTAAGCTTCCAAGAAAAGCTGCATGTCCTGACCGCACCCGGCGATCTTATTCCGCTGGATATTCTCGACCAGGATGATGTGCAAAAGATCCTCGAAATGGCGCGCAGAAATTTCGATTACGTCGTTGTCGATATGCCGACCTCGGTGGTTATGTGGACGGAAACGGTGCTGATGGCCTCGCATGTCTATTTTGCGATGACCGAGCTTGATATGCGATCTGCTCAGAACACCTTGCGCATGATCCGCGCCCTGAAAGGCGAAGAGCTTCCCTACGACAAGCTGCGCTACGTCCTGAACCGTGCCCCTGGTTTCACGGATCTAAACGGGAAAAGCCGCGTCAAACGGATGGCAGAAAGCCTGGACATCGCGATCGAGGTTCTAATGCCTGATGGTGGCAAGCAGGTTGTTCAATCCAATGACCACGGCGTGCCGCTTTCGGATGTCGCAGTCAAGAATCCACTCCGCAAGGAAATTCAGAAGCTCGCGGAATCTATTCATGAAACAAACCTGGAAGCCGTCGAAGGCGCCTGAGTGACGAAGGAGCAATCTGTTGTTTTCTAAATATAAAAAAGGCGACGACGCGTCTGGCGCGCCCGAGTTGAAATCAATCAAGGGTGGGGCCGACGTTGAGGCAACACCAAATGTGCCAGTGGCCACCGACACGAAAGTGCAAGCCAAGCGTCGTGCCAAAAGCCGAACGTCACCTGCGCAAGTGGCCCCTGTCGACAAGGAACGCAAACGCAAAGAGCGTCTGGGGGAGATCAAGCTTGAGCTGCACAAGCGCCTGCTCGACAACCTGAACCTTGCCGCCCTTGAAAACGCGACCGAAAATGATTTGCGCTCCGAGATCGTGGCGATTTCGGGCGAAGCGCTTGACGAGATGGGCGTGGTTCTGAACCGCGAAGAACGTCAGACGCTAAACCAAGATCTCTATGACGAAGTGACGGGCCTGGGTCCGCTTGAACCGCTTCTGAAAGATGACTCGGTCAACGATATTCTGGTCAACGGCCCGCAACAGGTCTTCGTGGAACGCGAAGGTAAACTGATGTTGACCGACACGACCTTCAAAGACGAACGCCACCTTCTACGGATCATCGACAAGATCGTGTCCGCCGTGGGTCGTCGTGTTGATGAATCAAACCCATATGTTGATGCGCGTCTCGCAGACGGTTCACGTTTCAACGCCATGGTTCCACCCATTGCTGTGGATGGATCTTTGGTCTCAATTCGTAAGTTTAAGAAAGAGAAACTTGCGGTCGATGACCTGGTAAACTTCGGTGCCTTCACCGAGGAAATGGCCGCCTATCTTCAAGCCGCAGTGGCGACACGTCTTAACGTGATCGTCTCGGGCGGTACGGGTTCTGGTAAAACAACTACGCTGAACGCGCTTTCGTCGTTTATCGACGATTCCGAACGCATCCTTACTATCGAGGATACGGCGGAACTTCAGCTGCAACAGACGCACGTGGGCCGTATGGAAAGCCGGCCGCCGAACGTGGAAGGCAACGGCGCTGTGACCCAGCGAGACTGTTTGAGAAACGCGCTTCGTATGCGTCCTGACCGCATCATCGTGGGTGAGACACGTGGCGAAGAAGTGATCGACATGTTGCAGGCCATGAACACCGGCCACGATGGATCAATGACAACGATTCACGCCAACTCGGCGCGTGATGGTGTTTCGCGTTTGGAAAACATGATCGCGATGGCTGGTATTGAAATGCCGCTTAAAGCGACGCGTAGCCAAATCTCCTCGGCTGTGAACCTGATCGTTCAGGCCTCGCGTTTGCAAGACGGTTCGCGTCGCATGGTGTCGATCACGGAAGTGACGGGCATGGAAGGCGAAGTGATTTCGATGCAAGAGGTCTTCCGCTATCAGCGTGTTGGCCTCACTCCCGACAACAAAATCATTGGCCACTTTACCGCGACAGGAGTGCGAAGCGCATTCTCTGAGCGGTTTAAGATGTGGGGCTACGACTTGCCCAGCCAGATTTTCGAACCCTTCGCGGCGGAGTAAGCCCAAATGGTCATCTCAGCAGAACCACTCATTTATGGTCTGATCTTTCTGGCTGTCCTGGCGCTTGTTCAGGGTATCTATCTGACAGTCTTCGGAAAATCGATCTCGCTCAACAACCGCGTGAATCGCCGTCTCGACATGCTCGAGAAAGGTGCCGGGCGCGAACAGGTGTTGGAACAACTCCGCAAAGAGATGTCCCAGCACATGCGGTCGAAAAGCATTCCGCTTTACGCGATCCTTGCCGACAAAGCCCAAAAAGCGAACATCGCCTTTACCCCGGTCCAGTTGATCATGGTCATGGGCGTTTTGACGATTGTGTCTTTCTTCCTACTCAGCTTCGGTACCAGTGCATCGCTCGCCATCCGGGTGATCATCTCGATCATGATGGGCGTGGGCGCTGTTTTTGTCTGGGTCAACAAGACTGCGAAAAAGCGTCTTGGAATGATCGAGGAGCAACTGCCTGATGCGGTTGAACTGATGGTCCGGTCGCTGCGCGTCGGTCATCCATTTTCTTCGGCCCTTCAGATTGTTGCACGCGAAGTGCCGGATCCCTTGGGATCGGAAATGGGCGTGATTTCAGACGAAGCGTCTTATGGGCGTGATGTGGGCGATGCTTTGAAAAGCATGGCAGAACGTTTGGACATGCAGGATTTACGCTTCCTCGCCGTGGCCGTGACCATTCAACAAACCTCGGGTGGTAACCTGGCCGAGATTTTGGACGGATTGGCCAAGGTTGTGCGGGCCCGTTTCCGCCTGTTCCGCCGCGTGAAAGCCATTACGGCCGAGGCAAAATGGTCGGGCATGTTCCTGTCGATTTTCCCGATCCTTGCCCTTGTGATGATCAACGTCATCCAGCCAAATTATTATGACGACGTAAGAGAAACAGCGGCCTTTATCCCTGCTTGTCTTGTCGTTGCAGCCTTCCTTGTCGTGAACATCTTCGTGATGCGCATGCTCGTGAACATCAAGGTGTGATCCTATGGAAAAGTTGATGTCTCTCTTTGATCAGGCCAATACCTTCCTGACGGAACAGTTCGGCGATCTGGGCCCGCTTCTCGTGATCGGTGTCTTGGGGATGTTCCTCATCCTTTTGACGATGCCAATCCTGCTGAAAAAGGAAAAGGACCCTTTTGATCAACTGAAGAAAGCCGCACGCGGCGAATTAGACGAGCGTGAAGGCGGCCCCAAGTTGCGCCGTGGTCGTGGCAAGGGCGGTGACAAGCTGGACAAATACGCCAGCTTCCTCGAACCGCAAGACGAACAGCAGTATTCCGACATCAAGCTGAAGCTGATGCAAGCCGGCTATCGCTCGAAAGACGCGGTGCGGACCTATCACTTCCTTCAGTTTATCTTGGGTATCTTGTTCCTGTCGCTTGGCATTATCTATGCCGTCTACAACAGCGTCACGGGCGAACCATCCACGCAGTCCCTTATTATTTCGGTCATTATTCCCGGTGCGATCGGGTATATGATGCCAAAGTACTGGGTCACAAAGCGCCAGCAGAAACGACAGGACGAAATCATCAACGGTTTCCCTGACAGTCTGGACATGATGCTGGTCTGCGTCGAAGCTGGTCAATCCTTGGATCAAGCCATCGTGCGTGTCTCCAAGGAAATTCGCGCTGGTTTCCCTTCTTTGGCAGACGAATTCGAACAGGTCGCCAACGAAATGAAAGCCGGTAAAGATCGTATCACAGTTCTGCGCGACATGTCAGAACGCGCTGGCGTGCCGGATGTGGCCAGTTTCGTGACCGTTCTGATCCAATCGGCCAGCTTTGGTACGTCGATTTCTGAAGCTTTGCGCGTCTTTTCGGCGGAAATGCGCGATAAACGCATCATGCGGGCTGAAGAAAAAGCAAACACCTTGCCCACCAAGATGACCCTTGCCACAATGATGCTAACAGTGCCGCCGCTTCTGATCATTTTGATCGGGCCATCGGTGTACCGCGTCATTCAGACATTGAGTGAGGCAAACTTCTAAAGGGCTGAATGGGCTTACAAAGAATAATATGGGCAGCACCTGCCCTTGTAGCATTGGCCCCCCGCCAAAAAGCACGCCGCCCGATAACCAAATAAAGCCGGGCGCATT
>CAZWDS010000007.1:21308-48166 GCA_964632495.1 uncultured Rhodobacterales bacterium
AAGCCGCCCCCCCCCGGGCCGTGGTCGCTGGCGCCGCCGCGGCTAGCGCAGGCGGCCTTCTCCCATCTGAAGGCGGGGCACTTGCGCCGTCTGGCCGACCCGCCTTCGAACAATCGGTTGACGGCCTGATCGTCGGCCATCGCCTGATGGCCGCGGGCGAGTTCGAATTGGCGCTAAAGTCTTACTTGCGTGCAGCTTCGGAACAAGGCGTCAATGTTGACGTCTTGTCTGCCATCGGATCGGCCAATCTGGCTTTGGGCCGCTTGGGACAGGCCGAAGAAATTCTGCGCCGTGCAACTGAAACAGACGAAACCTTCCCTCCGGCATGGAACAACCTGGGCGTTGTGCTGATGGAACAGGGCAATTACGGCGAAGCAAGCCGCGTTTTCAAACTCGCCTTTGCGCTGGATAGTGGCCAAAGTGCTGACATCCGCGAAAACTTGACCAAGGCTCTCGCAAAAATCGAAAACCCTGAGTACTCTGAGCCGGAAAAATTTCGCTTGGTGAGACGAGGGCCTGGAGTATACAAGCTTCTCGAAAGACCTGAGACCCAGTAATCGGGCAAATGCGAACGCGAGCAGTAAGGGAAGAATGCAATGCGGTACGCCGGAATTATTGCGCTTGGACTTGTGGGCACTCTTGGTTTGGCAGGCTGCGGTGGCAGCATGTCGGATGAAGAAGTCGAGCAGGCAATCCAAGACGTAAACGTCATTGACGAAACTAACCTAAACGATGTGATGCTGACAGTTGCAGACCCGAACGAAGCGGTCGCCTATTTCCAGCGCACATCGGCAGCAAATCCAGAACGCATTGATTTAAAACGGGGATTGGCCGTTTCACTTGTGCGTGCGAAGAAAGCAACAGCCGGAGCAAAGGTCTGGGGTGAAGTTTTGGCGATGCCAAATTCGACCAACGATGATCGGGTCGAATACGCTGATGCCTTGATCCGCGCCAACGATTGGGAAGCCGCCGAAGCCCAGCTGAACCAAGTGCCGCCAACCCATGAAACCTTCAAACGCTACCGTCTTGAAGCGATGATTGCGGACAGCAACAAGCAGTGGGACAAGGCCGACAGTTTTTATGAAGTCGCCGTGGGCCTTACGACCCGCCCGTCTGGCACTTTGAACAACTGGGGCTATTCCAAGCTGACCCGGGGCAAATTTCAGGAAGCAGAGCGGCTTTTCGCCGAAGCGCTGACCTATGACTCCAATATGTTCACTGCTAAGAACAACCTTGTTTTGGCCCGAGCGGCGCAACGGAAGTACGACATGCCTGTTGTACAGATGACACAGCGCGAACACGCCGAATTGCTGTACACAGCCGCTTTGTCAGCGATTAAGCAAGGTGACATCAACACCGGTAAGGCGCTTTTGTCCGAAGCCATCGATACCCATCCGCAGCACTTCGACGCGGCCGTGCGCAGCCTCGAAGCGCTGGACAACGCAACCTAGCGGAGCGGTTGAATGGTCATCGATTGGACCACCGCTGCGTGGTTCCTGCCCTTCGTGATTCCGATCACGGTTTGGGTATCCTGGAGCGACATGGCGTCGATGAAGATCCCCAACAAGGCCGTTCTGGCCTTGTTGATCGTCTTTGCAGTGATTGGGCTGATCGCGCTGCCCTCTTTCACCGAATATCTTTGGCGCTGGTCGCATTTCGCCGTCGTTCTGGTGATCGGTTTTGTTCTGTCCGCCATAGGTGCTGTCGGTGCGGGTGACGCAAAATACGCTGCCGCCATGGCGCCATTCGTGGCCCTTGCCGACGCGACGGTCTTTTGCTTCCTTTTGGGGGCGACCGTCATCGCAGCCTTCACATTGCACCGATTGGCGCGCAGAACTTCGATCTCAAAACGGTTCGAACACTGGGAAAGTTGGACACACCGGGCATTCCCTATGGGGTTCGCGCTGGCTCCGGCTTTGATGTTCTATCTTCTGATCGGTTTGTTTACAGGATAGATCACGTCGGCATCACGTCCGCTATTCCTGATCTCCACGATCAAAATCAACAGCAAACAGTGCATAAAGCGCGTTGTCTCGCACCAGATCATAGGTTGCGTTTGCCGTCTGCAAGTCCTCGACCATGATGCCGCGCACACGGGCCACGAAACTGCATTTCGGGATCAGGACATAATCGGCGTTTTCTAGTCCAGTCAGCCCGCCATAGTACCAAGGTGCACCACCTTCAAGCGTGTCGAAAGGGCCGAACATCCAAAAAGCTGACAGGATATCAGTCACATAAAGCTGACTGCCTGCACCGAACCCTGCCTCGACCAAATCCCGCGACAACCGCTCGAAATAGGCGCGCGAGCCTGCCATCCATTCGCACTGAGGAAGCGTCACACCCTCGAACGCGATCAAGGGCTCGCGCTGAACGGTGTCAGAAAACTCTGCCCATTCGTCCTGTTCGCGGTCCAGATGCACCTGAGCCGTCATCGTATAGGCGCGATCCTTTCGGATATAGATATCTTGATGGCCCATCTCGCGCGGCAACATTGGAATAAAGCGCGATGTGTCGAAGGCTGCATGATTGGCGGTGGACGTGACATTGGCCACGATAGATGGAAAATTCAGGGCCAAGGCAACCCAAGCTGCGCCGCCCATCACAAGGCGCAAATCATAGCCCGCGACTTCGGTTGTTTCAGGCGCGGGCCTTAGGGCAAAGATCACGATGCCCAAAAGCCAGATCCACTGTGGGTCGTTGCCAAAATTCTGATAGGTCACATAGATAAACCCCGGGACCAGCAGCAAAACGGCCAGACCCGCCGCGTCCTGCCCCGACCGGCGCACCATCAGTGCCATGGCAACCCCAAGCACCGTGATCCCGACAAAGCTTGCGCCCGAGATAATCGTGTTCAGCGGCACACCAACAAAAGGGCGCACATCGGATCGAAGGACCGTGACCAGATCGCTTACATACGCAGGCCAAATCGACGGACCAAAAGCGACCGTCACCACCAAGGCAACAACGACACCGCCCAAAATGGCCGAGATCATTCCAGCCCCACGCCACCGCATCAAAACCGCAACAGCAATGCCCGGGGCGAGGGCCACGAAATAGGTCGCTTTGATCATGGCCAGCACACCGCCTAAAAGGCCGATCAACGCGCTATCCAAAACGGGCCTGTCGCGCCCGGATGCGGGCAAAAGAGCCAAGGCAACGGCCACAAAAGAGACAGCCCAAGCCCATCTGTTATAGTGCATCGAAATCGAAGCGCCGCCGTTGGCCCCGCCATAGCTCAGCGAGACTGCGAGCCCCAAAGTTAACAAACCGAAAAGCCAAGCCAAAGGGCGCGACAGACGCGTCACGCCCACATAGACGACAAGAGGCAACAAAATCAGCGCGACGCTAAGTTGTCCCAAAATCGTTGCTTGTCCAGCCGTAAATCCCGCACTCATGAAAACCGAAATCGGATAAAAAGCCAATAATCCCAGAGGTGTAGGAAAATCTACGTGAGGGATCAATCCGGCTTCGATCCTGAGCAAGATATCAAGGAAATGATAGGAGTCACCCTCGTGAGCGTCCAGATAAAGACCGCCCTTCACCAATGGCAGCCCTCCGAAAGCGGCGACAATCAACAGCAATCCAACTGCCAGAACAAAGGGGTTTGGCCTGCTCATGCCCCATCCTTTTCCATTTTTTAGCCACATTATCCAGTCATCTTGGTGCTCGCAAAGGTGTGTCAGGCCTTATTGTTCGGAATTGGGCAACGGCGCGACACACCCCGAAATTTATTGTGAGGCAGGGTCCGCCCATGAACATGGAAACGCAGAACGTCACCGCGCCACCGGCGCCACGCTCGATCGAGGGAATGAAGCTTCCCGTCGTGATGATGCGGGACATCCTTTTAAAAACGATTTTTCGCATGAATGTCGAAACCTGCGGCGAGTTGTCGAGAAACATCTGCCTGCCGATCCCGGTGACGCAGGAACTGATTGACATGGCACGTGATCAAAAGCTGTTGCAATCGACGGGTACGCTGCATGCGAACTCGGGCGGCGATATGGGGTATCAGCTGACCGATGCTGGTAAGCAGCGCGCTTTGGACGCTTTGGCACAGTCTGAGTATTATGGCGCGATGCCCGTTCCCCTTGAGGTTTACGCCGAGCAGGTGAAACGCCAGTCGATCCGAAACATCCACGTGACCCGTGACCAGCTTTTGGGCGCAATGGGGCACTTGATTTTGCCTGACGAGTTGCTGGATCATTTGGGACCTGCGGTTGGCGCTGGTCGCTCGATCCTGATGTATGGGCCGCCGGGCAACGGTAAATCATCGATCTCGAACGGTATTCGCGACGCTCTTGGCGACAAGATCTATATTCCACGCGCCATCGAATACTCCGGTCAGGTGATCACGGTCTATGACCCGATTGTACACTCGGCTGCGGAAGAACAGATCGATGATCCGAACTCGCTGCGACGGGCATCTGGTCGCTATGACACGCGTTATGTGCTGTGCGAACGGCCCACAGTGATCACTGGTGGTGAATTGTCGCTGGCCATGCTGGACTTGGTTTATAACCCGACCGCGCGGACCTATCAGGCGCCGTTGCAGTTGAAATCCACCGGCGGCATCTTCATCGTGGATGACCTTGGTCGACAAGAAGAACCGCCACAGGCCCTGGTCAACCGCTGGATTGTTCCGCTGGAAGAGAACAAAGATATTCTGGCCCTGCAATCGGGTGAAAAATTCGAAGTACCATTCGACACCCTTGTGATTTTCTCGACCAACTTCCACCCGAACGAGATTTTCGATAAAGCGGCCCTGCGTCGTATCTTCTTCAAGATCAAAATCGACGGTCCGGATCAGGAAGATTATCTGAAAATCTTTGCCATGGTCGCCAGGAAACGAAAAATTCCTTTGGACGAGGATACGTTGGTTTATCTTATCAAGAACAAGTATCCAACCATCGACAACATCTACGCGAACTATCAGCCGATCTTCCTGGTCGATCAGATGATTTCGATCTGCGAATTCGAAGGCATCCCGTATCAGATGTCGCCAGAGTTGATTGACCGAGCTTGGGCGAACATGTTCGTAAAAGAAGAAAAGATCGTCCACTAAATCACCTATTTCGCCTCGCTTCGCGAGTCGACCCGCGCCCGGAGCTTACGCTCCGGGCGCTATTTTTTTGCGTATTTTTAAAGAGATGAAGCCCCTGACAGTCCGAAGTGTCTAGGGCATTTTCATTGATGGGAGCGGGTGTTAGCCTTCCTTGAGCAGCCGGAGAGCTTGTCGTGCAGGACCCCAGTCTACTGACGTTTACGGTGATGAAAAACGAAGGCCCCTTCATTCTGGAGTGGTTGGCGTGGCAGCGCCTGATGGGCGTTGATCGTGTTCTTGTTCTGACCAACGATTGCGATGATGGGACCGACAGGCTTTTGGACGCGCTGGACCGTGAAGGGATTGTGCGTCATCTGCCCAATCCGGTCAGCGTTATGCCGGATGGCTTAGCGCTTCAGCCTCATACTGCCGGGATCGCGTACGCCAAGTTGCTGCCGGAGTGGCGCGGCGCAGATTATATATTCCTGAGCGATGTCGACGAGTTTCCTGTCATCCGGAAGGGCGGTGGCACGTTGAAAGACTTGCTTCGGCGGTTGGATTTTCCGGACGTAATCAGCATGTCAGAAACAGTGTTCGGTACCGGCGACATCCACGATTTCGAAGATCAGGCCGTGACGGCTCAATTCTTGAAAAGCGCCAGCACGCGTCCCGGAAAATGGCGTGCAAGGCGCGGGTTTAAATCGATCACGCGCAACGACCCAAAACTGGTGATCCGCAATCATCGCCCCATAGCGCGACAAGCCGTTGCCCAAAACCTTAACTGGCTGGACGGATCGGGCCAGACGTTTCCTCAGGACCTGCGCCATGTTCATCAGAAAGGCTGCGACGCCCGAGGCATGTTCGATCTGGTGATGCTGCACCATTACGCGTTGCGCTCGCTTGAGAGCTTTCTTGTTAAAGTCGCGCGTGGCGATGCTGTTGTGGAAGGCCGCGTTGATGCCACTTACTTTCGCCGCCGCAATCAACTGGCGGAAGCCAACACAGACATGCTGGCGCATCAACCCGCACTGTTGGACGAAATCGGCCGCCTGAAATCTTTGCCCGATATTGCTGAATTGCATGAAACATCTGTAGCCGCGCATCGCGCCAAGATCACCGCACTAAAAGACACGCCGCTTTACGACCAGCTTTTGACACTGACAAAAGGTTCAGACGCGGCTCTTGGCGATGCCTGACCTGCTGCCAAAGCGGTTCGAAGATTGGTTTGCGGATCGCGGCTGGTCTGCGCACCCGCATCAAATTGACCTTCTGGAGCGCGCAAAAGCCCCTTCGCAATTGTTGATCGCGCCTACGGGAGGCGGCAAAACCCTCGCTGGTTTTCTGCCATCGCTGGTCGAGCTTGCCGATGGCCGCCACCAAGGCATGCACACGCTCTATGTGTCACCCCTCAAAGCCTTGGCAGCTGACATCAAGCGCAATCTTGGCACGCCAATTGCCGAAATGAACCTGCCCATCCGTGTCGAAGACCGTACAGGCGACACCAAAACCACCGTCAAGAAACGCCAACGGGTCGATCCACCGCACATTCTTCTGACAACCCCGGAAAGCCTTGCGCTTTTGCTAAGCTATGAAGATGCGCCGCGCATGTTCGCAGGATTAAGCCGGGTGATCGTCGATGAAATCCACGCCCTTGCGGAATCGAAACGTGGCGACCAACTGATGTTGGGACTGGCTGATCTGCAAACACTGTGTCCCGGGCTGCGCCGGGTTGGACTGTCTGCCACTGTCGAAGATCCAGCCGCTATTGCCCATTTTCTAGCCCGTCACCCTGATCCCTGCCCGATCCTGCACGCGGATCCCGGACCAGACCCGGACATTGCAATGCTTGACACAGATGCCTTGCCGCCTTGGTCCGGTGGTGGTGGGAAATACGCCATCCCAGACGTGCTGAACGAGGTCAAAAAGCACAAGACAACTCTGATATTTCACAACACACGCGCCCAGGCCGAAATCTTTTTCCGAGAACTTTGGCTGGCGAACGACGGCGGCCTGCCGATCGGTATTCACCACGGCTCTCTCGCTCGCCCACAACGAGAAAAGGTCGAAGCCGCGATGGTCGAAGGTGACCTCAGAGCCATTGTATGCACAGGAACTTTGGATTTGGGCATCGATTGGGGTGATGTGGACCTGATCATTCAGGTCGGGGCGCCAAAAAACGTCAAACGTCTGGTTCAACGCATTGGCCGCGCCAATCACCGCTACAACGCGCCATCAAAAGCACTGATCGTTCCGGCGAACCGCTTCGAAGTGGTTGAATGCGTGGCAGCACTCGATGCCGTTCGCGCCCATGATCTGGACGGAGAGGCACGCGGAGCCGGGCCACGCGATGTCCTTTGCCAACACATCCTGATCCGCGCCTGTCGCGGGCCGTTCTCAGCCGATGATTTTTTTGATACTGTTCGCTCTGCCGGGGGATACTCGGGTCTTAGCCGCGCCAGCTTCGACGCCTGTCTCGATCTTATGGCAACAGGCGGCTATGCCCTTCGCGCCTATGATCGTTGGCAGCGATTGAAACAAGGCTCCGACGGGAATTGGCATCTAAGGGACCCACGCAGCCCCAGCATCATCCGCCGAAACCTAGGCACCATTCAGGACACCGACACCCTGAAAGTCCGCATGCGCAATCGGCGCGGCGGCAAAGCCTTAGGCGAAATCGAAGAAGGCTTCGCGGCAAGCCTGACACCCGGCGACACCTTTCTGATCGGCGGGAGGATCGTGCGATACGAAAGCTTGCGCGAAATGACTGTCGAAGTTTCGCCCCGCGCCGACAAGGCTCCTAAGATCGCCACCTTCAACGGGACAAAGTTCGCAACCTCGACGCAACTCAGCCAGCGCATCCTGAAGATGTTCAAAGACAAGGACTGGTCCCGCCTACCCAAACACACCTCTGATTGGCTTCAGCTTCAAACCAAACGCTCAAAACTGCCCGAAGCCGACCGCATCCTTGTGGAAAGCTTTCCCTATGATGGCCGGCAAAACACCTGCATCTACGGATTTGCCGGACGCAACGCGATGCAAACACTGGGTCTCTTGCTCACCCGGCAAATGGAGGACCTCGGGCTTGCACCTCTGGGCTTTGTGGCGTCCGACTATGCCGTGCTGATCTGGGGCCTGGACAAAGTGCCAGACCCCGCCGCGTTGTTTCATGCAGACGCTTTGCGCCATGCCTTTGACACCTGGATGGCCGGGAACGCCGTCATGAAACGCACCTTCAAAGCCACGGCCACAGTCGCGATGATGCTGCAACGGAACTACGGGTCAAATCGCCGATCTGGGCGGCAAGCCACGTTCTCGTCCGACATCCTTTATGACACATTGCTGAAATACGACCCCGACCACCTGATGCTGACGATCACGAAAGAAGAAGCCATGCGAGGTTTGGTCGACTTTGGAAGGATCGAAGACATGCTGGACCGTACGAACGGCCATGTCGATCACCTGATCCTTGACCGCATCCCGCCCTTGGCCGCGCCGCTCTTTCTAGAACCCAACCGCATCCCGATCGTTGGCGAGGGCCGCGACCGTATCCTGGCCGCCGAAGCAGAAAAACTTATGGCAACCGCAGGGCTAACCTGACAAGGCGCACACCAACACATTCCTCTTGTTACAAATACTTCGGGGAAGACGACCCGGACACCGTCCGGGGCGGCGGGGCAGAGCCCCAAATCGCGCGCAGCGCACTAAATAGCTTGCGCGCAAGCGCTCCGTTCAACGGGTCAAACTGTCGATGACCCGCGCCAGAAAGGCTTCGCCCGCCTCAAGCTGTTCGATGGCGATGAACTCGTCGGCCTGATGCGCCTGAGCGATGTCACCCGGTCCACACACCACCGCCGAATACCCGGCGTTCTGGAAATGCCCCGCTTCTGTGCCATAGCTCACCACATGGGTGCCGTTGTCACCCGTGATGCCGCGCACGAGATTTTCCGCCGCACCATCCTCTTCTGGGCGCAGCCCCGGCACATCAAAGAACGGGCTGAGATCGATCCCGGACGTTGGTGCTATCGCTTTCATCTCAGCCTCTATTCGCGCGACCTCCGCGCGAAACGCATTCATCCGCGCTTCGGTGTCATCGTCTGGCGTAAACCGCCAATCAATGCCAAAGTTGCAATCACCAGCCGTGATATTGTGCGCCGTCCCGCCCGAGATCGTACCCACATGCACCGTCGTAAAGGGTGGCGTAAAGATCGAAGCGACCGCCCCCGGTTCCTTGGCCCGGATCGCGTCATTCTCGGCGTTCGCCCAACCGATCAAACGGGCCGCTTCCATGATCGCGTTGACCCCTTCGTGCATCAAAGACGAATGCACTTCGAAGCCTTTCACACGCACATCAAAGCCAGAACTCCCTTTGTGTCCGGTCACACATTTCATCATCGAAGGCTCGCCAATGATCGCCAACGCCGCTTTGGGCAAACCCGCCGCCTGCATTGCCTCGATCAAGGGGGGGGCGCCCATGCAGCCGATTTCTTCGTCAAACGACAAAGCAATTTGCAAAGGACGTTTCAGATCTGCCTTCAGGGCCCCTTGCACCGCGTGCAGCGCCAAAGCGTCGAACCCCTTCATGTCACATGTGCCGCGCCCGAAAAGCTTGCCGTCCCGCTCAGTCACCACCCAAGGATCGCTGGACCAATCCTGGCCTTCCACGGGCACGACATCAGTATGACCCGACAAGACGATCCCGCCCTCTACATCCGGCCCAATGCTGCAGAACAGAGCTTCTTTTCTCGGATCGCCCGTTTTCGGCATCCGGTGCGCGGTTACGCCAAGCGCGGTCAAATAATCTGCCACCCAGTCGATCAAAGGCAGATTGGTGTCACTGCTGACTGTTGGGAAGCCAACCAAAGCCTCCATGATTGCCCGCGCGTTTGGCGCTTCACTCATGACGTCACCATGTTCGGTGTCGCGTCGTCCCGATCAAATCCACCCCAGTTGCCTTTCAAAACGAAATGTCCCGGCGTGACCTCGTCATAAACCGAAGGTTCCGGCGTGTGATCCACCGGGAAAATCGGTGATGGAATGGGTTTGAAGTTCAGGTCCCGCTCGCTTTTGCGTTTCCGAGGGTCGGCGACGGGCACAGCAGACAATAAGGATCGCGTGTAAGGGTGCTGTGGGTCTTCAAAAATCGCCGAACGCGGCCCAATCTCAACAATCCGGCCCAGATACATCACGCCCACCTGATGGCTGACCCGTTCGACCACCGCCATGTCATGGCTGATAAACAACATCGAAATCCCTAATTCGGCCTGCAATTCCATCAGCAGGTTCAAAACCTGCGCCTGAACAGACACGTCCAAGGCGCTGACCGCTTCATCGGCGATGATCAGTTTGGGGTTCAGCGACAAGGCCCGCGCAATCGCAATCCGTTGACGTTGCCCGCCTGACAATTCGTGGGGGAACCGGTTCATGAAGCTGCGCGGCAATTCCACGCGATCAAACAAAGCCGCCACCCTGTCATTGCGCTCGGACGCGTCTGCGATGCCGTAATTCAAAAGCGGTTCGGCCACTTGATCAGCCAGTTTCATCTGTGG
The DNA here is from genome assembly GCA_964632495.1 of uncultured Rhodobacterales bacterium. GTDB lineage: Bacteria > Pseudomonadota > Alphaproteobacteria > Rhodobacterales > Rhodobacteraceae > CALKXV01. The sequence continues at coordinate 31,896 of CAZWDS010000007.1, forward strand.
ATTAAGCGATGCAAACGGGTCCTGAAACACCATCTGCATATCGCGCCGCGCCAATCGCAATTCTTCGGTGGCAAAGTCCAACACGTTCTTGCCATCCAGCCAAACCTCGCCCGAGGTCGGCTCGATCAGGCGCAGAACCGAGCGCCCGCATGATGATTTGCCGCACCCGCTTTCGCCCACAAGGCTAAGCGTTTGACCGGATTTGACCTGAAACGAGACATCTTCAACAGCATGCACATTGGCCACCGTGCGGCGCAGGAACCCACCTTTGACCGGAAAGCGCGTGGTTAGATTTTTGACGTCCAACAATACTTTGTCTTCCGCCGGAATGATCTGAGCCACCTGTGATCCGCCATCGCCCATCAAACGCATCAACTCGGGCGCGGGTTTGCCGCGCATTTCGCCCAACTTTGGCACTGCGGCCAGCAGCGCCTTGGTGTAATCGTGGGTCGGGTTTTCAAAAATCTCTTCGACCGTGCCCTCTTCCACCTTGTTGCCACGGAACATGACAACCACTCGGTCGGCCATCTGAGCGACCACGGCCATGTCATGGGTGATAAACAAAACAGCAGTGCCGGTTTCCCGTTTCAAGCGGTCAATCAACGCCAGAATTTCAGCCTGAATAGTAACGTCCAGCGCCGTGGTCGGTTCGTCTGCAATCAAAAGCTTGGGTTCGCAGGCCAAGGCCATGGCGATCACCACGCGTTGGCGCATGCCACCTGAAAGTTCGTGGGGGTATTGTTCCAATCGCCGCTCGGGTTCGGGAATGCGGACCTGACGCAGCAAATCAAGCGCGCGTTCGGTCGCCTGTTCTTTGGACATGCCCTTGTGAACGCGCAAACCTTCGGTCAACTGCCGCCCGACCGTGAAGACGGGATTAAGCGAGGTCATCGGTTCCTGAAAGATCATCCCGATCTCGTTGCCGCGAATGTTACGCATAACATCGTCATTCGCCTCGGCTACGTCGATGGTGCCGGCGTCGCCCCGATCAAACAGCAATTCGCCGCCTGCAATATTGCCGCCGCCAAATTCGACTAAACGCATCAGCGAAAGCGACGATACCGACTTTCCGGACCCCGATTCGCCCACAATGCAGACGGTTTCACCCGCGTGGACATCAAAACTGACATCTTCGACGCCAACAACTGGGCCGTCCTTGGTCTGAAATTCGACACGCAGTTTACGTAGTGACGCAAGCGGCTGATCCAGCATGATATCCCTCAAGCATTAAAGCTATCGGACGCTAGACCCGGGCGAGGCAGCGTGTCAAACCAATCGCCCAAAAAACAAGCGCGCGCAAAGTTTGGGCAGAAAACAAGGCGCTCGTTGGCGGCAGTGCTTGCAATCTGCTTAAAAATCGTTCGAAGTTACCGCACACGTGCCCAGGGTGGGACGATCAACAACAACAACAAAGTTGGACGCAGAGCGCCTTGAAGCAACCTGCACTTCATCAACCCCAACCTTGCCTGCCTTTTGGCGGGCACGAAGGCACGAACGAATCCAGCAAGGAGTGAAAATATGAAACTCATGACAGCCCTACTTGGGGCATCAGCGGCCGTGGGGCTTACCTCCATGGCTTTCGCGGACGGCCACGAAGGCGAACGCGGACGTGACGGCGAAGTTAAAATTATCTATTGGCAAGCGCCGTCGATCCTGAACGCCTATCTTTCCGGCGGTACGAAGGACATCGAAAGCGCCTCGCTTGTGATCGAGCCTTTGGCGCGGTTTGACGAAAACGGCAACCTGACCCCGTGGCTGGTTGAAGAAGTGCCAACTGTTGAAAACGGTGGCGTCGCCGAAGACCTGACCTCGATCACCTGGAATATCACACCGGGTCTTACATGGTCGGATGGCACGCCTTTCACCAGCGCAGATGCAAAATTCACTTATGAATATTGCACGCACCCCGAAGGCGGTTGTGCTCAAGCCACCAAATATGAAGGCGTTGAAAGCGTCGAAACGCCTGATGATCTGACCGTCGTGGTCAATTTCTCAGCCCCAACACCAAACCCCTATGGCCCCTTTGTCGGCGGCGAAGCCCCGATCTTGCAAGCCGCTCAGTTCGCCGATTGCCTGGGTGCCAAAGCGCCTGAGTGTACCGAGGCCAACTTCAACCCCATCGGCACCGGCCCGTTCAAAGTGGTCGAGTTCAAGCCGAACGATGTGATCACTTTTGAAGCGAACGAAAACTACCGCGAAGAGGGCAAACCTGCCTTCGCAAAAGTCACGTTCAAAGGTGGCGGCGACGCAACCGCCTCTGGTCGCGCTGTGATGGAAACCGGCGAATTCGACTACGGCTGGAACCTGCAGCTGGCACCCGACGTGATTGCCAAGATGCAAGAAGGCGGTAAAGGCACGCCTGTTGCAGGCTTTGGTCCACTGGTCGAGCGCATCATGTTGAACAACACAAACCCCGATCCGGCCCTTGGCCCGGACGACCGTGCCGTTCAGCGTCCGCACCCATTCTTGGGTGATCCGGCGGTTTACAAAGCCATGTCCATGGCCATCGACCGCCCACTGCTGGTTGAAGTTGGTTACGGTCAGGCCGGTAAAGTCACCTGCAACTGGGTGCCTGTTCCAAACGTCTATGCGTCGACAACCTTTGATTGCTCGACTCAAGACATCGCAGGCGCAAACGCCATGCTGGATGCCGCCGGTATCGTTGATACCGATGGCGACGGCGTTCGTGAAAAGGACGGCGTTCCTCTGAAAATCCTCTATCAGACCTCGACCAACGCCGTACGTCAGGACTTCCAGGCCCTGATCAAGCAGTGGTGGACCGAAATCGGCATGGAAGTCGAACTTCGCAACCTTGACGCTTCGGTCTTCTTTGGTGGTGACCCCGGTTCGCCCGACACCTTCCAGAAGTTCTATGCCGACGTGCAGATGTACGCCAACACCTTCAACGGCACCGACCCTCAGGCCTATCTGGGCAACGGTCTTTGCGACAAAGCACCATCGCCTGCCTCACAGTGGCAAGGTGAAAACATCTCGCGCTTCTGCATGGAAGAGTTCGATGCCCTTCACGCCGAACTGTCCAACACAGCCGACATCGCCAAGCGTGGCGAATTGGCGGCTCAGTTGAACGATATGATGGTTGAAAACGGTGGCATGATCCCACTTGTTCACCGTGGCCGTCTGTCGGCCCACGCCAACAGCCTTGGTGGCGTGAAGCTCAATGTCTGGGACAGCGAGCTGTGGAACATCCAAGACTGGTACCGCATCGGCGAATAAGACAAAGGTGTTGCCCCGGCCAGTTGGTCGGGGCAACCCACTTCTGGGGTACCCACATGACACTAGAGACTTACGTGCTCTATCGGGCCACAGTTGCGGTGCTTTTTTTCCGCAACAAATGGTACGCGCCGGACCTTGGATATTGCGAACAGCTTGCGCTTCGGGGTGCGTCTCAACCTGCCTGGAAGAACCAGCCTTTCGAACCGTATCGCAGGTAAGATGATGATCGTTCCCACTGGCCCTTTGGGCCTGAAAGACGGCGAGGACCGCTGACATGCTAAGCTATTCCTTACGACGCCTGCTCCTCAGCATCCCCACGCTGTTGTTCATCGCGTTCGTCATCTTCATGCTTTTGGAACTGGCCCCGGGTGATCCGATGGCCCAAGTTCCGCTGACCGTACCGCCGGACGTCAAAGAAAAGATGCGCGAGGCATTGGGCGTCGGCCAACCCGTCTACATCGCTTTTCCGAAATGGCTTTATCAATTCCTGATCGTCGAACCGCTCTATTTTGTAGATGCAATCGTTGGCACCACCTTTTCTGAAGGCCAACAGCGGGTGATCTCGTGGCAGACCCGCTCGCCCGTCATGGACATTGTGATCCAGCGCCTGCCACAAACGCTTTGGGTCGTAGGCGTCGCCTATGTGGTCGCTATCGCCATCGCGTTACCCATCGGTATCTACTCGGCATACCGTCAGTATTCATGGTTCGACAACGCCGGTACATTCATCACCATGGTCGGCTTTTCCGTGCCGCCTTTCTTTTCCGGAGTGGTGGTGATCGTCGTCTTTTCCGTCTGGTTGGGCTGGTTCCCGTCGATCTATGACACCACGCTGGTGGTCGACAGTTGGGAAAGCTTCAAGAAACAGCTGCAACAAATGATCATGCCGGTGATGGTGCTGGCGTTGCAAATCACCTCGCAATTGTCGCGTTTCATGCGAGCGTCAATGCTGGACAACCTTAACCAAGACTACGTGCGCACCGCCCGAGCCAAGGGATTGGGCGAAAAAACGGTAGTTCTGATCCACGTGTTGCGCAATTCGCTGATCCCCGTTGTCACCGTGATCGCTTTGGGCATCCCGGCCATCTTCGGTGGCGCGATTATCACCGAACAAGTCTTCAAGGTGAACGGCATCGGCCAACTTTTGATCACCGCCATTCAGGCCAATGACCTCCCGATGGTGCAAACGCTGACGTTTATCTTCGCGATCCTGATCGTGCTCTTCAACCTAATCGCCGATATTCTTTACGGCATTCTCGACCCGAGGATCCGCTATGACTGAGCCGCTTTCCATGGACGCCGTCGAACCAACGGCCCCACCCCGCTCACAATGGGCCGACGTCTGGGCGCAGTTCAAAGCGCACCGAGGTGCCATGTGGGGTGCTGCGATTTTCCTGATCATCGTGCTTTTGGTAATTGCGGGGCCGTGGGTCTACTGGAACGATCCCCAATTTGTGCCAACGGGCCGCGCATTCTTGGATCTTCGCGACACCCGGCCAATCTATACTGCACTTTGGGACGCCGACGCCAAGGTGAACTGGCTGTACCCTTTAGGCACTGACAACTTAGGTCGCGACATACTGGGCCGACTTCTGATCGGTGGGCGTATCTCGCTGGCCGTCGGCATGGCCGCAATGATCCTGTCCGTCGTGCTGGGAACACTCATCGGCGTCATGGCCGGGTACTTCCGCGCCTTAGATGGCCCACTCATGCGCCTGACCGACCTGTTCCTCGCCTTGCCGCTTCTGCCACTGCTACTGGTCGCCGTCCTTCTCTTCCGCGACCGCCTGTCCGGCATGTTCGGCCCCGAAGGCGGCACATTCATCCTGATCGTCACGCTTGTTGGCATCACGTCATGGATGCAAACAGCCCGTATCGTGCGCGGCGACGTTCTGGCCCTGAAAGAACGCGAGTTCATTCTCGCCGCTCGTTCCATCGGCACCTCGCCTTCCAAGATGATCACCCGCCACCTTTTGCCAAACGTGATGAGCCCGATCATGGTCTCGGCCACCTTAGGCATCGCCACGGCCATCATCACAGAAAGCGCGCTTTCCTTCCTGGGCTTCGGCTTCCCACCGGACTTCCCGACATGGGGCAAGCTTCTGTTCGACAGCGTCGACCGGATGGAGCTTTATCCCGAACGCGTCATCTGGCCGGGCCTTCTCATCTCGCTCACCGTGCTCAGCGTTAATTACGTCGGAGACGGCTTGCGCGATGCCCTAGACCCAAGAATTCGGGGGCGGTAGGACGCACCTCCTCGCGCTTGTCCCTTCTTCTCGTCCCAAATACCTCGGGGTTTGGGGCAGAGCCCCATCCGCCGCGCATCAGCGCGGCGCGGATCGACGCCAAAGGCGGCGAAACCTACCCCATGCCACCTGCGATCATACCGCGCGCCAATTGACCATATGCTTCGGCCACAGGCCCCTCGCCTAAGGCCACAGGCGTTCCACCATCCCCAGCCAACCGCACGTCCAAAGACAACGGCAATTCACCCAGAAATGGCACACCCAAGCGCTCCGCCTCGGCCTTCACACCGCCATGGCCAAACAGATGCTCTTCGTTCCCGCACTTCGGGCACACATAAGTCGACATATTCTCGATCAGACCAAGGATCGGCGTTTTCAGCGTGTTAAACATGTCAATCGCCTTTCTCGCATCCAACAACGCCACATCCTGAGGCGTGGACACGATCAAAGCCCCCGTCACTTCGGTCCGCTGGCATAGGGTCAACTGCACATCCCCTGTGCCCGGGGGAAGGTCGATGATCAACACGTCCAACTCACCCCACTCCACCTGCCCCAACATCTGTTGCAACGCGCCCATCAACATCGGACCGCGCCAGACCACGGCCTTGTCGGCCTCCAGCATGAACCCGATCGACATTATAGTGACACCATGAGCCTGCAACGGAATGATCGTTTTGCCATCAGGCGACGCAGGCCGCTTATTCACGCCCATCATCCTTGGCTGCGATGGTCCATAAATATCTGCATCCAGCAACCCGACACGGCGGCCTTCCTTGGCCAAGGCAACCGCAAGGTTCGACGACACGGTCGATTTGCCCACACCGCCTTTGCCCGAGCCGACGGCAATTATCCGATCCACTCCTGAGACTTTCTGCGGCCCGCCTTGCTGAGGCGTAGGATGTCCCCCGATCTTGAGCGACGGCGGCTTGGGTGCTGCAGGGGCTGGACCATGGGCCGTCAACACGGCTGACACCAGTTCCACCCCGGGAATAGCACGCACAGCATTTTCGGCGGCAGTTCGCACGGGTTCAAGCCCCTGCGCTTCCTCGGCACTGGCCGCTTCGATCACAAATGACACCGATGCCCCGTCTATTCGAAGCGCTCGAACCATATCGCGCGAGATCAGGTTTTCGCCGGACGGCAGCTTCACCGTCGCCAGAATGCTTAGGATTTGATCGTTCTCAAGTGCCATTTCCACTCCATTTAGCCCCTTTTCCAAGCATTGCCGAAACACGTCCGAAAAGTGGCGATATTTTGCCATTGCGAGATAAAAAATGTAACATTTTTATGAAGTTAACGCGAGGTTACCTATGCCCATGCTGCATAGCAGCAATGATGAAACAGCCATTGTTAGCGCCCAAACTTTGACTATCTTAAGGGTCAACAAGAACACAGCTCCCCCAGCTGAAAGGAAACACTATGAGTGACATGACCTATACCCCCGCAGTCCGCACCGGCCGCCTGGCCGCTGCCTATCGCTCGACCGTAGAACGGATTGCTATGTACCGCCTGTATCGTCGCACGCTATCCGAGCTGCAAGAACTTGGTGACCGCGAATTGAAAGATTTGGGCCTGAACCGCAGCATGCTGCGCTCGATTGCCTACAAGACTGCGTACAAGCTTTAAGAGTACCTCGTTTAAGAATCGAAGGCCTGTCTTCCTCCCTTTGGCCTTAGATAGCGTGGCGGCGCCTCTCCTCCTCCCTGGCGTCGCCACCTAAACCTTCCTCCCACCGAAATGAGACACATGATTTAGCGGCACGCCATGGCCGTCGCAAAGCTGTTGCGCCCTGTGTGCGGTCCAACAACTTTGGTCGAAAAGGACGATCCGTCAAAACGGACGGCCAAGACCTGTCTCCAATCGGCATCCGCCACGATGACTTCCGGGCCAGACCCGCAGTCACGAATGCCGCCAGCGATATCTCGTTCGCCAATCCGATGATTGGTAACACCGGGCAAATCGCCAACAGGCACAAGTTTTCCTGCTTGAAAGCGGAAGACACGCAACGTCTTGGCAAGATGCGGTCGGTCGACATAGGCCAGTTCAATGCTGCCATCGCCATCCAAATCGGCAGCCCCGTCGCCTGCTGGCGCAAGCCACCGGTTCGTCCGACCAATATAGGCCGTTGCCGTGACCAGACCGTCGCCATCATAGATTGCCAGACGCGCACCCCGCGCCTGATCGCTTTCCACCACGATCACTTCGCGGTCGCCATCGCCATCCACGTCAAAAAGACGGGGCTCTGTGTCCTCAAACACCCGGTTTTCCGGTAAGACAAGGCGTTTACGCTTGCCCGAGGCTAAAGTCACAACCAGCTCGCCGTGCTCAATGGCATCGCCCAACACACCGTGGGCGTAGCGCGTTGTTGGCCCGTCATATTGCGCGTCGGTGATATCTTGCGCGGCCACCGTGGGCCCAAGCGTTAGGCCAAGAACGACCGCAACTGCAAGCCGCATCAGATCTGCTTTTCAGGCATCTGCACCACAAGACCGTCCATGGCATCAGTGACCTTCAACTGACAGGTCAGGCGCGACTGGCCTGGCTTGGGTTCAAAGGCGAAATCCAACATGTCCTCTTCCATCGCGTCGATGGCGGGCAGCTTTTCAACCCAGTCAGGATGCACATAGACATGGCAGGTGGAACAGGCACAGGCCCCGCCACAATCGGCTTCGATCCCCGGGATCGCATTGTCACGTGCGCCTTCCATAACGGTCAGCCCGTTTGCAACATCTACGACATGTTCCGTACCGCCGTGTTCGATATAGGTAATCTTCGCCATTTGGCCCTCACTCGATTCTTCGATGCTTTAAGTATGCCGCTTCCGGCTGTCGTTCCAGCCCTTGTGCTCAAGAAACCGATAGCATTGCATTAATTGATGAATGTTCTATTTTTGTTCTTCATGACTGAATCTATTGTTCGCCCCCCTGCATGGCCGCGCCCGCCGGCGTGTTTGCCCCATGACCACCTTGATCTGCCACCAAATGGGGCCCGCATTGCCGTGGCCGGACTGGTCTTGGTCCGTCAACGTCCCGGCACCGCCAAAGGCGTTATTTTCATCACGCTTGAGGATGAAACCGGCATTTCCAATGTGATCGTCTGGCGCAAGATGTACGAACGGTTCCGTCGCGCTGTGATCGCGGGCCGTGCGCTTCGGGTCACGGGGCGCGTGCAACGGGAAGGCGGCGTCACCCATGTGATTGCAGAACAGATCGAGGATATTTCCCACATGCTGGACGATCTGGTCCGCCCTGCGGATTAAGTGTTTCGGTTTCAGGGCCAGACCTCAAGATCTCGCCCATTCAACACCGGCATTTCGCCACAATCAGCGGTCACACTTTTCTAAGCTAATCAAAGTAAGGGTGGGACCCATGTTTTTTCGCGACATTAAGCCAAAGCCCGGCACCACGACCAGCATCACGCTGGCCGAAGCCTATTTGCCCGTCAAACTGGGCCATCGGGACGCCGACAAGGTGTTTGGTGCCCCGCTGACCGCACAACTGGCCGCAACAGGTCTTGGGACGGTGATGTCCTGCACAACCCGTACACGGGCCTCTGGGGCTGTTCTGGGGGTTAATCTTGCTCTTGGCTTGACTGACGGACGTGAAACAACCCTTCAGACAATCGCTGACTTGCTAGAAGCGCTATCTGCGCCGTGCGGTTCCTCGATCCGGCTGGTCGACGGTTGGGGTGATCCCCTGATGTTTGGCCTGACAGAAGGGCTGGAGTTGGCCGTTGACACACCCATCACCCCCGACGCAGACAGCCGCCGCGATCTGGCCCTGACCTGCAAATCCGCTCTTGAACACTTCGGTGTCAGCCGCGGATGGGATCATAGCCGCAACCAAACGGTGTTCTACTTCTACGGCGAAAGCTACGGTGAAATGCGCCAACGCTTGGCCCGTGCCCTGAAAGGCACCGAAAAATACAGCGACGCAACCATTCGTCGCATGGCTTAAACCCACATAAACTCATCTCTGTCATGGCCTGCGCGATTTACTCACGCGCCGCTTGTCGGTAAATCTGCCTGCAACGCTTCCTACAAGGACATGCCCGATGACCGAGACCCGCACCGAAACCGACAGCTTTGGCCCGCTTGAGGTCCCCTCCGATCGCTATTGGGGCGCCCAAACGCAGCGCAGCCTGATGAACTTTCCCATCGGATGGGAAAAACAGCCCGTCGCCATTGTCCGCGCCCTCGGCGTCATCAAACAAGCCTGCGCCGAAGCCAACAAAGCCGCCGGAGCCTTGGACGCCGAACGCGCCGACGCCATGATCGCGGCCGCCAACGAGGTGGTGACCGGCAAACTGGACGATCACTTCCCGCTGGTGGTCTGGCAGACAGGCTCCGGCACACAGTCGAACATGAATGCGAACGAGGTGATCTCGAACCGCGCCATCGAAATGCTGAGCGGCACGATCGGGTCCAAAGAACCAGTCCACCCGAACGATCATTGCAACATGGGGCAATCGTCCAACGATACCTTCCCCACGGCTATGCATGTCGCGACCGCCATGACGGCACGCGACGTTCTGTTGCCGGGTCTTCGGAAATTGCACGAAACGCTGGTTGCCAAGGTCGCCGAGTTTGACGGTATCATCAAAATCGGCCGTACTCACACGATGGACGCCACGCCTCTGACGTTGGCTCAGGAATTCGGCGGTTATTCGCATCAGGTCGCCAAATCCATCGAGCGTGTCGAAGCATCGCTGGCCGATATCTATGAACTGGCGCAAGGCGGCACCGCCGTCGGCACCGGATTGAACACACGCCCCGGTTGGAGCGAAGAAGTTGCGGCGAACATGGCGCGCATCACTGGCCTGCCCTTCGTGACCGCCCCCAACAAATTCGAAGCCCTTGCCGCCCATGATGCCATGGTCGCCATGTCGGGCGCTTTAAAAGCCACGGCCGCGTCGCTATTCAAGATCGCCAACGACATCCGGCTTCTGGGCTCGGGCCCCCGCTGCGGACTTTACGAATTGCTGCTGCCCGAGAACGAGCCCGGGTCGTCCATCATGCCCGGCAAGGTCAATCCGACGCAGTGTGAGGCGATGACCCAAGTCGCGGCCCATGTTATCGGCAACGACGCCGCTGTCGGGTTCGCTGGTTCGCAGGGTCACTTTGAACTGAACGTCTACAAACCGATGATGGCCTATAACGTCTTGCAATCCATGCAGCTTTTGGGTGATGCGGCCTCTGCCTTCACCGACAATTGCGTGGCCGGCATCCGCGCCAATGAAACCCGCATTGACCAGTTGATGCGCGAAAGCCTGATGCTGGTCACGGCCCTTGCCCCGACCATCGGCTATGACAACGCCACCACGGTCGCCAAAACAGCCCACAAGAACGGCACCACCCTAAAGGAAGAAGCCATCGCCCTTGGCTTCGTCGATGCCGAAACTTTCGACCAGGTCGTCCGTCCCGAAAAAATGATCGGCCCGAAGGCGTGAGCATCGTCAATCTGAACAAGGCGCGAAAATCGCGTGCTAAGGACGAGGCCCGCAAAGCGGCAGACGCCAATGCGGTGAAGTTTGGGCGGACCAAAGCCGCGAAATCCGGCGATGCCGCCGAAACCGTGAAAACGGCGCAGACCCTTGATGGCGCAAAACGCGAGCCCTGATGGGACGGCCTGTCAAACACTCCTTGACGCTGCAACGCCATCGCACCAGCGTCACGCTGGAGGACGAGTTTTGGCAAGCGTTCCGCGCCATTGCCAAGCAGAACGGGCGCGGCCTGAACGATCTTGCCGCCGAAATCGACGCCGCGCGCGATACGGACACGGGACTGGCTTCGGCTATTCGCGTGTTTGTCTTGGACCACTATCGAGACAACCAAAAGTGATGGAAATGACCGGTTAGCGGGCCGCAACGCGCAACCTGATCCCGTCGCGCGACCGCACTGTCAGATGTGCCACAGGCACCGGTTCGTCCAAAACCTCAAAGCGAAACCTAGCCATCACACAGGCCAAAAGAACTGCCGCTTCTGCCATGGCAAATCCGGCCCCCGGACACACGCGCGCGCCTGTGGAAAATGGCAACCAAGCCTCTTTCGGAGCGGGCTGCCCTGCCGCCCAACGACCTGGATCGAAATCGTCCGCATCGGTCCAGTGGTCTACATGACGTCCCAAATGCCACGGTGAAATCACAATCTGTGCCCCGGGTTTAACATCCCGCTTGCGAAAATTCTCCGGCAACGCCGTTTCGCGCACGAACATCGGCACAGGCGGATACAGCCGCAGGGTTTCGCGCAGAACGTTGCGCGTCACACGCATCTTGGACAGCCCTGAAAAAGCGGGAACGTCCAAAAAGGCTGCAGCTTCATCAGACACTTGCCCGCCCCAGTCGGGTGCAGCCGCCAAACACCACAATGCCCACCCCAAAAGAGCGGCGCTTGTCTCATGCCCGGCCAGAAAGAAAATTGCGACCTGATCTACCATCTCGCCCTTGGAAAAGCACTCGCCAGTCTCTGGATCAGGTGTTGTCATGATCTTGGTGGCCAGATCGTCGGGCGCATTGCCGTTCGAGATGTCCACCTGACGCGCCGCAACCAGTCCTTCGATCAATGCGCGAAGCGCTTCAGCGGCCTCGCGCGCCGCACGACTTTGGCGCACTGGCAGCCACGGAATCAAAGACGCAATGGTCGCAACAGGTTGTTCGCGCTGAAACGTCCGGAACGCTTGATAGGTTGCTTGCGCCACGTCATCCTCGATCGGGAGCGAGAACAGCGTGCGAAAAATCACGTCCGCCGTGGCATGGCTGGCCCATGCTTCGACATCAAGTTTACCGGCCTTGATCCGATTTGCCGCCGCTTCGCCCGCCGCCAACATGGCGTCAAAACTGCTCGACAGCCTGCCCCCTTCAAAGGCCGGATCGATAATGCGGCGTTGGTGCTGCCATTCGGCTCCGTTGGTGACAAAGACCGAGCGTCCTAACAATGGGGCCAACCCCTTTGTCACGCGGTTAGACTTGGGGAAATCCGCGGGCCGTTGGTTCAAAACCTCGCGCACCAAGGCTGGCTCGTTCACCAGAAATGAGCGGAAAAACGGTGTGCGAAACTCGGCCATTTTGGCGCGGTACAATCGTTCGGGCTGGGCCGACAGAATATCTTCGCGAAACATGCGCCAATAGCGCCAAAGCGACACACGCTCGGACCTTGCCCCCGGTTTCGGCGGTCTCATGTCATGGTCGAGGTGAACCGCGACGCGGGCACGTCAATGCGGCTGATCGAGGACGGTCGACCGTGGAACCGCTGCTGCAGTGTTTGCGGCCCGGCGGTGATCTGAAAGTAATCATAATCCCCCGGCTTGTCGAAAGCGCACAGATACTGGAAATGTAGACGGAAATAGCGATGCTTTAAGGACTTCAACGTCTCGGACGAGAGCGTTTTGGTAAAAGCCGCCGAAATAATGATCGGCCATTTCTGACCCTTATCAGGCGCAACACCCGAAACAGAAACCGGATCGGACAAGGCAAAGCAACAGCCATCCCCGGGGGCTGACACATCCAGCCACGTGATGTTCTCGTCTGTGCACAAAAGACGCAAATCACGGCGCAATCGCTGAGCTTCGGGTAAGAACGACACCATTGGGATCACCTGGCCAAGTGTCAGAAGCCCGAGTGCGGGCCCTGTGTCCTGAAACCGCTTGCTTCGCAGAATATCTGCGACCAGTGACACCGCCAATTGTGCACCGGATGAATGGCCGACGATCAACACCTCATCCACATCATCGCGTAACGCCGCTTCGATCCGATGCCGCCATTCATGAAGCCGCGCGTCAATCTCGTCGGGATAAGCGCCGCGCCTTTTGGCCGTGTAAGCGTAGTCGTGCATCAGATAATAGGCGTAGGTCTTGTCATCCTGCCCCTTAAACCATCGCAAGGCCGTTACCGTGACGGGTAAGAAGACTATCCAAAACACACTTGTACCCAAGATCGTGCCCAGCACCGACCCAGAGGGATCGCCAGCGCCAAATAGCCAAGCCACGCCCGAGACCAGCGAGACAACCAGAAATGCCGCTAGACTGCCCAATACTGAAGCCCCAAACACAGCCAAACCTAACTGTCCCAAAAGCATCAAAACCGGGTACAAAGCCGCCAGAACCGGGCCTTTTGCAAGCCACGACAACCGCCTGAACGTGCCGCTGGCGATGTAAATCCAAGCTGTTCGGATCAATGCAAGGTAAGTGCCCGGAATGCCGCCGCGCATCGAGCCTTGAACCAGATCATTCCACACAAGAACATCGATCTTGGTTTGCACCTGGTCCCCGCCAATTTCAGCGCGCACACGCCAACCAGTCTCGCTCTGTTCGGACTTTTGCGAAATCCGATAGCCCGAGATCTCGGCCTGTTTCCGGCTTTCCTTGCGGTAAAGCTCGCGGTAGCGGCGCGGTGGATGGGGGTCGTAGCCAGGGATGTAGAACACCCGGCGACGCGCCACATGTGTCTTTCCCCTGTTCAACATGAAGCAAAGACTAGCGAAAGTGTTTGACGCCGGAAAGAAAATTCAACAGTCGCCCCCGAAATCAAAGACTTTGGGAAACAGTTGAACGGTCACTCAGCCAAATGTTTGTAGAACCGGGAAGGTTTCGTTCAGCCACCAGCTAAAGTCAGTGAATTTGCCCGTCAGCATCAACAAGCCCACGGTCCATAACAGAAGACCCATGACACGCTCGATCTGCTCCATATGCCGTTTCATCCAGCCCATCAGCCCTTTCAGGCGCGGAAAGAACGCCGCGACCAGTAAGAACGGGATACCAAGACCAGCAGCATAAAACGCCAGTAACGTCGTGCCACGCACCACATCGGCTTCGTTTGCTGCAATCGACAGGATCGCGCCAAGAATTGGCCCAATGCACGGTGTCCAGCCGAACGCGAAGGCCAGACCCAAAACGTAAGCCCCAAAGGCCGATCCGCCCCTGTCGCCCGCATCAATCCGCATTTCGCGATCCATGAAGCCGATCCGGTAGATCCCAAGGAAATGTGCGCCAAAGATCATGATCACCACGCCAGCGGCTGTGACGAACCAATCCTGATTGGACAAAAAGAACCGCCCGAATGCGCTGGCCGTGAAGCCAAGAAACAAAAAGACCGTCGAAAGACCCAGCACAAAGAACGCCGCAGACCCCAAAGCCCGCCTGCTGGCAGCCTTTTCGCCGCCCTCCATATCACTGACGGAAACGCCACCCATATAAGCCAGATAAGGTGGCACAATCGGCAGCACACAAGGGCTGAGGAACGACAAAAGCCCCGCCGCCATGGCAACCAGCATGGCAGGCAGCAGACTCATGTCAAAGATATCAAAGCCAAACATGGCAGCTCCTTTGCCCCGAGGGTGCACTTTACGCTAAGAAATGTCTCTCTGCCCAGACACAAGATCGTCAAAAATTCATGGACAATTGTAACCTTACCGCGCTAACCGCGAAGGATGTCCGAAGATCACTTACTTGATGCACGTGGCCTTTTGTGCCCGTTGCCCGTCCTAAAGGTGCAAAAGCGCATGCGTGCCTTATCGAAAGGCGCGGTTTTGACTGTTTTGACCGACGATCCAGCTGCGGCAATTGATGTGCCGCACTATTGCGCAGAATCCGGGAACAAGCTTGTTTCAGCCGAAGATCATGAAACCGGTCACCGTTTCCGAGTTCGAAAGGTCTGATCCGCCCGTGCACGTGCTGATTGATATCGTTCATCCTGCCGATGTCCTGTTCTTTCTGCGCCCGATCCGCATGCTGCAAGCGCGTGGGGATCGCGTTACCGTGGTTTCGCGGCAAAAAGATGTCGCGACCGATCTGCTGGATGGCTTCGGCGTGTCGCATCGGGTGATTTCCAAACAGGGTTCGGGCGTTGTTTCTTTGGCCCGGGAATTGTTGCAACGGGACTGGTCGCTTTGGCGCATTGTTCGACGTGATAAACCCGATGTTATGCTGGGATTTGGCGGTGTGGCGATCTCTCACGTCGGCCGTTTGACCGGTGTGCCATCGGTTGCTTTTTACGACAGCGAAACGGCCACGCTTCAAAACCGCATCACCTTCCCCTTCGTGACCCAGTTGGTGGTGCCGGAAAGCTATGACGGGCCTGTGCCTGAAAAGCGCACGATGCGCCTGCCCGGCACCAAGGACCTGAGTTATTTTCACCCCAATGCCTTCAAGCCCGACCGCGCCCGCGCCTTGGATGCAGGTTTAGATCCCGACGGACCGAATGTTTTTGTCCGGATCGTGAAATGGGGCGCCAACCACGATATCGGGAAAAGCGGCTGGTCGGTCGAGATTGCAAACAGGCTGGTCGATACGTTCAAAGAGAAAGCTCGGCTACATGTCTCGGCGGAAGAAGACGTTCCGGATGTTTTGAAACCGTTTCTATGGGCAGGCCAGCCGGAAGACGTGCACCATCTTTTGGGACATTCGGATGTCTATCTGGGTGAAAGCGCCACAATGGCCTGCGAGGCCGCCACCATGGGCACGCCTGCGATCTATGCCGGGCACGATTTTCTTGGCTATACGCGCGGATTGGAACGCGCCGGATTGTTGCACAACGTCATGCCCGAAGACCGCAACACATTGCCGGAACTGGCGAAATCCTTGCTGAACAACCGCGACGCTTTTGATACAGCACGCGCGCACTGGCTAGCCGCTTGCCCGGATTGGGCGGAAAGCATCGTAGACATCGCAGATCGTTTTGCGACATCCGACTAAGGGGAATGCCAACGAAAAAAGCGGACCGGTTTCTCAACCGATCCGCTTTCCTTAAGCTTCTTTAAATGCGCGGCTAGCGGCCCATGGACCACCATCCGCGTTTGCG
>CAZWDS010000007.1:48266-72640 GCA_964632495.1 uncultured Rhodobacterales bacterium
TCGGGCGCAGACTCCGGTTCGGCACTAGGCGCGGGTGCGCTTTCGCTTTCGGCCACGTCTTCGGCGGCAACCTTTTTCTTACGTGTACGACGACGCTTCGGCTTTTCCTCTTTGGGTGCCTCTTCGGTAACTGCGTCTTCTGCCAAGGCAACTTCGGCTTCAGCGGGCGCAGCTTCAGTCTCGGTCACCTCCGCAGGAGCCACTTCTTTTTTCTTACGGCTCCGACGGCGGCGTTTGGGTTTTTCTTCTGTGGCTTCGCCTTCTACAGCATCGGGCGACGCTTCAGCGTCTGCCCCCTCAGCCGCTGGCGCTTCGCCTTCGGACGACTGAGCCTCTTGCTGATGAGCCTCATCACCTTGCCCTTCGCCTCCGCCTTTACCCCGACGACGACGCCGGCGACGGCGCTTCTTCTTCGGCTGATCTTCACCCTCAACGGCCTCGGGCACTTCGGCTGCATCCGCTTCCACAGCGGCCTCTTCAGCCATTTCCTCTTCGATTTCAGCCATCAAAGACGCATCGACCGAAACAACAGGCGCCGAAACCTCAACCTTGCGGGTTTGGGTCTTGAATTTCTCGACCGAGAAATCAGGCGACACCAGATGCGGGTCAGCCTCAAGCCGCACAGCCATGCCGTAGCGCGCTTCGATCTGTCCGATATGTTCGCGCTTCATGTTCATCAGGAAGTTGATGATCGACACGGGCGCCTTCACCAACACCTCGCGTGAGCGGCGACGCACGCCTTCTTCTTCCAACTGCCGCAAAATCGTCAGGCCAACACTGTCTTCGGACCGGATCAAACCGGTGCCATGACAAGACGGACAGGGCTGGGTTGAGGCCTCAAGCATGCCCGGACGCAACCGCTGACGCGACATTTCCAACAGGCCAAAACCGGAAATCCGGCCCACCTGAATACGTGCACGATCCGTTTTCAAACGGTCCTTGAACCGCTTTTCAACCGCCAAGTTGTTCTTGCGCTCTTCCATGTCGATGTAGTCGATCACGATCAGACCGGCCAAGTCACGCAAGCGCAACTGACGTGCCACTTCGTCCGAGGCTTCAAGGTTGGTCTTCAACGCTGTATCCTCGATCGAGCCTTCTTTCGTGGCTTTCCCCGAGTTCACGTCAATCGCCACCAAAGCTTCGGTCACACCGATCACGATGTACCCGCCGGATTTCAGCTGCACCGTTGGATTGAACATGCCCGCCAGATAGCTTTCCACCTGATAGCGTGCAAAAAGCGGCATGGCTTCGGCATAGTGTTTCACGTTCTTGGCGTGTGACGGCATGATCATTTTCATGAACTCTTTGGCCGTGCGGAACCCGCCCTCGCCTTCAACCCAAACCTCGTCAATTTCGCGGCTGTACAGATCGCGGATCGAGCGTTTGATCAGGTTGCCTTCTTCGTAGATCTTCGCAGGGGCAATGGATTGCAGCGTCAACTCGCGGATCTGCTCCCACAAGCGCTGCAAATACTCATAGTCACGCTTGATCTCGGTCTTTGTCCGCTTGGCCCCTGCCGTGCGCACGATCAGACCTGCCCCCTCGGGCACCTCGATCTCGCCTGCGATGGCCTTCAACTTTTTGCGGTCAGCGGCATTGGTGATCTTGCGGCTGATCCCACCACCGCGTGCGGTATTCGGCATCAAGACGCAGTAGCGACCGGCAAGGCTGAGGTATGTGGTCAACGCAGCACCCTTGTTGCCACGCTCTTCTTTTACAACCTGAACCAGAAGGATCTGGCGCACCTTGATCACTTCTTGAATTTTATAGCGCCGCGCACGTTGCTTGCGGGGACGGCGGATCTCTTCGGTCGTGTCATCGTCAGCAATCGCTTCGATGCTTTCGTCCTTTTCGGACGCATCGACAGGCTTGTCCTCGTCATCACCCTCTTCCACCAATCCAGTGGCAGCCTCGGCGTCAGCATCCAGATCAACAACATCCATCGCCGTGATCTCGGCAGGCGCATCAGCATCAGAAGCTTCGCCTACCTGATCTTCACCAGCGTCGGTAGGGGCGCCAACTTCTTTGGTCGCGGTCTCGTCTTCGCTGACGGCAGCTTCTGCCTTTGGCTTTCTGCGTCGGCGGCGCTTGGGTTTTTCGTCTTCCTCGGCTTCCGCCTGCGCGATTGCCATTTCTTCGGCGATCAGCGCCTCGCGGTCCGCGACGGGGATCTGATAATAATCAGGATGGATCTCGGAAAACGCCAAAAAGCCATGACGATTCCCGCCATAGTCGATAAAGGCAGCCTGCAACGAGGGTTCGACCCGCGTGACTTTGGCTAGATAGATATTTCCAGAGAGTTGGCGTTTGTTTTCGGACTCAAAGTCAAATTCTTCAACTTTGTTACCGTCGACAACCACCACGCGGGTCTCCTCCGCGTGGGTGGCATCGATAAGCATCTTTTTAGACATATTGGCTTTCTCAGCACGCGTCTGGACCTGCCCGGTGGGGCAAGCGCCTTTAGAGTGCTGTTATTTAGGGCGAAAAGACGCTGCTGGCCCATAGCAAAACCACCCGTCAGGGACGGGTCAGCCTGATTGCTATTCCACGCGCGCGTCATCGCGGTTCTTCTCCGACACCTCTAAAGGGTGCCCGTTCAAGGCCCGGGGGCGTGGAGTTTTCCCGCCCGCCCGGGCAATTCCAGTTGCCCTACAGAAGGGCGGATATCCGGACCAGCGACCGAAAACAAACGGCTAACTCTCTGGAACGGCGAAACTTTTTGGGGCGCGCTTCGCAAATAGATCAAGCGTGCCTTGCACGTAACATAAGGTGTTGCACACTCACATTACAATGGCGAATTTTCGAAATTCCACTAACAACTAGGGTTTTGCGTTTTCCGCGCACACCCGTCCCAATACCGCATTCGGCCAAGGACAAAGAAGATCACCGAGGTATCGGCTCTCAGCGTGGAAATCGCCCGTTGGCCTGTCCGTGCGTTCAAATGGGTGAAATGGCAGCAAGAAAGCCTGATCTTTGTGGATAAATGTCAGAATTTCGGGCGTCCAAACATCAAGCGGCTTCCCCCAACTCGTTGGCGCGACATAGGTTAAGATCCGGATGTGCTTCGTTGAGACATCCTTTGGAACATAACTTGGGACGAAATCTGCAAAGCCCCAGGGATCATACCGAATTGCAATCACCTCAGCCGTCAGAACGGTTTCAAGCGCAACAGCACGTTCAATCGTCTTATGCCTGTCCAAAACAACGTCAAACGCTTCAGAGTCTGGTGGAAAAACGCCCGTGTCACCCAAAACCCGATGTACCTCGCGGGACGCGCTGACAAGGGTCACACGGTCCGCTTCGCCATATCTCAACATCCATTTGCAAAGATCGGTGCACGCCCGCCCCACCACGACAACATGCTTTCCCGCAACGTCGAGGGTCTCTGATCGGATCTCGGCATCCATAAGTGCGGTCTTATCCGCGCCATGAGACGCTTGGTCGATCAAAGGCACACCGACGCCCAGAATTACGACGACCGCGTGAAACCCGATTTAACGCGCGACCTAGAAGCCCTCGACCTCTCCTTCGGCGCTCCGGTTTATCTGCGCGTTTTTAAGGAAGAGCGCATGTTGGAACTCTGGGTCAAAGGCGATCAGCGCTTTGTGTTGTTTCGCGAATACCCGATCTGCAATTATTCAGGCAATCTTGGCCCGAAATTGAAAGAAGGCGACCGGCAATCACCCGAGGGCTTCTATCAAGTTGACCGCAACGCTCTGAACCCCAACAGCAGCTATCACCTCTCTTTCAACCTCGGATTCCCAAACGCCTTTGATCGCGCTCATGACCGAACAGGCAGTTTCCTCATGATCCACGGCGCTTGCGCCTCAATTGGATGTTACGCGATGACGGACGCAGGGATTGAAGAAATCTACGTTCTGGTAGAAGCGGCTCTCAACGCGGGTCAAAGCCAAGTGCCGGTTCACGCTTTTCCGTTCCGCATGACAAAAGCCCGACTGGCAACAGAAACCGAAAACCGCTGGCACGGGTTCTGGCAAGGGTTGAAGACTGGCTACGACGCTTTCGAAGCCAATGGCGTACCGCCCCAAATCACCGTAACAAACGGGAGGTACCGCATTGCAGGCAATTAGCACCTTCTTCTTGGTTTAAATATGCTGGGGGAGTGTGAGGGGGCAAAGCCCCCTCGCCAGTCGCGACGCCGTCAGGCGGCGCAAATCAAAGATAGTCCGAGCGCTGCAGACCGTACTTTGCCATCTTCTCGTTCAGGGTCCGGCGCGGCAAGCAAAGCTCTTCCATCACGTTCACAATCGAGCCGCGATGGCGCCGCATCGTGTTGTCGATCAACATGCGCTCAAAGGCCTCCACGTATTCTTTCAAGGGCTTTCCTTCGGTGGTCACCGTAACGTCAGCCGCCTCTTCGTTGTCGGCCATCAAAAGCGACGCAATGGTGCCGGACCCACGACGCGATTGAAGCACAGCGCGTTCGGCGATGTTGATCAGCTGACGGATATTGCCGGGCCACGGAGCCTGCAACAATTGAGCCGCTTCCTGAGCGCTGACTTCCGGTGTTTCGCAGCCATATTCATCCGCATATTGATCCGAGAACTGTTGGAACAGCATGAGGATGTCTTCGCCGCGCTGACGCAAAGGCGGCAGCGTGATCTTCATGGCCGCCAAGCGATAGAACAGGTCAGGACGCAGCGCGTCTTCGCAGGTGCGACCGGCCTCTTGCAGGTTGCAGATCGCCACGATGCGGGTTTCAGCGGGTGTGCCCTGATCGTTCATCCAGCTCAGCAGGCGCGCTTGCAGTGGCTGGGGAAGCGCTT
This sequence comes from uncultured Rhodobacterales bacterium, assembly GCA_964632495.1. GTDB lineage: Bacteria > Pseudomonadota > Alphaproteobacteria > Rhodobacterales > Rhodobacteraceae > CALKXV01. The sequence goes on from CAZWDS010000007.1 coordinate 53,054, forward strand.
CGATGTCCTCCAGAACCAGCGTACCGCCCCGGGCCTCTTCCAAAAGCGGCAATTGCCCGCCCTCTTCCATAGGTCCAAACAATTGAGCCGCCAAAGCCTCTTCTTCTTGTGCGGCACAGGAAAACAGCACGAACTTCTTACCCGCCTTCGCACCAACTGCGTGCAGGGCGTGGGCGACCAGCGTTTTACCGGTACCGGTTTCACCTTCGATCAGCACGTGACCATCGGCTTGCCCCAAATCGAGAATGTCCTCGCGCAAACGCTCCATGACCGGCGATGCGCCGATCAGCTTTTGCATGAGGCCCGTGCCGTCCGACAATTCACGGCGCAGGGCGCGGTTGTCCAATGTCAGGCGGCGCGCATTGGCAGCTCGCTTGGTCAACTCGGTCATCTTGTCCGGGTTGAACGGCTTTTCCAGAAAATCAAAAGCGCCGACCTGCATCGCCTCGACCGCCATCGGCACATCGCCGTGGCCAGTGATCATGATGACAGGCAACGCGCTGTCGACGCTCATCAGACGCTTCAAAAAACCCATACCATCCATGCCGGGCATCTTGATATCGCTGACCACAACACCCGGAAAATCGGGGGTCAAAGCCTTCAGCGCATCCTCGGCGCTTCCATAGGTTTCTGTGTCAAAGCCCGACAATGCCAACCACTGACTTATGGATTGGCGCATGTCTTGCTCGTCGTCGACAATGGCGACCTTCATTGCCTGCGTCATGGTCTTAACTCCAAAGTTACTCCGCAGCTTCGGACTTTGCCGAAGCCAGCGGCAAGGTGATTTCAAACACTGCCCCACCGTCACTGCCATTTCGGGCAGTCAGACGGCCGCCAAGGTCGTTTACGATACCAGAAGAAATGGCAAGGCCCAGTCCGACCCCGTCGCCCGGCGCTTTCGTAGTATAGAAGGGTTCAAACAAATTCTCGAGGTCTTCGATACCCGAACCGTTGTCCCGAACCGTAATCAGCACTTCATCGCCAACCGTCAGCAAAATTTTGACGATTGGGTCGGCCGTGGCTTTCGTGGCGTCAAGCGCGTTGCGCAAAAGGTTCACCAGCACCTGTTCCAAGCGGATGCGATCAGCTTCGATGATCACAGGATCGCGCGGCAAAGAGGCATCGATTTCGATGTCACCCCGGCGCAATTGGGGCTCCATCATCGACAAGGCCGAGGACACGCTTTTCCTTGCATCTATGGCTTCAAATGCTGTTCCGCCCTTCCTGGCATAGGATTTGAGCTGTCTTGTGATAGCACCCATACGCTCGATCAGATCGTCAATCCGCTGGAACGAGGACAAGGCTTCGTCGGATCGGCGGCGTTGCAGCAATAACTTGGCACCTGCGAGATAGGTTTTCATGGCAGCCAGAGGCTGGTTCAATTCGTGACTGACCGCCGCCGACATTTCGCCCAAAGCGGCCAGTTTCGAGGATTGCTGCAATGTTTGTTCAGCCACTTCGAGGTGTCTTTCGGCCTTTTCCCGTTCGGCAATTTCTCGCTGCAGCGCAATGTTAAGCTGGCGGAGTTCAGCCGATTCTCGCTGGAAAAATCTGAGACGCGACGTCGCTTTGCGGCTGACAAAATAGAAAACCAAGGTCATGAGAATCGCGATCCCCATGATTTCCAGCGCCAACACGGCATTCACCCGCTCGCGCACACCTGCGTAGGTGGTGAAGGATGTGATCTGCCAGCCTTGAAAGCCGATCCGCGCTTCTTGCCGCATAACGGCCTCGCCCTGTAAATAGGCATCCGCGGGCAAAGCGCCCCAACGGGCCGTCGCGCGGAAGGCGCGTTCGATGGCCGACTGCGCGGGGCGGACCGAAAGCGCATTTTCCTCGTTCAGTCCGCGCCAACGCGCTTCGGTGGACAGAATGATGGTGTCTTCGCTGTCGGCCACGATGACCGCGTCCGTGAACCCGGCCCAGGAGCTTTCGAATTTTTTTAGGTCGACCTCGACCATGATGACGCCGATCAATTCACCTTGGGCTTCGATCTTGCGTGAATAGGCAAAGACACGAGTGCCGGACTCCAGAAGGCTTGTGGTAAAAACAGTATCGTTCGAGCGCGTCGCCTCAATGTAATAAGGCTCGGCCCGATGGATCGAACTGATCAAAGCCCGGTCCGTCGCAGCCACCGCACGGCCATCACGGTCCATCAGCAACATGCCCTCGGCGGCAATTTCGTCTCGGTACTCGATCAGACGTTGGGAACTTTGCGAAAAGTCACCGGAATTCAATGCGCCGATCAACGTCGGATCCCGCGCCAAAAGCTGCGGCACAATCTGGTTTCGCTGAAGCTCACTTAAGATGTTGCCCGAATAAAGTGCCAGCCGCACCTCGGCCCGCGACCGGGTGGTTTCGGTGAAACGGTCGGTCAGAAAAACATTGGTCCACCACACCAGTGCGGCCCCGGCCAAAATCAAAATCACCATGACAAGCCTGCCGCGCCAAGGCCGACCGCTTGTCTTCTCGGTTACATCACTCATGGAACAAGACTAGGGCTTGAAAGGATCAGGCTCAAGCATCCACCACGGCATCGGCCAAGGCGCGGAACATTTGAGTGCCATCCGTCATTCCGACGGCGGGGTCTGCCGCGCGTTCAGGGTGCGGCATCAAGCCAAGGACCCGGCGGTTGGCCGACAAAATCCCTGCGATCCGATCAACCGAGCCGTTCAGATCATTTGCATAGCGAAACGCGATCCGATCCTCATCCGCCAAAGCAGCCCGAATATCGTCGGTCGCCTGATAGTTGCCGTCATGGTGCGCGACCGGATAAGTGACCATGCTGCCCACGTCGTAGCTTTGGGTGAAATCAGATGCAGCCGTCGCAATTTCAAGCTCAACGGAGCGGCAGATAAATTTCAGCCCAGCGTTGCGCATCAAGGCACCGGGCAGAAGCCCCGTTTCCAAAAGCACCTGAAATCCGTTGCAAATCCCAATGGCATAGCCGCCCGCGTCCACATGGGCTTTCAAAGCTGCAACAATCGGTGACCGGGCCGCAATCGCACCGCAGCGCAGGTAATCACCAAAGGAAAACCCACCCGGAACGCCGACAATATCGACACCCTTTGGAAGCTTGGTTTCCTTGTGCCAGACCATGTCGACATCAAACCCCGCGTTGCGGAAGGCAACAGCAAGGTCACGGTCACAGTTCGATCCGGGGAAAACGAGAACGGCAGCTTTCATGGTGTGCGGCTCCTCTTGGGTGGCTTGTCCCTCACTTGCGGCATGTCCGGGCAAAACTCAAGAGCACGCCGCGCTTTGGTTGGAATTCTTAGCAGTCTTTGGCCTACGCGAAGGAAACCCTAACGCAAGCAGTTCGCCGCCAGCCTCGAAATTCTGACGTTAGCCCTGAAAATCGGTAATGACAGCCACGCCCGGGGGCGTTGGTCCGTTGAAGGCCGCCAGTTCGGCGCTGCAATCTGACAGGCCGACTTCGCGGGCCACAATGGGGGTCAGATCGACATGCCCGCTTTCGATCAGCGACAAAAGCGACGGATAGCGATGCGCAGGCATGCCGCGCGTTCCGTAAAGCGCAAGGTTGCCCATGTAGACGGTGTTCAGGTTCACCTCTTGCACAGCGTGATGGCCGACGGGCATGCCAACCTGTACGTGACGGCCAAGAGGGCGCAGACACTCAAGGCTTGCGGCAACGGTCGCCGGAAAACCAAGCGCCTCGATCGAGACATGAGCGCCGCCACCGGTGATGTCTTTTATAGCCGCAGCGCTGTTGCCGTCGCTCGCGTTGATTGCATGTTCGGCACCCAGAGTTTTGGCATGGGCCAGCTTTTCATCGACAATGTCGGTCACGATGACACGCGCACCAAGAGCGCGAGCCAACAGCATCGCAGCCAATCCAATGCCGCCCGTTCCATGCACAGCCACCCATTCGCCAGCCTCAACCGCTGCACGCCCGGTCAACGCGTGCCAAGCCGTCGTCACGCGGCATCCAAGAGCCGCGGCAAGTGTGGGCGACATGTCTTCGGGTAAGCGCGCCAGATTGTGATCGCGCGGCACGGCGACGTATTCGGCAAACGCTCCGGGCTCGATGAACCCCGGCAACCGTTGATCGAGACACGTGTTGCTGACGCCTGCGCGGCAGTTTGGGCAAGTGCCACAGGACAGAATAAAGGGTGCGATCAGCTTGTCGCCAACGGCATAGCTCGCATTGGCTCCCGCCTCGATCACTTCGCCACAATATTCGTGACCGCCAATCTGGCCGGGTTTGACGCGAGGGTGTTCACCGACCCAACCGTGCCAATCACTGCGACACACTCCACAAGCCGACACTTTTAGAACAACACCATCAGGCGGACATTCCGGGTCAGGCACGTCTTCGATGGAAAGCGGTGCGTTGTAGGTGCGCAAGACGGCGGCGCGCATCAGATAAACTCGACCTCGTAACGCTCGATCACCGTGTTGGCCAAAAGCGTTTCGCACATTTTTTCAACTTCAGCCTCGGCCTTTCCAGCGTCGGTTTCGGCCAAATCCAACTCGATCACTTTGCCCTGACGCACCGCGTCCACGCCATCAAATCCAAGCGAACCAAGCGCGTGACGCACGGCCTCTCCTTGAGGGTCCAGAACACCTGTTTTCAGCATGATGTGAATGCGCGCTTTCATTCCAATCTCCCGGCTTTGTTCCTGCGCACCTATCGCGGAAACTCCAAGGATTGTCCAATCCGAATGCGCGCTTGATGGTCAGACTGCGCTTTGAGAAAACCCGCGTTCGCAAATTGATGTCCGGCAAAATTGGCCCGGGGCACCGGGACGCGTTCATTGCAAAAAGAAGCCCCTTGAAGCCCGGGCTGCAACTGAACTCAGTTCAGTTAATCAGCGTCGGCTTCGTGGCATGCGAAACATTGGAGGGCAAAACGCCAAGCCGACGGGCAACCTCGGTATAGGCATCCGCCAGATTGCCCAGATCACGCCGAAACACATCTTTGTCCAGCTTTTCGCCGGTTTCCATATCCCAAAGACGGCAACTGTCCGGACTGATCTCATCGGCGATAATCAAGCGTTGGAAATCTCCATCCCAAACCCGACCAATCTCAATCTTGAAATCGACCAGCTTGATCCCGACCGCCAGCATGCATCCAGACATGAAGTCGTTCACCCGCAAAGCCAAGGCCACCATGTCGTCCAGGTCCTGTTGCGAGGCCCAGCCGAAAGCGATGACATGTTCTTCGGCCACCAAAGGGTCGCCCAGACTGTCGTCTTTCAAACAAAACTCGACAATGGGACGTGGCAGCAAAGTGCCCTCTTCCAAGCCTAATCGTTGCGACAAGGTCCCTGCGGCATAGTTGCGCACGATCACTTCCAGCGGAATGATTTCGACCGAGCGGATCAACTGTTCACGCATATTAAGGCGCTTGATGAAATGCGTCGGCACACCGATCTGACTTAGACCGTTCATGAAAAACTCGGACAAGCGGTTGTTCAACACGCCTTTGCCGTCGATCACGTCTTTCTTTTGTGCGTTAAAGGCTGTCGCATCGTCCTTAAAATACTGCACCAAGGTCCCCGGTTCGGGGCCTTCATACAAAATCTTGGCTTTGCCTTCGTAGACTTTCTTACGACGTGCCATTTAGACCTCGGGAGATGTACCGCTTTTGAGAAATGTTAGCGGATTTCGCGTCTCTTTAGGGGAAAGCCCGGCTTCGGGCAAGCCAAGCTTGCTGCTTTCCACCTCTTGCGAGAAGCCGCTCGTATGGGCATATGAAGAGAAACCACCCGTTAACCGGAGATCAGTGACACATGTCCAGCTTTGAAGATCGCGAAAACGCCTTTGAAAACAAGTTCGCCCATGACGCCCAGATGCAGTTCAAGGCCGAAGCGCGCCGCAATAAGCTTTTGGGCCTTTGGGCCGCCGGGCTTTTGGGTAAGTCCGATAACGACGCAAACGCCTATGCGACCGAAGTGGTAAAATCCGACTTTGAAGAAGCGGGCGACGAAGACGTCTTTCGCAAAGTTGCCGGGGATTTGGGCGACAAAGCATCGGAAGACGACATTCGCGCCAAGATGACTGAACTGATGGCCACCGCCAAAGCTCAGTTGATGGACGAAACCTGATGTCACGTCTCAAACGTTAAGCCGCCGTCAACACCTCACCCCTAGAGTCCCTTCAGGGGCCCTGTATTGGGATGAGTGTGATGACGTCCGGTTCTGGATTGCGCCGATTTGACCGGTCGGCGTGGGTCTTGCAGAAGCGCTTGCTTCCGCTTGGTTTAGCAGGTCTTTGCACCTTCGTTGTTCTCGAACGGCTGGCTCATGTGCCTTTGGCCGACATCACTGCCTCTTTGGGGGCTGTGACGGCTTCGCAATGGATCACGGCTGCGATCGCTACCGCGCTAAGCTTTGCCGCGGTCGGCCAGTATGATTATCTGTTTCATCGTTGGTTAAAAACAGGTGTTGGCCCACACCGTGCTGTGTTGTCCGGCGCCGCGACCATCGCGCTGGCCCAGACATTAGGGATGGGACTGGCAACCGGCACTTTGGCGCGTTGGCGCATGTTGCCCGAGATGAACGCCACGACTGCGCTGAAGATCACCAACTATGTTTCGTTCAGCTTCATGGCCGGGCTTAGCCTGTTGTCGGTCGTCGTTCTGGCCCTTCCGGGCACGGGCAATATCGGCACTTCACTGTGGTCTCTTGCGGCGGTCACTTTGATTATTGCGGCCTGCGTGACCTCGTTGATTCAGCCGCGCTGGCTGCCGTTTCCGCTGCCGCCACTTCGAATGGCATTCCGTCTGATTGGCCTTGTCACTTTGGACGTGGCTTTTGCAGCGCTTACGCTTTGGATCTTGTTTCCGGGCGCACTACAGCCGGAATTCCCAGTTTTTCTGGCCGCCTTCACACTGGCTTTGGGGGCCGGCTTGTTGTCTGGCACACCGGGGGGCGTCGGGCCTTTCGAATTGTGCCTGATCACCCTGTTGCCAGCAGTGCCCCAGCCTGAACTGATTGCCGCAATTCTGGCCTTTCGCCTCATCTACTACGCACTGCCCGCGTGTTTGGCCCTTATTTTGCTGGCCTATCCAAAAGCGCCGGACACCGAAAATCTAAACCCAAACTTAGAGAGTCCACCCAAACCCATTTCGCGGGCCGAAGCGCTTTTGTCCGATCAAGCCGGCCATCGTCTGCTTTGTACAAGCGACAGAACCTGCCTGCACGTGGCCGAGGCCAGCCAAACCTTAGTCGCGATCGGAGATTGCGTGACGGGCGCGACCCTCAGCCCGGCCGCCTTGCAAGACTTAACAGACACCGCAAGCCAAGCATCGCTTTGGCCCGCCCTTTACAAGTGCACAGCACGCAGCGCGGCAGTGGCCCGATCCCAGGGATGGGCTACGACCGTTATTTCCGAAGAGGCCCGGATCGACACCCAAACCTATACGCTAAAAGTTCCCAAGCGGCGCCAACTACGGCGCAAGCTTAAGGCTGCGGAACGGGCCGGAGTGACGGTCATGCAAACCAATGCTTTGCCGATCTATGACATGACGGCAGTGGCCAACGAATGGGCACAACGTGTGGGCGGCGAGCGCGGATTTTCCATGGGTCGGTTCTGCCCCGATCATTTGGCGCGCCAACGGTGCTATCTGGCTTATGCGAAAGGCGAACTTGTGGCTTTTGTCAGCTTTCATGTCATTTCCGAAGAGTGGACGCTGGATTTAATGCGCAGCCGCACAAACAGTGCGAATGGAACGATCCATGCGCTGATCCACCGGGCCATCGAAGACGCTGCTGCGGCAGGTGTTACTCGTCTGTCGCTGGCAGCTATGCCGTTGGAAAGCAACACCAAACTGATGGCCGCATTGGGTGATCGCATGTCTGTACAAGGGCTTCGCCGGTTCAAAGAATGCTTCGCTCCCGACGTTCAAAAGCTATACGCCGCCGCACCAAATCGGGCCATCCTTGGCTTGGCCAGCGTGGACATCCTTTTGCGCATCATAACACCCAAAGCCACGCGCCAAGCGCCAGCGTTAGCGCCTCAAACTGAAGGCGCCTGTTGATCAGCCTCAGGGTGACTTCAGCTTTTCCTGCAAAGCCGTATTCACGGCGGGGGTCACGAATTTAGAGATATCACCGCCCAACCGTGCGATCTCCTTAACCAGTTTTGACGCAATCGCCTGATGTTCGGCTTCTGCCATCAAGAATACCGTTTCAACACTGTCATCCAGCACGCGGTTCATCCCAACCATCTGATATTCATACTCGAAATCAGCCACAGCGCGCAGTCCCCGAATGATAACACCCGCGCCGACATCATTCGCACAATCAATCAAAAGGTTCTCAAACGGATGGGCAACAATCTCGCAGCCCGTCGTTTCGGAAATAACCTTACATTCCGCCTCAATCATGGCCACACGGTCTTCCAAAGAAAACAATGGACCTTTGTCCCGATTGATCGCAACGCCGATCACCAAACGATCCACCAAAACGGTCGCGCGTTTGATAATGTCCAAATGTCCAAGCGTGACCGGATCGAAGGTCCCTGGGTAAAGTCCGGTGCGCATTGAAGTCTCCTTGGGCAGCCATGTCGGTGATTGCTGCCATGGTCCGACCCGCACCACAAGAGGCGCGATGCGTTCTGTTCGGACGCAAAACCTTGGATCAAAACCCTTTGATCATATCCTCAAGCGCATGTTTTTCCATCGAAAGTTCGCTCAATCTCGCCTTCACAACGTCCCCGATCGAAATCAGACCAATCATTTTTGCGCCCTCTATGACCGGCATATGGCGGAACCGTCCCGAGGTCATTTTTTCAAGCACATGGTCCGTCGTGTCCTCGGGCGTGCAAGAAATCAGACTGCGCGTCATCAGGTCCGATACCGTATCTTTCAGACATCCTTCGCCTCGGCGTCCCAGTTCACGCACGATATCACGTTCCGACAAAATGCCATCCGGTGCGTCACTCGAAGCGACCACAACCGCACCGATCTTCTTTTCCGATAAAAGCCGCGCCGCGTCCGACACAGGCGCCTCTGGCGCAATGGTGACGACGTCCGTGCCGCCCTTCATTCCAAGGATTTGACGCACAAGCATTTGAGGCCTCCAATGACTTCTTAATAAGCCAAGCGTCCCATCCGGCGACACAGTCTGTCAAGCATGCTGACGTTCGCCCAACTGCCGCCGCATCCCTTCGACCAAAGCGGCAGCGAACCGGTTCAAGCGTTCGACACGCGCATCATCCGCGTGCCGCACAAGCCAAAACGTACGTTTTAATTCAATGTTTTGCGGCAAAATCCGCTGCAGCTCGGGCGCATCATTCAAAGCAAAGTCATGCACCACCCCAATGCCCGCACCGGCTTTTAGAAAACCCAATTGAACCGACACAAGGTTAGACGCCAGATTGACTTGGGTGAGACCCAGTTCCGCCAAATAGTCCAACTCGCGGTCAAAGATCATGTCGGGGATATAACCAATCACGGAATGGTCTTTCAGAGCGGCCTTGTCCGCAATTGGGCCGTAAGCCGCCAGATAGTCCTTCGAGGCCGCCAAATGCAGGCGATAATCGGCAATCTTTTGAATGCGCAAACGCGCGTTTTGCGGACGCGACACGCCGATGGCGAGGTCTGCTTCGCGTTTCGACAGATTAAACACCCGCGGCAAGGCGACGATCTGCACTTCAAGGCCCTGATTTTTCTTCACAATATCCGAGATGACCGAAGGCAATAAGAACGTCGCGCAACCATCCGGCGCCCCCAGACGAATGGTGCCAGTCAACCCCGCGTCCTGCCCGCGCACTTCGGATGTCACGCCGCTCATCGTCTGCTCCATGTTTTCCGCATGGGCCAAAAGCCGTTCACCCGCCGAGGTCAGCACATAGCCTTGGGGAGATTTCACGAACAGCACGCTTTCTGCATCCCGTTCCAGCCGCGCAACCCGTCGCCCCACCGTCGCCGCATCCAGCCTCAACGCCTTAGCTGCGCCGGTCAGGCTTTCCTCTCGCGCGACAGACAGGAAAATTCGCAGATCATCCCAGTTCATTTCCGCCTTGTCCTTGCGTTTTTGCAAAACCCTTTTGACAAACTGCCGCTTTTCCATTCGCCCCGCCAGCCCTATTGTCCCGACAACTCAAGGGAGGATTCCATGGAAGAGCTCAGCCACTATATCAACGGAGTGCACGTCAAAGGCACATCCGGTCAGTTCGCCGACGTGTTCAACCCGGCCACGGGCGAAGTGCAGGCCAAGGTGCCGCTGGCATCGGTGGAAGAAATGGACGAGGCTATCGCCAAAGCCGCCGAGGCACAGGTGGCCTGGGGCGCAACCAACCCGCAACGCCGCGCACGCGTGATGATGGCTTTTGGTCAACTCATCAATGAAAACATGGACAAATTGGCCGAACTGGTCAGCCGCGAACACGGCAAAACCCTGCCCGACGGACGCGGCGATGTTCAGCGCGGTCTTGAGGTGGTCGAGGTCTGCATGGGCGCGCCCGCCATGTTGAAAGGCGAGTTCACCAACGATGGCGGCCCCGGCATTGATCTTTATTCCATGCGTCAGCCCTTGGGCGTGGTCGCGGGCATCACGCCCTTCAACTTCCCGGCGATGATCCCCTTGTGGAAGATGGCACCGGCGATTTCCTGCGGCAATGCAATGATCCTGAAACCCTCCGAACGCTGCCCTTCAACCTCGCTGATGCTGGCGGAATTATTGACCGAAGCGGGACTGCCTGACGGAGTTTTGCAAGTGGTGAATGGCGACAAACTGGCGGTTGATGCTCTGCTTGACCATGAAACGATCCAGGCCGTCGGCTTTGTCGGCTCGACTCCGATCGCGCAATACATCTATGGACGTGCGGCGAACAACGGCAAACGCGCACAGTGCTTTGGCGGCGCGAAAAACCACATGATCATTATGCCCGACGCCGATATGGATAAGGCCGCCGACGCGCTTGTGGGCGCAGGCTTCGGCGCTGCTGGCGAACGTTGCATGGCCATTTCGGTCGCGGTGCCTGTTGGCGAAGGCACTGCCGACGCCCTGCGTGATCGTCTGATCCCGCGGATCGAAAACCTGAAGATCGGCCCTTACACGGCTGGCGATGAAATCGACTTCGGCCCCGTCATCACCAAGGCCAGCAAGGACCGGATCAACGGGCTGGTGGAAAGCGGCGTCGAACAGGGCGCAGATCTTGTCGTCGACGGGCGCGGGTTTTCGATGCAAGGCTATGAAGACGGGTTCTTTGTCGGCGCATCCTTCTTCGACAACGTCACCCCCGACATGGACATCTATAAAGAAGAGATCTTCGGCCCCGTCCTCAGCCAAGTCCGCACCGAAAACTACGAAGAAGCGCTTAAGCTGACCATGGACAACCCTTATGGCAACGGAACCGCGATCTTCACGGCCGATGGCGACACGGCGCGCGATTTCGCAAACCGGGTGAACGTCGGCATGGTCGGCATCAACTTCCCGATCCCTGTGCCCCTGTCCTATCACACCTTTGGCGGTTGGAAAAAATCGGCCTTCGGTGACCTCAACCAATACGGCCCCGACGCGTTCCGTTTTTACACAAAAACCAAAACCGTCACCGCACGCTGGTTCTCGGGCATCAAAGAGGGTGGCGAATTTGCCTTCAAAGCGATGGATTAAAGGAAACCGGCCAATTTAACTCAAATTGTCCTTCATCTCTTTTCAAAATACGCAAACTGGACGCCGCCTGCCACGGGCGGCGTTTTTCGTCCGACGAACCCAAGTCCTAAAAGCCCAAGTCCTAAAAGACTGGCACGCCAGACCCGGCCCCGCTAAAAGCGGCGGGCAATGACAAAAATGATCTCACCCAAGCCCGGCGTCGGCCGGATCGCGCTCTATCAGGGCGGCGCCAGCACGTTGGAAGGCCGCGATGATGTGTTGAAGCTGTCGTCCAACGAAAATCCCTTCGGTGTGCCCGAAGCCGCACGCGCCGCGATTGCGGCCTCGGCGGACACGTTGCACCGCTATCCGCCCACAGATCACGCCAGCCTACGCGCTGCCATTGCCGAAACCCATGGGCTGGATGCGGACCGGATCATATGCGGCGCAGGCTCGGACGAGGTGATCGCATTCCTGTGTCAGGCCTACGCCGGTGAGGGCACCGAGGTGATCTACACCCAACACGGGTTTTCGATGTACAAGATTTCGGCCTTCGCTTCGGGGGCGACGCCTGTTGAAGTGACGGAACGCGACCGGCAAGTTGATGTCGACGCCATTTTGGGCGGTGTGACGGACAATACACGGCTGGTGTTCATCGCCAATCCAGCGAACCCAACCGGCACAATGATCGGCAGCAATGAAACAGCGCGATTGGCGGCTGAACTGCCCGAGAACGTGATCCTGGTGCTGGACGGGGCCTATGCGGAATACGTTGACGGATTTGACGGAAGCGCTGCCCTTGTTGAGCAGCGCGACAACGTTGTGATGACCCGCACGTTTTCAAAACTCTACGGGCTTGGCGGTCTACGGATCGGCTGGGGCTATGGACCGAAACCGATCATCGACAACCTGAACCGGGTCCGCGGGCCATTCAACTTGTCGAACACACAGCTTGCCGCCGCCGAAGCAGCCATTCGCGACCGGGACTGGGCTGCACGATGTCTGGCTGAAAACCAAAAAAACCGCGCGACGCTGGCGCAAGGCCTTGCAGAACTTGGAGTCACTTCAGATGCCTCCAGCGCCAATTTCATTCTGGCCCGTTTCGCAGACGAACCCGAAGCCAACGCCTGCGAAGCAGCCTTTCGCGAGGATGGTATTTTGGTGCGCAAAGTCGGCGGCTATGGCCTGCCCCAGTGTCTTCGCATTACCGTCGGCAGCGACACAGATTGCGCCCGCGTGATCGCAACAGTGCGCCGCTTCAGAGAGACCCAATCATGACCATCCCCTACAAACGCGTGGCCTTGATCGGCCTTGGCCTGATTGCGTCGTCCATGGCCCACGCCATGCGCCGCGCCGGGTATGAAGGCGAAATCGTGGGCACGGCCCGGTCAGAACAGACCCGCGATGCAGCGCGCGAATTGGGGTTTTGTGACCGCATCACTGACACACCCGCCGAAGCCGTGGAAGGCGCAGATCTGATCGTTCTGGCCATTCCGGTTGGTGCCATGGAGACCGTGACGAAGGACATCGCGCCTCATTTGGCACCGGGCGCTACGGTGACCGACGTCGGCTCGGTCAAACGAGCGGTCTTAAACGCTGTCATGCCTCATCTGCCAGACGGCGTGCATTTCGTCGGCGGCCATCCGATGGCCGGAACCGAGCATTCGGGTCCAAACTCGGGCTTTGCCGAGTTGTTCGATAACCGTTGGTGCCTGATTGTTCCGCCGGAAGGTGCCGACGCCGATGCCGTGGCCCGGGTCGAGACGTTTTGGCAGGCGCTTGGCGCCAACGTTGATCACATGGATCCGGACCACCACGACATCGTTTGTGTTGTCGTCAGCCATGCGCCGCACCTCATTGCCTATACGATGGTCGGCGTGGCCGATGATCTTCGGCGCGTGACCGATAGCGAAGTGATCAAGTACTCGGCTGCGGGTTTCCGTGATTTCACCCGGATTGCCGCCAGTGACCCGACGATGTGGCGCGATGTGTTCATGAACAACAAAGACGCCACTTTGGAAATTCTGGGGCGTTTCACCGAAGAGCTTTTCGCCTTGCAACGGGCCATTCGCACAGGCGACGGCGACCATTTGCACGACTATTTCACCCGTACCCGCGCCATCCGTCGCGGCATTATCGAGGCGGGTCAGGACACCGATGCGCCTGACTTTGGCCGGGGAACAACACGATGAAATCGAAGACTTTGGCTTTTGCACTCGCTCTGCTTCTTGCAGCCTGCGGCAACGATAGCGAAGACAACAACATCAACAGGGCAGGCCTTGAAGCCGTGAAGCTGGGCAATGTGCCCGGTCCGGGAGCTTGTGGCGTGTCGAATGCCTATGGCGTCGCATCGGTTGCCGGTGTGCGTTTGTCGCAAAGAGCGACGATCGGTAAAAAGACTCTGGACCGGTTAGAGCGTTGGCTGCGCCAAGACGCTATTCCCGCCATCGGCAACAAGGGGGGCGGATTGGTTGGGATCAGTGTGCCGTCTCACTATGCTTGCCGCACCCGGAACAGTCTGCCCGGTGCGCGATTGTCGGAACATGCCAAGGGCAATGCGATTGATATTTCGGCGTTTATTCTAGCCGATGGCACACGGCTGACCGTGCTGAATGACTGGAATGGACCGAACAGTGGCTTGATGCGCAAACTGCATTCCAGCGCCTGTGGGCCTTTCGGAACCGTTTTGGGCCCGAACAGTGATCGCTTTCACCAGGATCATTTCCACTTCGACGTGGCTGATTACAGAAGTGGGCCCTACTGCCGCTAGGTCGCCTATCGGATCACCAAACGGGGCGCATCGCCCAAGGGGATCAAACCTAGGCTGATCCCGCCGCCCGAAAACACTAAAGGCACATCAAGAACATCGCCGGGCCCCACCAAAAGGCCCAACCCTGTTTCGACCGAGGATCGCATGCCCAAGGGCAACCACCCCATGGATTCTGCCATGTCTAAAATCTTGCGCCAATCTTCCGCTCTGACCGTGATCTGGCCTTCCGGTATGCCCAAGTCATCCACATCAAGCTGACCCGCCGCCCGGAAATCCACGGTGCCCCATCTGGCAGACAGATCCTTCAGATCAATCCGCGTCACCTGCGGGCGCGCGTCTTCAAGAGCCAACCGATCCCAAGGTGCTGTGAACGACAAAACGGCGTCCGTCCTAAGGCTTGTCACAGTCTCGGGCAGCAATCCCGCCGGATCCAGTGCGCGCCGGGCCTCTTTGGTTGGGACCAATCCTAAAAACTCGGCACCGACGCGATAGGTGTGGTTTGGCTCGGGCAGTTTTTCCACCGCTATGCGTCCATCTACCAACGACAAATCCTCGCCTCTGGACGACGTGGCGGTCAGATTTGAGGCGACAACACGCGTCCGGTCCAAGCCAAGCTCAGTCGAGGCTTCCAAAAAGAGTGACGCGCGCGCATCTTCATGGGTAATGGTCACAGTTTGGAATGGGGTCGAGAAACGATGCTCGTTCGGCAAAACGGCAATCACTTGGTGCGGTTTGTAAGCGAGCGACAAGAATTGCACGAAAGGGGCCGACCAAGCGATCCCAGTCTCGGGGTCTGCCAAGGCAACATCGCTGATCGTCGTGTCAAACCGGTTCGGAAACCCGCGCGTTTTCAGCTCGGTATACTCGGCAACCCAGCCTTCGTCCTGACGCTCATCAAGCCAAGACGACAGGCCTTGTTCATAGGCACCCTGCCCGAAGGCCCACCAGACCATCCAGATCAACGATCCCACCAGAAATACGACAACCAGACGCAGCATCCGCTCTTTCCTTGACCCACAGGGGCTGTTTTAAGGCGGCCATGACAGAAGAGAAAGTCTTTGATCAACACCCGCTTTGGGTCTTTGGCTATGCATCGCTTTTGTGGAACCCGGGATTTCCCGTTGTGGAAGAACGTTTGGCAGAGTTGTCTGGCTACCATCGGTCGTTCTGCATGCGCTCGATCCATCATCGCGGCACAGAAAACGACCCAGGATTGGTTCTGGCTTTGGACGCGATGTCGGGTGCAACCTGTCAAGGGCTTGCGCTTAGGGTCAAAGACGGGGCCGAGGCCGAAACGATACAGTATCTGCGCGAACGAGAGTTGGTGTCGTCTGCCTATCTGGAACGCCTTGTGCCATTGACCGTGGATGATGGCACCCGCATCACGGCACTGGCCTATGTGATCGATCCTGATCACGTTCAATACGCAGCGCATCTGTCGCTGGAAGAGCAAGCCCAGATCATCGCCCATGCGGTCGGGGGACGCGGACCGAATACAGAGTACCTGTGGAACACCACAGATCATCTGCTTCAGATGGGCGTTAAGGACACGGATCTGGAGTGGCTTTCAGACCGTGTACGCTCTCTTTGCAAAAGCGGAAAATGATGCGTTTTCCACATCAGGTTTCGATCAGAAGGCCGGGTCTGAAGAAAATACGCCGCCTGCTCTCACTAGGTCCGTTTCGCTCTTTACCCGTTTGCGGTTGGCACGCCCTCTTCTATTAACTATTCTGCAAAAAAAGAGCAGGATAGGACCGGGGCCAAATGGATCAACCCGATCAGACGGTAGACCGTCATTT
Source organism: uncultured Rhodobacterales bacterium (assembly GCA_964632495.1). Taxonomy (GTDB): domain Bacteria; phylum Pseudomonadota; class Alphaproteobacteria; order Rhodobacterales; family Rhodobacteraceae; genus CALKXV01. Next base: position 69,187 of record CAZWDS010000007.1, read on the forward strand.
CGCGCAGCCCTATCGTCAGATTGTGACGATGGTGCTGGTACTATGTTTAGTGGCTGTCGGAGCCTATCTGGCCTACCCGCAAGTTGCCCCCGTCTTTCTTGCCAACCCCTATCTGAACGGGTTTATCGGCCTCGTCTTCGTCATCGGCGTATTGGCCTGTTTCTGGCAGGTTTTTCAAATCGTGTCGTCTGTCAGCTGGATCGAGGGCTTTGCCCATGATCGACCCGGGCATCAATTCACCAAAGCGCCTCGCCTCGTGGCCCCTCTCGCCGCACTTTTGCGCAAGAAAGGTGCCCGCAGCCAATTGGGTGCCTCGTCATCCCGATCCATTCAAGATTCCGTAGCGACGCGGATCGACGAAGCTCGAGACATCACGCGGTATATCGTCAACCTACTGATTTTTCTTGGCCTTTTGGGTACATTCTATGGATTAGCCACAACGGTTCCGGCCGTTGTTGACACCATCCGATCGCTGGCCCCCGAGGAAGGCGACAGCGGAATGGCTGTGTTCGAAAGGCTGATGTCCGGGCTTGAAGATCAGTTAGAAGGCATGGGCATTGCCTTTGCATCATCCCTTCTGGGTCTTGCCGGATCGCTGGTCGTTGGCCTGCTAGAGCTGTTTGCCAGTCATGGTCAGAACCGATTTTACCGCGAACTTGAAGAATGGTTGTCGACAATCACGCGCGTTGGCTTTTCTGGGGAAGAAGGAGCTGGGGCCGATCAAGACGTTATGGCGCAATTGGCCGAGCATATGGCCGAACGCATGGACCAGATGCAGACGTACTATACGCAATCCGCGCAGGAACGGAACGCGGCCAACACTCAGATGGGGCAACTGGCCGAAGCTGTCGGCGCACTTTCCAGCCAAGTCGGCGGCGCTGGTGGCGGCGATGTCGGCCGTCTTGTCGAAAGCCAAGAGCGGCTTTCCGCCGCTATCGAAGGCATGGCGGGCGAAGGTGGTGCCGGTGTCGACGCCGAAAGTCGCATGCGGTTGCGCTCGATGGACGTACAGATGTTGCGCATTCTGGAAGAGATTTCCGCCGGTCGCCAAGAAAGCATTGGCGAATTGCGCGCTGATATCGCTCAGCTCACAAAGGCGGTGCGACTGATGGGGCGTCGCGGCTCGGACGGGCTCTGATCCATGGCACTGACACGGCGCTCAGTTCAACGGATGTCCGGCTCGATCTGGCCGGGATTTGTCGATGCCATGACCGCGCTTCTTTTGGTGCTGATGTTCATTCTGTCGATCTTCATGATCGTGCAAGGCATGTTGCGGGAAACGATTTCTGGACAAGAAAGCGAACTGGACCAACTGACCGCCGAAGTCTCCTCGCTCAGCCAAGCCCTTGGGTTGGCGCAGCAACAGACAGCCGCTCTGGAAGACGATCTGGCCAGTCTACAGACGGAAAGCGACCAACAGGCCTCTCTTATTGCTAATCTAAGCGGCCAGATCGATGCGCAATCCCGCACGATTGCCGAACGCGACGCGGCAATTGCCAGCTTCGAAGATCAGGTCGCAACCTTGTTGGGCGAACGCGACGCGGCACTGGCCGAAGGCGTCGAACTGGCGGCCACGATTGACGATCTTGAAGCCGCCCGCGCCCAACTGATCACCGAACAGGACGCGATGCAGCTTGCCTTGGCGCAAGCGCGTGAAGAAACAGATGCGTCGGTCGAAGCGGCCCGTCTTGCTGCTGCGCAGACTGAAGCGCTGGAGGCCTTGACGGCTGAATTACAAGCCGAAGCAGCCGAACGAGACACCGAAACAGCGCAATTGGTTGCCGAACTTGACGAAGCCGAAGCCGCTCGTTTAGCAGAAGCTGCCGCAGCCGAGGCCCTTCGCGAACGTTTGGAAAACGCGGATGCAGAATTGACAGCGATGTCTTTGTCGCTGGAAGCGCAGCGCAAAAACGCCGAAGACACACTGACGCTCTTGGCCGCTGCTCAAGCTATTGAAAACGAGTTGGATTCCAGGCTGGCGGATGTGCTGGTCCGCTTGGAAACTGCAGAAAACGAGTTGTCCACCGCCACTGCCTCCGAAACCGAAATGCAGGATTTCTTGGCCCTCTCGGAAACTCAGCGACAGGCCACAGAAGCAGAGCTGGAAGAAACACGCGCAGCCCTGTCCGCCGCGGAAGCGCAGCTCAGCGCCTTGAATGCGACCGGGCAAGAGCGCGACGCGGAACTGGCCCGACTGACAACAGAACGCGATGCGGCGCAAGCAGAGCTGGACGCCTTGCAAGCAACGGCCACAACCAATTTGACGCTGCGCGAACAACTGGCCGCCGCCATCGCCGCCAAAGTGGCCGCCGAAGCTGAAAGCGCGACGCAATTGACCGAACGCGAACGCCAAGACGTGTTGCTATCGACCGCGCGCAATCAATTAGCCGAAGAAGAGGCTTTAACAGCAGAAGCACAGCGCGAAGCCGCGCTTTTGAACGAGCAGGTGTCCACCCTGCGCGCCGAATTGGACGAGCTACAAGGCTTGTTGGACAGTGCAGCCGAGCGCGACAGTGCTGCGCAGGTGCGTATCGAAAGCCTTGGCAGTGATTTGAACCAGGCTTTGGCACGCGCTGCCGCCGAGGAACGCAAACGCGCTGAACTGGAAGCCGCCGAAGCCGAGCGCTTGCGGCTGGAAGCCGAACGTTTGAACGCCGAAGTGACTGATCTGGCCGAATACCGGTCCGAGTTTTTTGGCACCCTGCGCCGCGTCCTGGGCGACCGGGACGGCATTCAGGTGGTTGGTGACCGGTTTGTTTTCTCATCCGAAGTTCTGTTTGAAAGCGCTTCAGCCACCTTGTCAGCAGAAGGACAATCCCAGATCGCACAGGTGGCTGGCATTCTTTCGGATGTGTCAGGGCAAATCCCCGGCGAGATCGATTGGATCGTCCGGGTCGATGGTCATACAGATAATGTTCCTTTGTCCGGCACAGGTCTTTTTGCCGACAACTGGGAGCTGAGCCAAGGTCGCGCCTTGTCGGTGGTGAAATTCATGACCGAGCGGCTTGGCTTTCCGCCAGAACGCTTAGCGGCCACCGGATTCGGCGAGTTTCGCCCGGTAAACACGGCTGACACTCCGGTCGCGCGCGCGCAGAACCGGCGGATCGAGTTGAAACTGACCGAGCGTTGATTGATACCGGGCAAAGGGGCTCTGCCCCCGACCCTGACGGGCCGTCCCCGAAGTATTTGAAAAAAGTGAAACGATTAAGCGTGTTTGGCTTGGCGTGCAGCGCGCAATTGGGCGAAATCGTCGCCCGCGTGATAAGACGAGCGCGTCAGCGGTGTGGCCGAGACCATCAGAAAACCTTTGCCGTAGGCCGCTTTTTCATAGGCCTTGAATTCATCGGGATGCACGAAGCGTTCCACCGCATGGTGTTTCGGCGTCGGCTGCAAGTACTGACCAATGGTCAGGAAATCGATGTCGGCAGCGCGCATGTCGTCCATAACCTGATGC
>CAZWDS010000008.1:0-62632 GCA_964632495.1 uncultured Rhodobacterales bacterium
CCCCCCCCCCCCCCCCCCCCCCCCCCCCCCCCCCCCCCCCCCCCCCCCCCCGCAAGGCGACCCGCGACAGCGGGGCGCAATCATCCATCAGTTCTGGTTGGCCTGACGCGCCAAAGCGGCTGCGTACTCCGGACCAAGCGCTGACAACCCTTTCAGAATATCGATGGCATAAGCCAGTTGATAATCCTCGTCGCGCAGGTTGGCCGCTTCTTCGGCACGAGCGCGATCTTCTTCGATCAAGCGACGCTCGTCATCGCTTAGGCTGTCATTCGACAACGACCCGCGCAAATCTGCTTCGGTACGCGCACCGCGCTCTGTGCTTTCTTCCTCAGTCTCTTCACGACGTGGCGGCTGCTCGACGATGATGTCGGGCGACACGCCCAAAGCCTGAATAGACCGTCCCGACGGTGTGTAGTACCGCGCCGTCGTCAAGCGCATGGCTCCGTCTCCGCGCAAAGGCATGACGGTTTGCACCGATCCCTTACCGAAAGACTTGGTGCCCACAACGATCGCCCTGCGGTGATCTTGCAAAGCCCCCGCCACGATTTCCGAGGCCGAAGCCGATCCACCGTTGATCAAAACCACAATCGGCTTGCCTTCGGCCAGATCACCGGCTTCGGCGTTGAACCGGTCCCCATCCTGAGGCTCGCGCCCTCTGGTCGAGACGATCTCGCCGGCATCAAGGAAGGCGTCCGACACACGCACAGCTTGGGTCAGCAATCCGCCCGGGTTGTTGCGCAGATCGATGACAAAGCCGTTGACCTTGTCGATCCCGCCAACCTCTTCGACCTTTTCTTTCAACTGATCCCGCATCGACGGGAACGTCTGGTCGCTGAAGGTCGTAAGACGCAGCACAACCGTTTCGCCAACAAAGCGCGACCGTACGGCTGTCAACTTGATCGTGTCACGGATGATCGAGACGTCAAACGGCTCGCCTTCACCTTCGCGCACCACGGTGATGATGATTTCGGATCCAACAGGTCCGCGCATCATGTCCACAGCATCGTCCAGACCAAGGCCCAGCACGCTTTCACCGTTCACATGCGTGATGAAATCTCCGGCTTCGATGCCCGCGTCATCGGCCGGCGTGCCATCAATGGGCGAGACCACCTTCACGAAACCCTCTTCCTGGGTCACTTCGATGCCAAGTCCACCAAATTCGCCGCGGGTTTGCACCCGCATGGCCGTTGCATCATCGGGCGACAGATAAGACGAATGTGGATCGAGCGAGGTCAACATCCCGTTGATCGCCGCTTCAATCAGGTCTTCTTCGTCAACCTCTTCAACGTATTGGCCCCGGATCCGTTCGAAGATGTCTCCAAACAAATCCAGCTGTTCATACACGCTGGCTTTGCGGTCAGCTTCCTGAGCGATCAGCGGACCGGCGACCTGTGTGGTCATCACGGCTCCGAACATCACACCCGTTATGGATGCCAGAAAAAACTTTTTCATGCCCTTATCCTTATATACCGCCCGGCTTAAGCAAACTCGCCGGATCAATCGGCTCTCGCCCCTGTCTGACTTCCATATAAAGCGTTTCTCCGCCGGGAAGACCACTCTTTCGCATAAGATCGATCAATTTCTCTTGTGCAAGAGCCTGATCGCCCGGCATCAGGCCTATTCCTTCGCCCTCGGCAACGATCTGCCCTTGCCGGGCAAAACTCTGCCCAAGGCCTGCCAAAACGACCAAAAGTCCCGCTTCTGGCTCTAAAACGACGACAATTCCTTGTTCTGGCACTTGGTCTGCAAATAAGACTGTGCCCGCTGTTGGTGCAGTCACAAGTGCGTTTGCGGCAGCCGAGAAGATCATCCCCGGTCTGCTTACCCCTGCCGCATCAGGCGCCTCGAAATCACGCAGAACCGTTCCCAAAACGGGCGCTTGCCATGTTTCATTCGAAACGTCAGGCAATGCGTCCAGTTCTTGCGACAAGGCGGCGGCAAAGGCTGAAAGTGTTTCCGTGCTGTTCAACAGCGCCTGCATCGCGGCTTCGTCGGTGGCATGGCGTGGCGGCAAGTCCGTGCGATTAGATATGGCTTCCGACAAAGCCAAACGCGCAGCCCGCGCGCCCGCGCGCCCGTCTTCCAAGGTTTCTAAACCCTGTTGTTGCAATGCTGCCAGTTCGGCCACTTCCGCAAGCTGACTGGCCACAACCTCGGCCCGCGCCTGCAAATCCGGCACCATGGACGACACCAGCAATCCAGCCTGAATGTTTGGCAATACGCCACCGGGATGGACCAAAGCTTCGGCTTCCACGTGGCGTGAAACGGTTTGCAGCAGAGTCAGAAACTCGGCCATGTCGGCGTCTTTGGTCGCCAAGTCTGCCTTCAATTCCCGTTCCCGCAACACGGCGGCCACCAAACCTTCGCGCAATCCAGACAGCCCAGCCTCATAGGCCTGCACCGCCGACGTCAGCGCAGCAATGCGATCCCCGGCTTTCTCTGCAATCGCCAGTTGAGACGCGGCCTCGGACAGCTGCAACGCGGCTTTCTCGGTCGCGCTTTGGCTGTGAATCGGTGTGGCACAGGCAAAGCTGAGCGCAAACAGAAGTGCGAAGAGCCTCATGAGATCATCAAACTTTCACCTGTCATTTCAGCGGGTTGGGCGACATTCATCAACGCCAGAAGCGTCGGCGCCAAATCCGCCAACCGCCCTTGCCGCAACGCCACACCGTCAGGTCCGCCAATCAATGCCACGGGCACCAGATTGGTGGTATGCGCTGTGTGCGGCGCGCCTGTGTCCGGATCGACCATGGTTTCGCAATTTCCGTGATCCGCTGTCAGGACCATCGCACCACCGGCTTTCTCAAGGGCAGCGATCACGCGGGCCAAACCTTGATCTACCGCCTCGCAAGCCTTGATGGCCGCGGCCAGATCGCCGGTATGCCCCACCATGTCGGGGTTCGCATAATTCGTGACGATAAGATCGTACCCCGCCTCAATCGCCGCCACGAAGCGGTCCGTCACTTCGACGGACGACATCTCGGGCTGCAAGTCATAGGTCGCCACCTTGGGGGATTTTGGCATAAAGCGGTCTTCCTTTGGCGCCGGGTCTTCTTGTCCACCATTCAGGAAGAATGTCACATGGGGGTACTTTTCTGTCTCGGCCAATCGAAACTGGGTCATCCCTTGTTTCGCAACCCATTCGCCAAGGGTATTCACGATCTTCTGCTTGGGAAACACGGTCGCCATGTAGGCGTTGTGGGCCTCGGAATAATCCACCATCCCAAGGGTCGCCGCAAAGGGCGTATGGTTCGGACGCTCAAACGCGGTGAAGGCCGGATCGGCAAGAGCAGCCAGAATCTCCCGCGCACGGTCGGCCCGGAAATTCACAAAGAACAAACCGTCCTTGGGGCCGCTGATCCCCGTGTATCCATCTATGGCCGTGGGCTGGATGAATTCATCCGTTTCGCCCCGCGCATAAGCCGCTGCAACGGCCGCCGCCGCACTTTCGGCGCGATGCCCGGTTCCGTTGCGCATGACGGCCCAAGCCGTTTCGACCCGCTCCCAGCGATTGTCCCGGTCCATCGCGAAATATCGCCCCGTCACTGTGCCAATGCGGACGCCATCTGGAAGCGCCGCTTCCAGTCCGGCCAATTGGTCATCCGCCGATTTGGGCGCTACATCGCGTCCATCCGTGATCGCATGCACCACCACCGGCACGCCCCGATCGCTCAAAGCACTGGCCGCAGCCACGATATGATCGGTATGCGCATGCACGCCACCCGGAGAAGTCAGGCCCGCCAAATGCGCCGTTCCGCCCGTCTTCAAAAGTGTGTCGGCGAAGGACATGATGGCGGCATTCTTAAAGAAAGACCCATCCTCAATCGCAAGATCGATCTGCCCCAAATCCATCGCCACCACCCGGCCTGCGCCGATATTGGTGTGGCCCACTTCGGAATTGCCCATCTGTCCGGTCGGTAAACCCACGTCCGGGCCATGGGTGATCAGGGTTGCATGAGGACAGGTCTCCATGATCCGATCATAGGTGGGCGTGGCGGCCATAGCGGGGGCGTTGTTCAACGCCTCATCGCGAAGGCCCCAGCCATCCAGAATACACAGAACCACAGGGGTCGGTTTGCTCATGCCTCGCCTCTTTTTCGACGTTGCACCTCCATACTACCTCTTACGGCTCTTGAAAACACACTGGCTTCTTCCTGTTAAAAATACCTCGGGAGCGCGAGGGTGGAACCCTCGCACGTCTTTAAGAAAATCGCTGGCGCATCCGCCGCGGATCGACGCGTGTCAGCGCGGCGAAATAGGATCGTTTTCCGCGTCTTCGCCATATTCCGTCGACACCACATGGGCGTCATAGCCTTCGCTTTCCAACCAACGGCGAAACACGGATGTATAGCCATGGGTTACGAAAATCCGTTCCGCGCCGGTGGCACGAATGGCGGTGTTCAGCCCGGGCCAATCGGCGTGATCCGAGATCACAAAACCCCGGTCCAGCGCACGGCGACGGCGAATACCGCGCAAGGCCATCCAACCACTTGCAAATCCGGTCGCTGCAGGTTTGAAGCGCCCAGCCCAGGTCGAGCCTAGCGCTGCAGGGGGGGCCATCACGAAAGCCCCGGCATAGGATTTGACGTCCAAATCGGGCGTCACATGCACTGTTTCGGGCAATGTGATGCCTTGTTCTCGCAACACCGCGTTGGTCGCCTCGACCGCGCCATGGGTCAGGATAGGCCCGATTGAGGCATCCAGCCCGGCCAAGACCCGTTGCGCTTTGCCCAAAGAATAAGCCCCCATCAGGGTAAAGCGACCTTCGGCTTTGTTGGCCGCCCACCAGTGGTTGATATCGGCCATGACCAAATCAGGGGCTTTCCAACGAAACACCGGCAGGCCGAAGGTGCATTCCGTGATGAAGCTGTGACAAGCGACAGGTTCAAACGGGGTACTGATCGGGTCGCGCTCCAACTTGTAGTCGCCTGAGACCACCCAAACCTCGCCGTCCACCTCGATGCGCACTTGCGCCGAGCCTGGCACATGGCCTGCGGGATGAAAGCTGATCTTGGCTCCTCCCATTTGTACAGGTGCGCCATAGTCTTCTGTTTGAAGTGTGATGTCGCCAAGGCGATGGCGCAACACAGGGGCGGCCTCGGTGGCGGCCAGATATTGCCCCATGCCGGGACGCGCATGGTCTGCATGGCCATGGGTAATCACGGCGCGATCTACGGGTCGCCACGGGTCGATATAGACATCCGCTGCGGGGCAATAGACCCCTTTGTCGGTGAAGGTCAGGACGGGCGAGCTCATCTTTGACCATCGCCCGGGCTGTGCGCGTTCGATCCACCAGGGCGCTTTGCCCCCCAGAGTCTTGGGCGTATTTTCAAAACAATGAAAGGCATCAGCTTTCCGGTTGTCGCGGTTGCGGACGGCCGGGCATTTCCTTCAACAAGCCCCCAACCCCCATAGCTGCGATATGAGCGCCATCCACCTGTATACCAGCAGAGAGCCGTTCAAGCACCCAGTCCACCCCGTTCAGGGCGGGCGAACGGGCACATCCGGGAAGACCAACCACAGGCGTCCCTTTCAGATCGCCTAGAAAGATCAGGTTGCCGGGATCGACCGGCATGCCGAAGCGGTCGATCCGACCGCCTGCTGCAACGACGGCGGATGGCGCGACATCGGCCCGGTCAGAGGTGGCCGATGCGCCGAGGATCAGGATCAAATCCATCGTGTGATCCAACACTGCGGCAACGGATGCTTCAACGTGAGGAACGATTTGAACGTCTTGCAGACGATACTGTAAGTCACGCGCACGGGCCTCGACCACTTGGCGCCCTTTGTCCAACAGGCTGTTTTTGAAACCCGGCGTTTGGGTCATGACCAGTTGCGCACGGCCCCCTTTGAACGGGCAAAGCTTTATGGCCGACGCGACCAACGCCTTGGTCGCCGCGTCCACGCTTTTGCCTGCCACGCCATAGGGGATCACCTTGACGGTCGCCACCAGCTGGCCTTCGGACACACGCATCAAATCAGGAAGGGTCGCAAGCGTCAGTCCTTCATCGATACTGTTTGCGCCCTGAACAGCCCTTGCATCTATTCGAACAACACCCGGTCTGCCTGCCAATAGATTGCTGCGCCCGGTGAAAGCCGTCGTCAAAGACAAGCCCGGCGCGACCAGATGCTCACCAATGGCGCGGGCCGCGTCGTCTTCTGACATATCGTCAGGGTCAAGCCGGGCAACAGTGACTTGATCAACACCTGATGCGCGCAAGTCTGCGATGTCATCGGCGCTGAGCACCCGGCCCTTGCGCAAAGCGCCAGAGGCAAGCCGTAGAGAATGCGCCAAGATGGCGCCTTCCGCATCAGCAGGGGCGACAGGGCCAAATTTCACGCCAGATCACCGGGGCGGCTGTCGGGTCGGCGCAGACGTTCGGTCATTTCGCCCATGATCGACACCGCTATTTCGGCAGGCGTGCTGCTGCCAATATCCAGACCAACTGGTCCGTCAATCCGCGCAATTGCACCGTCCGAAACACCGGCTTCGGTCAATGCCGCGATACGTTTGGCGTGCGTCCGGGTCGATCCTAACGCGCCGATGTAAAAGGCTTCGGACGCCAATGCGACCTGCAACGCGGGCGTGTCGATCTTGGGATCGTGGCTGAGTGTTACGACTGCGGTTCGTGCATCCAGGCCGAACGCACGCAAAGCCTCGTCTGGCCAACCGACTAACAACGTCTCGTTCGGAAAGCGGTCGGCACTGGCGAAACTGTCGCGCGGATCGGAAAGCGCCACGTCATAGCCAGCCATCCGCGCCATCTGGACCAAGGGCTGAGCGATATGAACCGCACCAACGACGACCAGCCGCAAAGGCGGGTTGTGGACCCCTTGAAAAACCGCATCGTTCAGGCCGGATTTGTCCGTTCGAAACCGGGCTTCAAGTTCGGCATTCGCAAGATCGCGCGGCAACAGACGGCGCGCCCATGTCTTGGTATCGACTTCCCAGATCACCGGCTGACGGGCAGATCGCGCATCAACCAAGGCCCGCAAGTCATCCAAAGACGGCCCTTGTCCCACGCCCAAAGGCTCGACCAAGACTTCGATCTCGCCGCCGCACGCTAACCCGACCTCGAAGGCACTTTCGTCCGAGACGCCGAAAGACAAGATGCGACAGGTGCCGTCTTTCATTGCGTCGACCGCTTCGAACAAGACCGCGCTTTCGACGCAACCCCCTGAAACGGACCCCTGAAAGTTCATATCCCCGTCGATGATCAGTTGAGACCCGACCGGGCGCGGCGCAGACCCCCATGTCTTGACGACCGTTGCCAAAGCCACGGACTTGCCCGCCTCTGACCAAGCAAGTGCTTGTTCCGGGATGTTTTCGAAAACGTCCATTGTCCCTCCAATCAAGACCATATCAGGGCCACCTATCCCAGATAAGACCTCTGATCCGCCATAAATAGGCCCGAATTGAAAGCGATTGTTTCCTTGTTGGCACCAAATGCGGTGCCTCCATCTTCCTCCCTGACTGGATTGGCCGTCTTCGGACGGCCATTTTTTTTGGCCAAGGTGCACTTAGCGCCGGGCACCTGGACCTTCGCGATGCGCAAGGTCCGACGCTACCCCGTCGACCCGGAACGTCGCTTTCAGAACGGATCCGGTCGGATGGACCCCGGGACATAAGCCGCGATAGGGTAAAACCAAGAAAACTCTGAAGGTGCGCGTCCATGAAAACCCATGTCAAAGCCTTGATCGTCGGTGGTGGAGCCGTCGGAACCTCCATCGCCTATCATCTGGCCAAAGCCGGATGGGACGATGTGATGTTGCTGGAACGGGACGAGCTGACCTCGGGGTCCACTTGGCACGCGGCGGGCCTTCTTCCTTATTTCAACATGTCTTTCGCCACGACCCACATCCACGATTATTCGATCCGGTATTACAAAACACTGGAAGAAGAGACGGGGCTTAACGCAGGGTTCTCGGTTGTCGGCAATCTTCGCATGGCGCAGACCAAGGATCGCTTGGATGAATACATGCTTTATGCCTCGACGGCTGAAACCTGCGGTGTGCCTTACGAATGGATGAGCCCGGCCCAGATCAAAGACCGTTGGCCCTTGATCCGCACCGAGGATCTTGAAGGCGCGATTTATCACCCGACCGACGGCTATATTAACCCCGCCGATGTCACCATGGCGATGGCCAAAGGCGCCCGGCAAAGGGGTGTGGTGATTGAACGCAAGTGGCAGGTCGATGGTTACTACTGGACGGGCGATCACTGGGACGTCACCTGCACCAAGATGGCCGAAAAGGGCGGCAATCTGGTGGCAACTGACGAACAAATCGTGATCCATGCTGAACACGTTGTTACTGCGACCGGTAACCACGCACAGCGCACGGCGGGCCTTTTGGGCATCAAAATCCCAGCCATCCCCGTCGAACACACTTTCATCGTGATGGATCAAGACCCGGCTCTGGTCGAGTTCCGCAAAGACCACCCCGAACATCCGGTGATCCGCGACGCAGATGCGCAATCCTACGTGCGCGAAGAACGCGGCGGGTGGATCTTAGGCGTCTATGAACAAGGGGCCCCTGCCCGGTTCGAACATGGCGTGCCTGACAGCTTTCGCGCCGATCTGTTCCAGCTTGATCTGGAACGCATCACCAGCCAGTACGAAGCTATGATCCACCGGATTCCGTCCTGCGAAGATTGCGGTCTGAAAGACGACTTCAACGGTCCGATCTGTTACACGCCGGATGGCAATCCGCTGGTCGGCCCTGCGCCCGGTTTGCGCAATATGTGGTTGGCCGAAGGCTTTTCTTTTGGCATCACGGCGGCGGGCGGCACAGGGCATTATTTGGCGCAATTGATGGTGGAAGGCGAAGCCGAGATTGACATGGCGTCACTTGATCCCAAACGATACGGGCCTTGGATGACGACGGAATACGCGGCGCGCAAGAACGAGGAATGCTATTCCCACGTCTATATCCTGCACCACCCGGACGAAGAACGCGAAGCGGCCCGCCCCTTGAAAACTGCGCCCGCCTATGATCGCCAAAAGGCCGAGGGCGCGCAATTTGGCCAAGTCAACGGTTGGGAACGTCCTAACTATTATGGCCCGAAAGATGCGCCCGATCGTTTCGACCACAACGCGCGATCCTTCCGCCGGGGTGGTTGGTGGCAGTATGCCCATGATGAGGCCAAAGCGATCCGCAAGGGTGTCGGCCTGATCGACGCGACTGCCTTTACCAAGCACCGCCTGACGGGCCCCGGTGCCACCGCTTTTCTTGACTGGTTCACCACCAACAAACTGCCCCGCATTGGCCGGATCAATCTGACTTATGCGTTGACCTCTCACGGCACCACGCGCACCGAATACACCATTATCCGGACGGGCGAGAACGACTACACCTTGATTTCGGCTGGTGCGTGGCAGGCCTATGATCAAGACTTCCTCTACAAAGCCATCGCAGACAAAGAAGCCGACTTCGGACGGATCAACGAAGAAGACGTGACATCGCAGTCCGGTGTGTTTGCCTTGGCCGGCCCGAAATCCCGCGATGTTCTAAACGCCCTCATCCGCGATGCCGATCCAGACACCACTCTGTCCAACAAACGGTTCCCGTGGCTTTCGGCCCGGCGCATCGAACTTGGCATGTGCCCGACCAATGCCATCCGTGTGGCCTATACTGGCGAATTGGGTTGGGAGCTGCATCACCCGATGGAGATGCAAAACTATCTTTGGGATCGCCTGATAGAAGCGGGCGCCCCCCATGAATTGAAACTGGTCGGAGCACGGGCGCAAAACTGGCTGCGGCAGGAAAAATCCTATCGCGCCTTTGGGACCGAGCTGGGGCGTGATGCGACTCCGCTGGAAGCGGGCCTTGATCGGTTTGTTGATCTCACCAAAAACTTCCACGGCAAGGACGCTATGGTCGAAACTGGCATTCGCTCTAAATGCGTCACTCTTCTGATCGACGGCCCTGATGACGCCGATCCATGGGGGCGCGAGGCACTATACGCCGGCGACACCCGGACCGGGCGTTTAACTTCGGGCGGATATTCGGTGGCGTTTGGCAAATCCATTGGCATGGGTTACGTCAAACCTGAACACGGCGAACCCGGCACCAAGTTGCAGGTCAAAATGTTCGACCAGCTTTGGGACGCCGAAGTCACCGAGGATTCACCCTATGACCCGAAGAACGAGGTCATCCGGAAAGACGGCTAATGTTTGATCCTGCCCAAGACCACGAAGATATTCGCGACGGCGTCCGCGCCTTTTGCGCTAAATTCCCGGCAGAGTATCACCGCAAGGTCGATCAGGATCGCGTCTATCCCGAGGAATTTGTCGATGCCCTGACCCGCGAAGGCTGGATGTCGGCTCTTATCCCCGAAGAATACGGCGGCTCGGGTCTTGGTCTTACGGAAGCCAGCGTGATCATGGAAGAAATAAACCGTGCTGGAGGAAACTCCGGTGCGTGCCATGGCCAGATGTACAATATGAACACCCTAGTGCGACATGGGTCCAAAGAACAGCGACGCAAATATCTGCCCCTAATCGCGGAAGGTAAACTGCGGCTTCAGTCCATGGGTGTGACGGAACCGACGACAGGGACGGATACAACCAAGATCAAGACCACGGCAGTTCTGAAAGGCGACCGCTATCTCATAAACGGCCAAAAGGTCTGGATAAGCCGCATTCAGCATTCCGACTACATGATCCTTTTGGCACGCACGACACCCTTGGCCGAGGTTCAGAAAAAATCCGAAGGCCTCTCCATTTTCCTAGTGGACATACGCGACGCAATGAAAAGCGGTATGACCGTGAAGCCCATCCCCAACATGGTGAACCATGAAACCAACGAATTGTTTTTCGACAATCTGGAAATCCCTCAGGAAAACCTGATCGGGGAAGAAGGCAAGGGGTTCAAGTACATCATGACCGGCCTGAATGCCGAGCGCGCTTTAATTGCGGCTGAATGCATCGGGGATGGCTATTGGTTTACGGACAAGGTCACGGCCTATGTCAGCGAACGAAACGTCTTTGGGCGCCCCATTGGTCAGAACCAAGGCGTTCAATTCCCCATTGCCGAAGCGTTTATCGAAATCGAGGCGGCCAACCTGATGCGCTATAAGGCTTGTGCCTTGTTCGACGCAGGCAAACCTTGTGGGGCAGAAGCCAACATGGCTAAGCTTTTGGCGGCCAAAGCTTCTTGGGAAGCTGCGAACGCGTGCATTCAGTTTCACGGCGGCTTTGGATTTGCGGAAGAATATGATGTCGAGCGCAAGTTCCGCGAAACGCGGCTGTATCAGGTTGCCCCGATCTCGACGAACCTGATCCTGTCCTATGTTGCCGAACATGTTCTGGGTATGCCCAGATCGTTTTGACGATTGCTTGGACCGTTATTCCAAAGCGTCCAAGTGGGCCAAAAGTTCGTCCATCAGAAAGCTGTAAAACGCCTGCCCCGCATCGCTTAAGGGTACCGACATCGGTTCGATCCGCAGGTATTCGACGCTTAATCCGGGCTCGGCAATCGGAATCACACGTCGTCGGTCTCCTGCCAGATCGGGCAAACACAGAATACCGGGCAGTATTGTGGCCCAGTCTGACCGCTCGACCAGATCAAGTGTTGTGAACATGGAATCCAGTTCCATCAGACGGCCCACTTCAAGCCCGTTGGTGGCCAGATACTGATCAATCTTGCGACGCCGGACGTTTTCGGGACTGGGCAGAACAAGGTTCAGCGCGGGAAGATCGGCCAGCCGCACGGATGTTTGATCGGCCAATGGGCTGTCTGCGGCAACCACAAAATACTCTTGGTCCGACCCCATCAGATTGGCTCGCAGTCGCGGATCGGCATCAAAGGCGGGCACCACGGCAAAATCCAACTCACCGGCAAGAACTTGGCGGGACAACTCGCCCGAATAGGCCTCGCAGACGGTGACTTTTACATAAGGATACTCCTCGGCAAACCTCAGCAGTGCGGGCCCCAAAACGGATCGTGTAAATGTCGGCATCAGCCCAACCGTAACCTGCCCCGTCACCGCACCAGGTAGGGCCATCAAGTTCGCTTCGGCTTCTGCGGCAGCGTGAATGACGCGCACGGCGTCCCGGTAGAACCGCTTTCCGACCTCGGTGGGCGTCACACCTGTCGAACTTCGGTTCAATAGTTGAACTTGATAGCGATCTTCCAACTGGCGCACATGCATCGACAGGCCAGATTGCGTGGCGTTCACCCGCTGCGCACCGGCAGAAAACGACCCTTCTTCAAAAACGGCGACAAAGTATTTCAAATGTTGAAGTTTCACCGTCCGCCCTACTTTTCTCGCTATCAGGTTTTCAGATCGAGATTATCACCAATTATTAGTTTTTGAATACCCCCAGACCGCTATCTATAGAAACACAGAGGAGAGGCGCCGATGAACATGCACAGTCCATACCCAGCCCCGTTCGATTCGCGTGATTTACGCGACGTTTTGGGCCGTTTCGCCACCGGCGTTGCTGTAATCACGACCTGCGGCGAGGATGGCCAGCCTTTGGGCTTGGCGGTGAACTCTTTTGCCTCGGTCTCGCTTGATCCTGCGGAAATCCTTTGGAGCATTGTTTCAAAGGCTCCGTCACGCTCGGCCTTTGAAAACCATGGCGCTTTTGCCGTTAATATCATGTGCGAAGAGGACAAAGATCAAACCCTGAGGTTCGCCAAGCCGATTGACGACAAGTTCGAGGGTGTGTCTTGGCGTCGGGGTTGGCGCGATGTGCCTGTGCTGGATAACGCGCTGGCGTCGTTAGAGTGCGATGTGAAACAGATGATCGAATGCGGGGATCACCACATTATCGTCGGCTCGGTCCGTGCTATCGACAGTCGGGACGGTGATCCGCTGGTGTTCTTCAAGGGCCAATTCTCGTCACTGGGAACGGACATTTGAGCGGGTCGGACGCGGGACAACCGCTTCGTATTGCAATTGCAGGTTTCGGCTGGTGGGGGCGGCATATCGCCAAACGGCTGGATGGCCATACTGGTATCAAAGTCGCAGGCGTGATCGAGCCGGTTCAGGCTGTGCATGATGATATTCGTGCGGCTGGACTTGCGCCTATGGACAGTTTCGACACAGCCCTTTCACGCGATGATGTGGATGCTGTCGTTCTGACAACGCCAAACCCGGTGCACGAAGAACAGGTGATCGCCACTGCGAAAGCGGGCAAACACGTGTTCTGCGAAAAGCCATTGGGCCTGACGGCGGCAAGTGCGCGTCGGTCAGTCGCGGCGGTTGAAGCGGCAGGTGTCCAGCTTGGCATAGGGCACGAGCGGCGGTTCGAACCTGCGATGGTGTCCCTGAAGTCCGCCATAGATGCAGGCGAGTTGGGCACCATCATGCACGCGGAACTGGCGTTCTCCCATGACAAATTGATCGGCGTGCCAAAGGACGACTGGCGCACATCAAAAGCCGTGTCGCCTGCAGCCGGCATGACGGCCATGGGCATCCATTTGACCGACCTTTTAATCTCGTTCTTTGGGCGGGTCAAAACGGTGCAGGCGATGACGGCCAGTCGATCGCTTGGCTGGGAAACCGGCGATGTGGTGACGGCTCAATTAGGGTTTGAGGCCGGGATGACGGCCACGCTATCGGCTGTACTGCACACGCCCCATTTCATCCGTTGCCATGTCTTTGGCACCCAGCAATGGATTGAAATCCTGAACGAAAGTCACCCTGATACGCCCGGCGGGAAAGTCACTTATGACGTGGCCGAGACGGGAAAGGACAAGGTGCACAAGGAATTGGCTTGGGAAGATGCCGTGGTGCACAATCTTGAAGCCTTTGCCGCTGCGATTGCGGGGACCGCGCCTTATCCCTTCACGACCGAGCAGATGGTACACAACATCGAAGTGCTTGAGGCCATCGCCTTGTCAGCGGAAGACAGGCGCACGGTCGAAATCTCTGAACTGGCATGACGCAGCCCTTACCTAGATTGATGGTGGCGCCGAACGGAGCGCGCCGAACCAAGTCCGACCACCCCGCTTTACCGGTCACGCTTGACGAGATCGTTGAAACCGCTGTTGCGTGTCAAGGCGCCGGAGCGGACGGGATCCACGTGCATGTGCGCGATAAGGACGGTCAGCATAGCCTTGATGTTGGACAATACCGCGAGACACTGGCGGCACTGACTGACGCGGCGCCGGGACTTTTCCTTCAGGTCACCAGCGAAGCCGCCGGTCGGTTCGGCCCCGAAGCGCAGATGCAGATGATCCGCGCGCTGCAGCCCAAATCCGTCTCTTTGGCGCAAAGTGAACTGATGCGGGAACCCACCACCAAAGATACAGCGGCTGCGTTTTACGCTTGGGCGCATGACGCGGGCGTTGGTATTCATCACATTGCCTATTCCCCGGAAGAACTGCGGCAGTTCTTAGCCCTGGTCGACGAAGGCATTATTCCGGGCACCTATCATCCGTTGCAATTGGTTTTGGGGTCCTATGCCGGAACCGAACCATCGCACCCGCCGGATCTTGACGCCTATCGCGTTTTACTGGAGGCACGCCGCGATGATCTGGACTTGGACTGGATGATTTGCGCCTTTGGGTCGGGCGAAACCGCCTGCCTTGTCGAGGCCGCCCGCCACGGAGGCAAGATGCGCGTCGGGTTCGAGAATTCACTTTGGAACGCAGATGGCTCGGTCGCGGAAGACAACGCCGCCCGCGTGTCCGAGGTTGTGGCCGCTTTGGGCGCGCCGTTTCAGACTTTGTCGCCAGACGACAGATGAGGCACGGTTTCGCCTGTTTCGGTGAACGTTCGCGTGACTTCGGCGGCTGCATAAATCCACAGAATTTTCAAAGGCCCCTCACCGATATTGAGGAACCGATGAGGCATTTCGGCGGGAATAAAGCTTGTGTCCATTGGTCCCAACTCGGTTTCAACACCGGCCACTTCGGCCCTTGCGCGGCCTTCCAAAACGGTAACCTGTTCGTCACAATTGTGGCTGTGCATGGGGGCCTTCATGCCGGCGGGGAAGATCGTGGTACCCGTGGTGAACGGCGGATCATCAACGCGCCCTCGCCCAATCATCAGGCGCGTTTCAACGCCGTCGCCCCGGGCAAAAGGCGTGATCGACGTATAGGGAACGATGGCTTCGTTGCTCATGATAGTCTCCATGGGTCGGTGCAAAAGAGGGGAATAGGATGAACGATGGTGAATTGCGCAAAGTCGATGCTGACCGGTTGCGCGCTTTTATTGCCGATGCGTTTCGGGCCTGCGGGATGCCGGACGAGAATGCAAAACGCATGGGTCGCTTGATGGCCGAGGCGGATATTGGCGGTCAGGACGGGCACGGCGTGTTTCGATTGCCGATGTACATTAAACGCATTCAGGCAGGTGGGATGGAGGTTGATCCGGACATCCGGGTCATTTCCGAACGCACCGCAACTGCGCTTTTGGATGGCGGCAACGGACCCGGGCATCTGGTGATGTCGAGGGCGGCTGAACTGGCGGTTGAGAAGGCCAAGACCACAGGTATTGCTTGGGTGGGTGCGCGGCATTCCAATCACGCGGGCCCTGCGTTTCTTTATGCTCAGATGCCATTGGCCGAAGATATGATCGGCCTTTACGTGGCGGTCGGTAGTGCGAACCACATGCCGCCTTGGGGTGGCACGGACCTGCTGCTGAGCACCAATCCCATTTCGGTCGCGATCCCATCCAATACCCGTCCGGCGGTCGTTCTGGACATGGCGACGACCGTTGCGGCCTACGGCAAGGTTAAAACGGCGGCAGACCGGGGCGAGACCATGCCCGAGGGCTGGATGATCGACAAACTGGGCCAACCGCTGACCGACCCGACCCGGTCTGGTGAAGGGTTGTTGTTGCCGATTGGCGGGCCGAAAGGTTACGGATTGTCGCTGATCTTTGGGCTTTTGGCGGGTACGTTGAATGGCGCGGCTTTCGGCAAAGACGTGGTGGATTTCAACGCCGACCCGAAGGCGACGACCAACACGGGGCATTTCGTTGTTGCCTTGGATATCGCGGCCTTTGCGGATGTCGAAACGTTTAAACATCAAATCGACGGGATTTGGGACGAGATGAAATCGTCTGCGCTTTTGCCCGGGGTCGAGGATATCCGACTGCCCGGCGAACGTCTGTCTGCAACAACCGCCGCGCATCTGGCCAATGGCATCGCAATCCCGGAGGCTTTGGGAAACCGGCTTGATGGGCTGGCGGACGATCTGAGAATCGAGCGGCTCTGAGGCTCCGCCATAAGAAGCGCTCTCCAACGGAGGGCGCTTGCCGGGTCATTCCAACGCTCCGCGCCTCAAGCCTGATGGTCCCACAGGGCACCGTTGATCGTCCAGTTCTCGACAACTTCGCTGCCGGACTGACGCATCATCATAGCGACGGCACAATGGCTGCTTAGTTTGGTGACGATCTCGTTGATGTTCTCGGGATGGCCGGTCATCGTCGCATTGATATTGATAACGACCTTCGGAAAAGGCACGTCAATCGGCTTGATCAGGCGGGTGCCGTGGCTGTCCATCGTTGTGACAATGTCGATGTCCATGTCTTCGATCACAACGTCATTGGCGGCGGCCAGTTTGTTGGAAATCACATGGGTACATCCGGCAAGTCCCGCAAAGACCATTTCGACGGGCATAGGACCCTCGTTGGTGCCGCCGCGCTCAATTGGTTCGTCGATGATCATATCCACATCTCGCGAGCGGGCATGAGATTTGGTTTTGGTCTCTTGGCGCGCTTGCGTGCGGAATGTCCAGATCGGTTTTTCTTTGACGGCCATGTGGGCCTCCTAATCAAGCAAATTCTTCGGGAAGGGCCATGCGCGTGATGCGCCCGCCCCGTTCCAGCGGATCGGTCACACCCAGCTTGCGCAGGGCGTACCAGTAGGTCACGGCATTGACGGAAATCACCGGGCGGCCCAGTTTTTCTTCCAGTCCGTCAAGGTAATCGACGATCCCAAGGGCGCCGCCCACATGCAAAAAGCAATCGACATCCGGGCCGTCCAGCCCATCAAAGGCTTCGTGCACCTTTTCGACCGGCAGGTTGATGATGTCTTCGGGCTTAAGCACTTTCAGGAAATCGTGGCGTAGGATTTCGAACCCCATAGCGTTGTAATAGTCACGGGCGCTTTCGGCAAAAAGCTCGATCATAGGTGACAGCATCGCGATCTTCTTGGCGCCCACCGTTTTCAATCCAGCCACCGTGGCGTCCGTTGCAGTAACGACAGGCACGTCGGGCAGTGCTTTTTTGTGTTGTTCTCGGTACCAGGCCTGGCGTTCAACCGACCAGTATCGCATTTCCATCGAATTGCCGGTGACGACCATATCGGGGTGACACCCCATAGCGCCGGGCAGTGCGTCTATGACCGCCTCGTGCACTTTGTCGGGTTGGGTCAGGGTGAAGCGATAGCATTGGTTGCTGACGCCTTCGGGGCGCATGGATTCGTATTCGGGCTGCATGTTGGAATTTTGCAGCGGGATCATCAGACCCAGAACGCCACGGGGACCAAATCTGTCAGGCATGGGTCTGTCCTTTGTGGGCCAGGGCGCAAAACGCCCCGGCCTTGTGCTTGTGTAAACCAGCTTACTGCGTGATCGACTCGACCAAAGCTTTGTAGGCAACAGACTGCTCTTCGCGCATCGCCTGATAGCCTTCGCCTAGCAGAAGATCGGTGTTTTCGCCGAGGCGGCCCATCAAACGCTGAAAGCTTGTGTCTTCCTGCAAAGCGGTGAACGCGCCTTCCAGCTTTGCAATAACGTCCTCAGGCGTGCCAGCCGGAGCCAGTACAACGCGGTGCATGAAGCCGATGTCGCCTTCGATGCCTGCTTCGCCAAAGGTTGGCACATCGTCATAGATACGCTCGGGACCAGCGGTCGCCAGTACGCGAACTTTGCCAGCATCGACAAGCGGGCCAAGAACCGAAGGGAAACCCATGGTCACTTGCGCATCACCCGACAGAAGCGCTTGCATAGCTGGTCCGCCCCCTTTGTAAGGCACGAGATTGAAGGCAGCGCCCGTCTCTTTCATGATCTGAGCGGCTGGCACGAACAATGCGCCCCAGTTGCCCGAGTGTGCCATATTGATGGCGCCCGGGTTCGCAGAAGCAGCCGCGATCAGATCGTCAAAAGTTTCGTATTCGCTGTCGCCACTGACGACCACGGCAATTGGCGCAAAGTTCACGCGCGCAACTGGCACAAAATCTTCCATCGGATTGTAGGGCAGGTTTTCTACGTGCTGCTGCAGCATGTCGGTGTAGTTATGCGCGAACAAAAGCGTATACCCATCAGCTGCGGAATCCGCGACTTCCTGCGTGCCCTTCTGACCACCTGCACCGGGGCTGAGGCGAACGATCATCGCCTGGCCCAAATGTGCGGGAATGGTCGAGGTGATGACACGCGCATTCAGGTCATGGGATCCACCCGGTCCAAACGGGATCACCAGCGTGATCGGCTTTTCGGGATATTCCGCATATGCGGCTGTTCCCAGACCAAGCATGGCGACCATTGCGGCCCCCACGGTCTTTTTGAGTGTCTTAGAAAACATGTCTTCCTCCTAGGTTGGACTTAGTTTTTGCGTTTGGCCCTTCTATGCTGTGGCCGTTCTCATGCGACGCCAGAGAATATAACCGATGATCGGCGTTGCAACCAATACGGCGACCATTCCCAGTCGTTCGGTAAACATAAAGGTGAGAGGACTGTTGCCTGCCATTGCCACGGTCTGGCCGAAGGCGTACTCAAGCGGCCCCCCAAGGATGAACCCCATCACCATGGGCATCACATCAAATTTCGCGGCGCGTGCTAACAATCCAAAGGCTCCAAACGCCACCAGCATCAGAACGTCTGTGGTGTCCGAGCGGAAGACGTAAGCCCCTGCAAAGGCGAACATAATGACGATCGGCACCAAAAGGCCGGTCTTGATTGTGACGATGCGCGCAAAGAACGGGATCGACAGATAGCCGATGATGACAAACATGATGTTTGCAAGGACCATGGCCACAAGGATACCGAAGACAATCGAGCCTTGTTCTTCGAAAAGCTGCGGCCCCGGCCTTAGGCCTTGCGCGACGAAGGCCCCCAACAAAATCGCCGTTACGTTGTCGCCCGGTATGCCAAGCGTCAAAAGCGGTACCAACGTGGGCCCGTTCACGGCGTTGTTCGCGGCCTCGGCGGCAGCGACGCCTTCGATTTCACCTTCGCCGAAAGTTTCGGGGTGGGACGACGCATTCTTCGCAGCCGAATAGCCCATCATTGCCGCCACGACCTGACCAAGCCCTGGCACGATGCCAATCGAGGTTCCAATGATGGTTGAGCGACGGATGGTGGGAATGCAGCGTTTGAATTCCACCCTGTTCAAACGCTCGCCTACAAGCTTTGCGAACCCGCTGGCTTTTTCGTTCCGCATCACCGCGTAGACCAATTCAGGCAAAGCGAAGACACCGATCAGCATAGGCAACAACGGAATGCCTGACTTCAGCTCAAAGAGACCGAAAGTAAACCGCTCGACCCCGCCGATAGGGTCGGTGCCGATCTGCGCCAGCCAAAGTCCGAACAGCATCATCACCAAACCCTTCAGGGGATTGCTGCCCGAGGTTGCGACGATGATCACGAGGCTCATCAACAAAACGGCGAATAGCTCGGGCGGGCCGAATTGCATCACAAGTATTGCAATCGGGAAGATCAGCATGATGGTGAAAATATCGCTGAACGTATCGCCGATGACTGATGAGAACAGCGCGATGTCCAACGCTTTGCGGCTCTCGCCTTTTTGGGTCAGCTTGTAGCCATCAATCGACGTTGCTACAGCGGCCCCTGTGCCCGGCATGGACACCAGAATGGCCGGGATAGACCCGCCAAAGATGCCGCCTTTGTACACGCCCAACAGGAACGGAATGCCGACCAGAGGATCAAGGAAAAACGACAGCGGCAGAAGAATGGCCATGGCCATCAAGGTGGTAAATCCCGGCAGAGCGCCCACCAGCATGCCCGAAAACAAGCCAATCGCAATCATCACGATCGTCTCAAGCGTGAAGGCCATCATGGCCCCCTCGGCGAACTGTTCGATCATTGCGCTACCTCTTCCGGGCCGGACATGAACCCGCCAAATGTCTCAAACACGCGTGCATAGAAAAACTCGATTGTGCTCAGCTCGGGCAGCGACACGGCCAAGCCGCGGGTTGCGACGATATAAAGCGCGATTGGGCTGACAACCGAAACGATGCAAATCTGAGCAATCGAGCGATTTCCAGCAAGCCACGCGACGCCAACCAGTGACAACGCAGACGAAATGAAAAAGCCGAGCGGCGACATCGTCAGCGCATAAAAAATCATGATCGCGAACAGCAGCACCACACGCAGAAATGCGCCCTCTTCAAACGTTTTACTTTCGTCTGCCAACAGGGATTTGCGAAGCGCGTACAATAACATGCAGGCCAAGATCGCTAGTGCGCCCAGCACCAAAGACGGGAACAAGGATGGCGGGATGGCGGTGAGAGAGCGTCCGAAGAGAACTTTGGGAGCTGCAACAAGGTCCGACATAAAAGCCAGCCCAAGAATGCCCAAAAGCGCCAAAAGCCCAGCTAGCCAAGCTTCTGCTGTCAAAAATTTCAGGACTCTCACGTCACGTACATCCGCAAACCACTCTTCGTTAGAGTTTCGCTGACCTAAGTCAGTGGATCAAAAGAGCAGGTTCGTCCGTCAAATATGCGTCGGCATAGGCTACTACACCCTGCCCGAAGACAATTCGTACGGCCCCCTCCTCCCCGGTTTCCTATTTAGATTAAAGAGATAGAACAGCCCGTAAGGACCCGGAAACAACGTTTCATGATGGACGTTAGTGGCTTATTTGAAGGCTTGTTCCGGGCTTCACATTTGACCTTTCGGCCGCCGGGGACGACAAGGGAAAGACAGCGCGGCAATCGAAGGCGGCCCCGGGTGACATCTGAAATCCTGAATATCATTGCTCCGGTTTTCGTGGTCGCAGGAATTGGGTTTTTCCTTGAATATCGTGGGATTGGGTTCCAATCCGAAACCCTCAGCCGTTTGGCCATGCTGGTCGGAACACCCGCCTTGGTCTTTTCGTCCCTGACCAGCACAACTTTGCCCGACGACTCGCTGGTCCGCATCGTGGTGATATCGTTGGCGGCGGTGTTTGTCGGGGGCGCACTGTCTGTGGCAATCTTGGTCGCAACGGGCATGTCGTGGCGCACCTATTTGTCTTCCCTGTCGCTGCCAAATGCCGGAAACGCGGGCTTGCCCTTGGTGTTTTTCGCTTTCGCTGAACCCGGGCTGACCATTGGAGCAGCGTTCTTCTTTATGATCGCCTTGGTGCAATACACCGTCGTTCCAGCCATCATGACAGGTGATCCGGGGCTGCGAAAACTCTTGCGCGAACCATTGGTCTGGGCCGTTGTGGCGGTGGTCGTCTTCAGAGCCACCGATATCCCGATCCCTACGATTGTTGCGAATACAACATCCCTGTTGGGTGGCATCATGATTCCAATTATGCTGATCCTGCTGGGGGGGGCTTTGGCCCGACTGAAAGTTCGGGACATCGGTCGGTCGGTGGCGCTGGCAACGGCCCGGCTGGCCGTTGGTGTGGCGACCGGGTTGATCATGGTGTTCTTGTTCAAGCTTGAGGGCGTCGAGGCTGGTGCCATTTTCCTTTTATCGGCCATGCCTTCAGCACTCGTGACCTACGTCATCGCCGAACACTATCGCCGCAGCCCCGAGCGCGTGGCCGGTGTTGTTGTCGCCTCGACTGTCTTGAACTTTGCCTGCCTGCCGTTTTTGATCAGCGGTGCGATCTATTTTGCAGGCGGTTAGGATTTGGCCCGCGCCAAACGCGACACAGCAAGAAGCACGCCGGAATTATCCAGATCACCTTCGCCCGCCACTTCGGCGTTCTCTAGAATCGCAAGATAACGGTCCACCATAGGCAGGTCGCCGCAATCGTTACGCGCCCCCATGTCGCGGATCAGTTTGAAATCCTTGTGGTTCTGAGAAATCCGACCAAGTGGCTTAAAGTCACGGGCCACCATCATCGGCCCCTTGGCCGCCATCACGTCCGAGCGCGCCGCTGATTTGAGCGCTGTTTGCAAAAATGTCTCGGGATCAAGTCCCATAGCCTCGGCAAAAACCAATCCTTCGGCCACAGCGACACGGTTCAACCCAAGAATGCAATTGATGGCAAGCTTGGTTCTGTTGCCATTGCCGATTTCACCCACCCGCTCGCGATGTGGCGATATTGCATCTGCTATGTCTTCGAAGGCATCCAGACCCACCGGATCGCCCGCAAGCAGCAGAAGTGCCGTGCCCTTTTGCACTTGAAGGCTGGTGCCCGAAATGGGGGATTCCACCAGTATGATGCTTCGGCTTTTTGCCTTGGCTTCCAACGCGGCAATCTGATCGGGATCACAGGTGCTGAGAGTGACAAGCACTTTGCCGCTGATGTCGGGGGCATCTGCGATGATATCGGCCAGTTGATCGGTGCTGAACACGGCTGACAAAAGGATGTCGCATTGCCATAGGCCAGCCGGATCGTGTAGCATTCCGCCCTTTTCGGCCAGCATGGCCTCGCGCGCGTTGTCCACATCACTCCCACAGACCTTGTGCCCCGCCGCCAAAAGACGTTCTGCCAAGGCCATACCAATCAACCCAAGTCCAAAAATTCCAACAGTTTTGGTCATGGCACCCTCCTTATTTTTGGGCTGCTTTCATATCAGCCAGTTGCGCGATGGAGTGATTGGACAAAGGCAGCGAGATCGGCTCACCAATCTCGGCAGACAGGTCTGCGGCCGAGTATGTCTCCATCACCATGCGGGCATGGGTTGCGGACACCATCACAGGACGGTCCATCAATACATCTTCAAGAAAGTGGATCGTTTCCGGGCCCATCTGACCCGCAAAGACGTGATCGACGTGTTCGCCTGGCATTGTTGACATCGGATACTGCGTGCCGTCAGCCACCGTGTTCAGCCAATGGTCGCGTGCCGTATCATCCAGGATCAAAGCGCCTTCGGTGCCTGTTATCTCAATCCAAGTACCGCAGTAATTTGGATAGCTGGGCGGAAGGTTCCAACCGCCGCCAACAACGACCAAAGTCCCGTCTTCCATCGTGACGGTGGACCACATGCAATCATAGGAACCGTTCAGTTCCTTCATATAACCATAGGCCCCCTGGCTATAAATCTTGGAGGGCTTCGTATGCTCTAACAGCCAAAACACAAAGTCCAGATCATGGGTGGATTCCATCGCCGCCGGCGAAAGCTTGACGCGGTTGGCGATTTTCGCGCCAAGGCTTCGCGACAGGTGGCGCGAAACCATGACGTTAACAACCTTGCCCAGCTTGCCCTCGGCGATGGATTTCTTGGCGTAGGCAATCTTGGGATTGAAGCGTTGCGAATAGCCGATGGTGAACTTCACGTTCTTCTCGTCCGATAGCGCGATCAATTCGTCAGCTTCCCAGAACTCTAGCGCAATGGGTTTTTCCAACAGCACGTTTTTGCCTGCCTTCAAGCAATCCCGCGCAATCGGATAGTGCGTGCCTTCGGGTGTTGTCGAGATATACACGACCGTGATGTCGGGATTGGCGACGATGTCTTGATAGTCGCTGGTGGCCGTTTTCGGATTGGTGAGTGCCCGCACCTCTTCAAGGCGCTCTGGCTTGATTTCACAGATGTGCAAGGCATCGACCAACGCGGATTTCGCCAAGCTTTCCGCTCGTATCCCGCCGCACCAGCCTGTGCCGATCACTGCCACTTCCGTTGACGCCATAAAAATTCTCCCGTCTTTTTTTATTCACTTAGCTGAATGATCCGACCCTTCGCCAACAATCATTCCTGATGCCGGGCATCAGACAAACCCGATCAATTGCCACCAAAAATACGTCAGTGGAATGCCCAGCACCGTAACCGCCAATGCAACCCAGAGACAAAGGCGAAAAAAGACCGCGTTTGGCACTTTCGACAACGACATGGCTACGATCAGGGGCGGTGCTTGATAGGGGATCAGCGGGGTTGCGATGCCGATGATCTGGGTCATCGAGATCACTTCAAGTGACAAACCAGTGGCTTGTGACAACGGTTCCGCAAAAGGCACCAGCACGGCAGGCGCGGCGGGGGCCGTCGTCAGATGCGATAGGATCACCGAAAACCCGTAGATGCTATAGACCGAGCCAAGTCCTCCGCCCGGATCCAGCGGCAAGGCCCCGATGACTGCGTCGGCCAAAACCTGATCCAAACCAGCGGCCCGCGCGGTGGCGACGACTGTGACGATGGACGCAAAGAAGATAGCCGGGGTCAGATCAATCTGCTCGCGCATGGCCGTGGGTTTCAGCATGCCAAAGCGGGGCCAAATTGTGATCGCCGCCGCCGTCAGGGCCACCCAAGCAGGTGGGATGCCGTGAATGAAATCTGTCATCCAAAGAGCGATTGCAGCCGACAAGACGAAGAGAAGTCGGCGTTGTTCCGGTTTGGCCGCTTCTTGTTCGATATCTGCCTTGTCCGTCACAATGGGCTCCCGCGTGAACCCGATCATCAACAAGACCAAAAGCGCGAAACGCAGCGCGTTCACGGGCCATTGCTGCAAAAGATACCCGGAATAGGTGCTGTGAACGCCATAAAGCTGATCCATTGCGCCGACCTGAACAATGGTGGGCAGATTAGCCGTCAGGATCGTGTAGGTCGGCAAAAGCGTCGCAGCCGCAGCCGTCGCGACCAGCCCGATCGCCCCGTTGCCATCGGGCGCAAGTCCAAGCCGTTTGGCAAAAGCTGCGGCAACCGGAATCATTACAATGATCCGGGGCATAGTCGACGGTATCAAAATCCCCAAAGCAAATCCCGCCGCCGCGATAATCAGGATCGCGCGTGGATAAGACGGGCCTGAGACGGCAATCAGGCGTTCAGAAATACGCGCGGCCAAACCGGTTGATGTGATTGCGGCGCCAAGAATGATGCCCGACACCAGAAGCCAGAAGCCACCAGACATAAATCCTGAAAAGACAACCTCGCGCGGGACGATGCCCAAGCCAAGCGCCAACAGAAATATACCGAAAGCTGCAACGATTTCGGGCACGGCACGTGTCGCGAAAAGCGTGATCGCGGCAGCGCCAAGGCCAGCGGCCTTCCAGACCGCACCCGCTTCTTCGGTGAACCCATAGGCGACAAGTCCCATGCCAAGCGTAACACCGGTAACCGCGATGGTGTTTGCGGAAAGACCTGTCATGCCTCTTGGGTCAAGGCAAAAGGATCGTGGACCCGGTGGTTGTTCCGGCTTCTAAATCTTTGTGCGCCGCGACAACCTCGGACAGGGGACGGCTTTGATTTATGTTTACCGTGACATGACCCGCTTGGATCATCTCGAAAACCCGACCTGCCGAATGTTCAAGATCCGGGCGCGGTCCGACATAGTTCGCCAGCGTGGGGCGTGTGAAATACAGCGACCCGCCATGTTGCAACTGGTGCGGTGTTACGGCAGGCGCTTCGCCGGTGGTGGCCCCGAAAGAGACGAACATTCCGTAGGTCGCGAGGCATGCCAAAGACGTTTCAAAAGTCGCCTTGCCGATGCTGTCATAGACGACAGGCACCCCGGCCCCGCCCGTGATCTCTTTGACCCGCGCGACAATATCCTCGGACCGTCGATCAATGGCGTGGGCGTAGCCCATCTGAAGTGCACGTGCGCAGTTTTCTGGCCCCGAAGTGACACCAATCATTTCTGCCCCCAGATGCTTGCCCCATTGACCAGCGATCTGACCAACGCCGCCCGAAGCCGCAAAGAACAGAACCTTGTCGCCCGGCTGGACTTTGTAAGTCCGCTCCAAAAGGTACTCGGCCGTCATGCCCTTCATCAGCGCGGCGGCGGCGATTTCATCCGTAATGCCTTGGGGGATTTTCAGAACCCGGGCAGCAGGTGCATTACGATGCGTCGCATAAGCGCCAAGTGCGCCGCCATAAACAACCCGGTCGCCAACGGCGAGATCGGTTACGCCTTCGCCAACCGCGATCACTTCGCCCGCGGCTTCCAGACCAAGGGTCGATGGCAAGTCCATTGGATAGTGGCCCGAGCGCTGGTACACATCCATGTAGTTCAATCCGATGGCCGTTTGCCGCAGTTGCACCTCACCGGCGGCAGGTGCCGGCAGCTCCACCGTTTCAATTTGCATGACGTCTGGCGCGCCCTGCTGGGCCATGATCACTCGGTCGGCGTTCATCTCGATCTCCTACTTGGTCGCGTCACCGCTTTCGACAACCACCGTTTGAACTTCACCCGCCCCATTTGCGCGACGGAAGGCAGCGGCCTCGTTGTATTCGTCGGACTTAAAGCACGCCGTACCGGCGGCAAGGGTGGGAAATTCGATGACCACGAAACGCTCAAAATGTTCGGGGCCTTCCATGATCTCATAGTCTCCACCACGGGCCAGAACTTTGCCGCCATGTTTGGCGATGATGGCGGGGACAAGGTCGGTGTACTTTTTGTACTCGACCGGATCATTGATCTTGGAGCGAGCGATCCAATAAGCGGGCATGGGCATTTCCTTACATAAGAAGATTGGGCAACCAGTTGGCAATGCCCGGGAAGAGAACGATCAGTAGGACCGCGAACAGCATCACGAACCAATAGGGGATCGCGGAATAGAAAATGTTTTGCACACCGACCTTGTCGTCATTGATCGCCGCCTTGACCGTATAGACCAGCAAACCGAAAGGCGGGGTTAGAAGCCCGGCTTCAATAGCGATGATGCCAACAATGGCGAAGGATAGTTGATCAAAACCAAAGGCCATTGCGACGGGTTCAAGGATCGGAACGGTCAAAAGCATGATCGAGATCGAGTCGATGATCATGCCAAGGATGAACCAAATCAGGATGATGATGGCCAGCACCATGAACGGCTCGAACCCCGAGTTGACGAAGAACTCGCGGATGGCATTGGTGACCCCGGTCATGGCAAGCGTGCGGGAATAGAGCGCGGCAGCGAGCAGAAGGATCATAATCGGCGCGGCGGTTTTGCCGACAGAATAGATGGATTGGACAAAATCATTCCAGCGCATCCCTTTGATCCCGGCCAGGATCAACGCAAGGGCCGCCCCCGCCCCGGCCCCTTCGGTCGGTGTGAATAGGCCAAACCAGATGCCACCCAGAACCGCGCCGATGATGCCGAAGACACCCCCCATAGACAGGAAAAGCTGCCCGGCTGGAAGTTCGACCTGTGCGCTGTCGAACCCGTCTTCGACTTTGACGCTTTCGTGGTCGATCCGCGCGGCACCTTCGCCCACCAGCTCTGGTTTCATCAAGGCTCGGATGACGATGTACATGATGAACAGCGTTGCCAGTAGGATGCCCGGCAGAACGCCCGCAAGGAACAAGCGGCCGATGGATTGTTCGGTCAGGATGCCCCAAACGATCATCAGGACCGACGGCGGGATCAACATGCCAAGGCAGCTTGAACCGGCGATGGCCCCCAGCGAAAAGCCCCGATCATAGTTGTGGGCCTTCATCTCGGGGTATGCGATCCGGCTGAAGGCGGCGGCTGAGGCGATTGAGACGCCCGTGACAAAAGAGAAAACCGTGTTGCCCAGCACCGTCGCAATGGCAAGACGCGCGGGAATTTTCTTTAGGCCGCGGTTGATCGCGACATAGATATCGGTGATCGCCCCAGATCGCCCTATGAACTCGCCCATCAACATGAATAGGGGTATGACCGCAAAGGTAAAATCTCGCAGCGCCTCGGCAGCGGTAGAGGCAATCGTCGCCTCAACAATCCGCATTTTGCCTGTGACAAGGTAGATGCCGACCAAACTGGTGATACCAAGCGCCACAGCAACGTGGACCCCAAGAAGGACAAGCCCCAGAAGAAGGACGATGATAAGTGAGGCCGTGCCAAAGTCGAACATATGTCAGAGATCCATGCGTTCGACCCGAAGGTCGAAGATTTCGACGATGGCGAGAATGACGTAGTTGATCCCCGCCAGCCCTGCCCCAAAAATGATCATCCAGCGCGTGGGCCAGACCGGAACACGAAGAGCACCTTCGCCGTCGAACTCCCAATTCACGAAAGACCGAACAGCGGGTTTGATGCCTGCTTTCAAAAGGAAAAAGAACAGGAAGGCTCCTAGTGCAAAGGCGAAAATCAAAAGCGCTTTTTGCACGGGCTTTGGCATGGCCGTCACCAGAAAATCAGCGCGCAACATGGATTGGCTGCGCACCGCGAACCCGATTTGCAGGAAGACGATCATCACAACCGAATTCGCCACGATTTCTTTCGTGCCCGAAATCGGCATGTTCATCGCACGCGTGATGATGTCGGCCAATATAAAGAAGCACAGGAAAAACGCCCAGATTGCGCCAAGGATCATCAGGAATTTGGTGAGCCTGTCGCTCATTCGAACCAGCAGCATCTTGGCCTCGGCGCTTGTGCAAAAGGAACGCCCCGCAATCAGCGGGGCGCTCGGTCTTAGTGATTATTCGACGACGTAGCGCACTGGCCACTCATAGCCGTTGGCTTCCGCGCGATCCAAGACCAGGTTCAGAACCTGCGTCGCAGGAAGACCCTGTGCATCAAGCTCCGTCGCCAGCGACTGCGGCCAATCAGCAAGCGATTCAGCCCATTCCTTGCGC
Source organism: uncultured Rhodobacterales bacterium (assembly GCA_964632495.1). Classification (GTDB taxonomy): domain Bacteria; phylum Pseudomonadota; class Alphaproteobacteria; order Rhodobacterales; family Rhodobacteraceae; genus CALKXV01. The sequence continues at coordinate 28,552 of CAZWDS010000008.1, forward strand.
ACAGCCGGGTCGATCTCGGTGACCGTAATCAGCTCGCGTAACTCGTCCACCAGCCGGTCGTATTCGGACGCATTGACGATACCAGTCTGCTGTTCGTAGTCAGCCGCGACTTCAAGCAGGATTTCTTTAAAGTCATCCGGCAGTTCGTCATAGGTGTCTTTGTTGATCGTCAACCCATGCCAAGTCATCGAACCAAAACCGATCAGCGTGTAGTAAGGGCCCGGCTCATAAAGCTTCAGGTTCACCCAAGCCGAAGGGAACATGATCCAGCCTTCGTAGACGTTGGTGTTCATCTCGGTATAGGCGGTCGCAAGCGAGGACTGCACTTCGGAGACACCAGCCAGCTTCAGCCAGTTCAGGTTCAGACCAGCACCGGCGATCTTCTGCCCCTGAAGGTCTTCCAGGTTTTCCCATGGAAATGAAGTCCCAAGGTTATAGCCACCGTCGGCAATGCGGCTCAGCATGACCTGGTTGAACTTGTCCTCGAAGACATCCGTCAGATACGGCACTTCGGCATAGACTTCCTGCGCGATCTTCAGCGACATTTCCGGGTCCATCGTGCCGAAAGGCATCATGACCTGAAATGCGTGAAGCGGCAGGTTCGACGGCTCAAAGCAGAAGCAGAAACCACCAATATCAAGAATCCCGTCCTGAACGCCTTCCAAGACCTCGGTGACCTTCACGATCGATCCCGAGTAACCTTCGACGAAGTTCACAGTGTGATCTGTGCGGGCTTCGACGCGTTCTTTCAGCTCTTTCTGGAAATAGTCGATCATCAGACCGGCATAAACGACGCCCGGTGGATGGCCTGATCCGATGCGAAGGGTGATGTCCTCTGCAGTGGCCGCCGATCCGAAGGTCATGGCGGTAAGCGCGGCTGCGCCCGTTGCAAGAATTCTGTTCATATTTTCCTCCCTAAGGTGATCCAAATCCGATTTTTGGCGCGGCTCTTACTGGGTCGCTGCCCGGATCAAAGTTGTGTCTCGCTGCTCTGCTCTTGGTGCTCCTTTCAACCGCCTCGGCTTTCGCTCAAGCGGCGTCTGCCGCTTTCAATTCTTCCAGGTCCGCTTTCAGACTGGCTTGTTGTTCCGCGCTCAAAGGCATCAATGGCGGCGCCATGCGTGTCCAACTGTCATCATCGGTTCGCCAGGCTTCGATCTGTTTCATCGCCGCCATCAATGGATACTTCCCGGCAACCGCACGCGCAGCACCTGCCATTTTGAAGGCGTGGCTGTCTGGTCCTTCTTTCCATGCTTTTTGGATGTAATTGGCAAAGGCATTCGTCGATCCCGAGATGATGCCCGCGCACCCGCCCTCAAGTCCTTCGAACAAGAACGCCTCGCTTGACGGATAAACATCGAAGTCCGCCTCGACCCCGCCTGTCGCCTTGGCGAAAGCAAGGGATTGAGACATGTCGCCACTGGAATCCTTCAAACCTGCGATCAACGGCCCAAAGGCTTGCTTCAGGCGTACGACAACATCGACCGGGATCGGCGACATGGACATTTGCGGGAAGTGATAAAGATAGACCCGCAACCGATCGTCGCCCACCTTTTCCACAAGCTGCGAGAAGTAGGCGTAAAGCCCTTCGTCACTTGGATTTTTGTAATAAAACGGCGGCAAAACCAACACGTTGTGAAACCCAGCCGAAACGGTCTCGGACGTCAGGGCGACGGCGTCGGCGGTCGAGCATGATCCGGTGCCAAAGATGGCTCTGTTCGGATCAAACCCGGCTTTTGCAAATGCGGCAGGCAGCGCCATTCGGTCACGCATTGCAACCGAGTTGCCTTCGCCTGTCGTGCCCGTCGGTGCCACGCCATCGCAGCCGCCATCCGAGATCAGATGATTGCAGTACGCGAGGTGTTTGTCGAAATCGAGCGACCCATCTTCACGAAACGGCGACACGGCAGCCGCATAGATCCCTCGTATTGCCTTGGTCATTCTTAGTTTTCCTATTCCGCAGCCGCTGATTTTGCGGCACTTTCTTTGTTTGAAACCACAACCTTGATCGCATCATCAACCCGCTCGCGCGCATAACGCAAAGCTTCGGGCAGGTCTTCCATGGGGAAGGTGTGAGTGTGAACCTTAGTGGCGTCGAACCGTTTGTCGGCCATGAACGCCATAGCGCGATGCGTGGCCGAACGGCCCTCGCCCCGGATGCCGTAAAGATAGATGTTGTTAACGGCGAGATAGCCCAGATCAAATTCGACCGGCTTTTTCGGAAACGCCGCCAAACAGACTTTGCCGCCACGGTTGGTCATATGGACGGCTTGGTTCACCGTTATCTCGCTGCCCGCGCAGTCGACAACATAGTCGGCACCTTTGGACCCAACAAGCTGTTTGACCCGGGCCAACACGTCTTCGTTGCGCGCATCAATAACCGCGTCCGCGCCCAGCTCTAGGCCGATCTTATTGCGGTTCTCGCGGGTGCCCACCAGAACAACGGGGCTTGCCCCCAGCGATTTGGCGACAGCCACCGCCAAAAGCCCAATGGGGCCCGGCCCAATCACAACGACGCTTTCGCCCGCTACAAGACCGCCAAGTTCGGTCAACCCATACATCGATGTGCCCGCCGTGACGACAAGCGTCGCTTCCGCATCTGACATATCGTCGGGCACTTTGATCATCGTGTTGATGTTGTTGACTGCGTATTCTGCGAACCCGCCGTTGGTCGTAAACCCGTTTGCGCGATGCCCTTTATCAAGGTCGCCATAATTCAAGCCGTAGTTATGGCAAGACGTGTACATGCCCATCCGGCAGCGCTTGCACTGGCCGCATCCGGCATGGATTTCGACCGTCACGCGATCACCAATCGCGAATTCGTCAACGCCCGGACCCAGGGCCGCAATTGTGCCCATGTATTCATGACCCGGCGTGAAATCCTTGTTAAACGGCGGCCCGCCTTCGAACATCGCGGGCGTTCCGTAGGTGATAATTTCAAGGTCGGTCGCGCAAATGGCGACTGCATCAATCCGAACCAAAGCTTCCGCGCGACCCGGTGTCGGAACGTCTTTTTCGACCAGCTTCAATTCATCGGGATTGCCCAGCACCCAAGCCCTCATCTGATCCGGCACAGGCATGGACTCTGAATACTTCACTTTCGCCACATTGCTGTTTTCCAAGCTGAAACATCCCCTCTTTCAGATCGATCTGCCCAAATTGGTTAACCAAAGCAGACAGATTCGCACCAAATTGCGCGTGCCTCACAAAAGCCTAGCGAGCCAGCAGCACTGCGTAAACCAAATTATTTTATTGACTTCACGCCTCACCTGCCCTCTTTCTTACGCAGGGGAATGCATTAAATTGGTTAACCAATGAGCTATATCGGCGCTATGACATCGTCTCGCGAAGCCTTGGCAAGCTGGCTTACCAGCTCTGGTGCGACACCGGGTGATCGGCTGCCGCCGGAACGGAAATTATGTGAAAGACTCGGGATATCGCGCGGCGAATTGCGCAAAGCAATGATGGCGCTGGAAGCCGACGGTCTTGTTGAACGTCATGTGGGCCGCGGAACATTTCTGCGCTCCGGCTCTCCCCTTGAAAAAAGCGATGCGCCCTTCGTCATGCGCCTGTCCGAGATCACCAGCCCCCACGCGGCCATGATGGCGCGCCTGTCGTTAGAGCCGGAACTGGCCGGGCACGCTGCAATCCATGCAGCGCCGCGCCATTTAACCGAGGCGCGGCGATTGTGCGAAAGTATGAGGGCCGCCGAAACTTGGACGGAATACGAAAAGCACGACACGCGCCTTCACGAATTGATCGCGGTCGCGTCGGGCAATCCCTTGTTGGCCGAATTGCATAGGATCGTGAATGCGGTCCGTGTGTCGGTCGTGTGGTCCAACCTTGAACTCCCGCAAGGTGGACCACCAGCCGACTACCATTCCTTTGACGAGCATGACGACATTGTCGATGCCCTTGAACGACGTGATCGTGCGGCGGCTCATGCTGCCATGCGAAACCACCTGAAATCTGTACGTGCAACACTTCTGAAGGACGACTGAAACGTGATTGATCTTTACACATGGACGACCCCGAACGGACGCAAAGTCTCGATCCTGCTTGAGGAATTGGGCGTCGACTACAACGTTCACGCCATCGACATATCGAAGGACGAACAATTTGATCCTGAATTCCTGAAAATCGCCCCGAACAATCGCATTCCGGCGATCGTAGATCATGAGACTGGCGTCCAGATGATGGAAACGGGTGCCATCATGCTTTACCTCGCAGAAAAGTATGACCGGTTTCTGCCTAAAGATGACCGCTGGGCTGCGATTGAGTGGCTGATGTGGCAAATGGGCGGGATTGGCCCGATGCTGGGTCAGGTCCATCACTTCGTAAAGTACAACGCCGGCAAATCCGCTTATGCCGAGGAACGCTATTCGAACGAAGCGAAACGTCTGTACGGTGTGTTGAACCGACGGCTGGAAGGGCGCGACTATATCGCCGGAACCGGTCGCGGCGAATACTCGATCACCGACATGGCGACATGGCCTTGGATCTCGCGTTTTGACTGGCAGCAGATCGATCTGAGCGACTTCCCGAATGTCCGTGATTGGTATCTGCGCATCGCAGAACGTCCCGGTGTTCAAAAGGGGTATCAGGTGCCCAAATACGTCACCGACATCCCGATGCCCTAAGCCAAACAAGGAAAACGCATGCCCCATATCGCACCTGTTGATTTGACGGCGTCCGAGGACGCAAAAGCGGATATCGAATGGCTGGCATCGGCCACAGGCTTTGTTGCGAATTCGATGCTGACGCTGTCGCATCGCCCCGAAATCGCGAAGGCGGTTTTGGGGTTGATCCGGGCGGTGGTGCGGTCACCAGGCACGGTCGATCCGGCTCTGCGCTGGATGGTGGCCCATGTGACCAGCTTGGCGAACGGGTGCCAGTATTGCTCGGCCCACACCTTCAAAAACGGTGCCGACAATGGTGTGCCCGAAGACAAGTTAGAAGCGTTGTGGGAATTCGAAACGAACCCCGTCTTTTCCGACGCGGAACGGGCCGCTTTGCGCGTGGCGGTCACCGGCGGGCAATGTCCGTCCTTTGCATCACCCGAAGACATGGCCGAGCTTCGCCGCCACTTTGCGCCTGAACAAGTGGTTGAAATCGGGGCCGTGATTGCGCTTTTCGGTTTCAACAACCGTTGGAACGCCTTGATGGAAACAGACATCGAAGACAGCGTCACATCTTTCACAGACTCCAAGAACTACAAAGGGCCCGAGGCAACGACCTGGGGTCACACCTGATCTCACGGAGATCGAAAAACTGGGAGGAAAATAATGTCCGAACAAACCAAAAAAGGGCCAAACCGCCGCGCGTTCATGGGAGGCGCGGTCGCCGGGTTGGCAGGGTTTCAGATCACGATGCCGGGTGCGGCTTTCGCACAAGGGTATCCTGAACGCCCGATCAACATCGTGGTCATGTATTCCGCAGGTGGCGGCACAGATACGATCATGCGCAAGCTGGCCGAAGAAATGGCCGCTGCAAAAGGTTGGACAATCAATGTCCTGAACAAGCCGGGCGCCGTTGGTGGCGTTGCGACCCAGTTCGTGGGTGCGGCCCCGTCTGATGGCTATACTGTGCTGGGCGGTGCGAACTATAACCGCTTTGTTCGCGTCATGGGACATGCCGACTTTACACCGTGGAAAGACTGGTTGCCCTTCAAAGCAGGTGCCGCGTCTGCGTCTTGGTCGGTGCGCAAAGACAGCCCGTTCCAGACGATTGATGATGTGATTGCGGCCGCAAAGGCGGACCCGGGTTCGGTTTCGATTTCCACGTCGGGCACCGGTGGTGTCTGGCACGAGCTGGCGCTGATCATCGCCAATGCGGCGGGAATCGAACTGAAATACGTGCCCTACAAAGGCGGCAAGCCTGCGACGCTGGCTGGCTTGCAAGGCGAAACGGATATCGCCGGTGGTGGCCTGCACGAACATATCGACCTGATCCGTTCGGGCGAATTGCGCAACCTTCTGCAAACATCCGGCAACGACATCACGCTGGATGATGGCACGGTGCTGCCCACACTGGGTACGGTCATTCCGACGGCGGCTGGCCTGCCCGTTGGCGCGACCTACAACTTCATGGTCAAGCGCGACCTGCCGCCAGAAGTGCTTCAGGAAATCGCGGACGCCTTTGTCGCGGCTGCAAATTCCGACGGGTTCCAAGAGCTTCTGTCGTCCAAGTTCTTCATTTCCGATGTGAAAATCGGCGAAGAAGCAGACCGCGAAGGCGCGTTGATGGAGGCGATCACCGCCGAGACTTTCAACAAGTTCTCGGATCAGATCGGAGCCGAAGTGAAAACGGCGGCCGAACTGGGCCTTCCAGCACCGGCAGACTTCGACGGATGGTGGCCGCCTGAGGGCTATGTCGCACCTCCGATCAGTTCTGGTTCGTGATAAAACTGCCGGAGTGCGCCTCTGCGCGCTCCGGCACATTTGGTTAAGCCATGTCAAACCTCGATAAACCCGAGGTCAAGTTTGAGGGTGAAGATGCCAATGCTGGCTTCGCTTCTCCCGCACTTGACCTGATTGCCTCCGGCGTATTGATCGCGCTTGCCATCGCCATGATGGTGGCCTCATGGCGCTTGCCCATGCCGGGCGAGATACATACCGCCCCCGGTCTCTTACCATTTATCGTCGCGGCGACTTTGCTTTTGATGGCTTTGGGCCTTGGCGCTTCGGCCTTAGCGCGGCGTCGCTCCGGCACCAATATGCCCGCCTTTGCAGATCGCGATATCTCGACCGATCTCAGGTCTTTGTTGCTGGCTGGTACTGTCGCGCTTTACATCGCTGTCCTTCAATGGATGGCCTTTCAGCAAAACTTCAGCGTCTTCGGAAAAACGATACGTCTATCTGCCTTTGAACCTGCGACGATCATGACGCTGATCTCGATCATCCACCTTAGCTGGCGCGGCCCCATCTGGATCACCGTCGCTATCTCGGTCACATGGACCGTCATCTTGTCACTCGTCTTCCAACTGGTGTTCCGCATCCCACTGCCGGGGAGCTTTTAAATGATCGACGGTCTTCTTTTGGCGCTTTCACCGGCGCTGTTGTTGATGACGCTGGCGGGCGTCAGCCTTGGGATCGTCTGGGGAGCGCTTCCCGGTCTATCAACGACAATGGCCATGGGCCTGTTGATCGGATTGTCCGCAGGTATGAGTCAGGACGTGGCGATTTCCTTCATGCTGGGCGTCTATACCGGCAGCGTTTTCGGTGGCGCCATTTCAGCCGTTCTGATCAACATCCCCGGCACGCCCGACGCGGTGCCCACCATGATCGAAGGGCATCAACTGGCGCAAAAGGGCGAAGGCGGGCAAGCGCTTGGTATGGCGATTGCCTCATCCTTTATCGGCGGCGGAATCGGGATCATCCTTTTGGTAATGTTCATTCCCCTCATCCTGACCTTCGCGCTGAACTTCAAATCGTGGGAGATGTTCTGGCTGGCCGTGATCGGGATCATGGTGGCAGGCACGATGGCGGCAGGTTCCATGCCCCTGAAAGGCTGGATCGCCGGGTGGCTGGGGATGCTTGTGGCCTTCGTCGGGCTTGATTCCATCCACGCGGTGCCGCGCTTCACCTTCGGCACCTTCGCCTTGTTCGACGGCATTTCCTATGTGGCGGTGCTGATCGGCTTGTTTGGATTGGCCGAAATTCTGCGCACCCTGCCCGCGAAAGATATGCCCACGATCCCATCGAAAGTGGGCCGGGTCTTTCCACAACTGAAACTGCTGGCCAAGTACTCTCCGGCGGCGGCCAGATCCGGCATCCTAGGCACCTTCATCGGTGCCATCCCCGGCGCAGGCGCCAACGTCGCGTCGTTCCTTGCCTATGACATTGGTCGTCGACGTGCCTCACCGGAAGAGCGCGAAAAATGGGGCAAAGGCAGTTACCAAGCGCTGGTCTGCGCCGAAACGGCGAACAACGCCAATATCGGCGGGTCCATGTTGCCGACGCTGGCCCTTGGCATTCCGGGCAACGCGGCGGCGGCGGCTTTGCTGGCAGCGCTTACCCTCAAGAACGTCGTCGTCGGCCCCACCATCGAAATCGACCACCCGGGCCTGATCTACTTCATCTATGCTGCTTTGTTCATCGCAAATATCATGATGTACATGGCCGCCTTCGCGCTGATCGGGCCTTGCGTCAAACTGTTCAGCCTGCCGCGCGGCATCCTGATGCCCTTGATCCTACCGGTCTGCGTGATCGGCGCCTATGCCGTAAAACTCTCGATCTTCGATGTCTGGATTATGTTTGTGGCAGGCGTGGTCGGCTGGCTGTTCGCAGTCTTCAAGTTCCCCGTGGCCCCCGTCGTTCTGGGCGTGATCCTGGCCCCCCTCGCAGACGAGAACTTCCGCCGGTCGCTATTGATCTTCGAAGACAAGTCGCTGGGCTTCATCCTATCGCAATGGATCGGCACATTCCTAATGCTGGCCGTGTTGTTCGTGGTTGTCGAAGGCGCACTTCGGGTCACGCGCAGTGCCCGCAGACCCAAAGAAGGATATTAAAATGCAGGAACGTAAGGAAATCGGCCTTGCCATCATTGGTTGCGGCACCATTGGGCGCATCCGGGCCGAGTTGGCGCGTGCCTATCCGGGCATTGGCTGGATCGGGCTGTGTGATCTGAAATCCGACATCGGCCAAAAACTGGCGGATGACATTCAGGCGGATTTCTTCACCAACGATTACCGCGAGTTGCTGAACCGCCCCGAAGTCACCGCGACAATCGTCGCGACGGACGAAAACTTTCACTTTGATCCCACGATGCTGGCTGTCGAAAACGGACATTCGCTCTTTATCGAAAAACCCTTGGCAACGGATGCAAGGCAATCGGCGCAAATCAATTCCGCCATTTCTGACGCCGGGATTGATGCCGTTGTGGGGTATACCAACCGCTTCCGCCGTCGGTTCCTTGCAGTGAAAGAACGGCTTATCACCGGGCAAATCGGCGACGTCCACACCGTGGTCACCCGCGCCTTCATGAACAAGATGGTGCCGATTGCCACGGTTCAGCGCACACAGGATCGGGCGACTTTGACGCCCATGGTCGTGTCGGGCACGCATTCTCTGGACATGTCGCTTTGGTTGATGGAAGGGAAGAACCCCGTCAGCGTCTATGCCCAATCCACCGACAAAGTGCTGGGCGAGTGGGGCACCAAGGATTCGACCCTCGGCATCTTTACTATGGACGATGGTACAGTGTTTTCCATGAACATCTCATGGGGCCTGCCCGAGGTTTGGCCGGGTGCAGTCTACGGCATCGAGATCGGCATCGTCGGCAGCGAGGGCGTGATCGACATCGAAGACACGCACCGAGATCTGGTCATGGCGACGAACGTGGCGCAAGGGGCTGGCTATGCGCCCGAAGGCTATACCGCGCCCCCCCGTCACGTCGAGTTCCTCACCAGCTACCCCCCCGGCGACTTACACGACGGCCAGTTGTGGGGACCGATGCGGGAAGAAACCAACGCTTGGTATCAACGGCTTTATACTGGGGCTAGCACGCCGCACGCGACGGCGGCGGATGGGCATCGCAACCTCTTGATGACGATGGCGATGGACCTGTCCGCCAAACGCGGCGTGCCTGTTCCCCTGCCCCCTGATCCGGGCGAACTGATGGATGAACTGACATGAGCGTTTTAAAATTTGGCGGCTATCAAGGCGAAAACTCTGTCCACACCCGCGGCGGACGTGTGCTGGCAGAAACGCTGGCCGAGGAAACCGGCGGGGCTTTGACGCTCGACTTCGACGAAAGCATTGTGTCGCGCGGGCAAAAGGCGGCAGACCTTTTGACGATGACGGAAAGTGGCGAGTTGGACGGCTGTTATTTTTCGTCCAGCTACCTTGCCAAAAGGGTGCCCGAGCTTGGGCTGTTCGATCAACACTTCGTCGTCCCGGACCGTCGCCGCGCCTACGCGCTTTTGGACGGTGCATTAGGGGGGCGTTTGCGGGGCGAAGTGGCAAAGGCAACTGGATACGAAGTTCTGGGTTATTGGGACAATGGTCTGCGCCACATCACCAGCGCCGTGCCTATCAAATCGATCGCGGATTGTGACGGGCTGAAGTTGCGCACGCTGGCCAATGACGACCATCAACGCGTCTTCCGCGCGCTTGGTTTTGATCCACAAAGCATCGACGTGCGCGACCTTCCCGATGCGGTGCGCAGTCGCCAAGTGGATGCTCAGGAAAACCCGCTGACCAATACTCTGAACTTCGGCATCCACGACACGCACCGCCATATCCTTCTGACCCGGCACCTGCTGGGCGTCGCGCTGGTCTTGTTCAACGCCGAGCGACTGGCGGGCTTGAGCACGGGCGAACGCGCCGGCCTTCAACGTGCTGTCGACCGGGCCACAGAGGCGCAGCGGCGTTTCGCCGAGGATGATGACGATATCTGCAGCGCCAAGCTCCGCGCAGCAGGCGTCGAGATTACAGACCTCAGCGACACCGAACGCGCCGCCTTCCGCGAAGCGACCCGCGCCGAAGTCGACGTCACACGGGCGAACTTCTCGCCTGAATTGTGCGCTCTATTCGACAAAGAACTAAGCGCGGCCTGACGCGCGAGGAGAAAGACATGACCCAAGACCTGCCCACCCCCGATTATGCCAACAACATGAAGTTGCTTGGCTATTCCGATCAAGGCGGTCGCCCTGACGGCGTGCAGATTATGGTCAACAAGGGCCATGCGTTTATCGGGCACATGTTTTCCGACGGGTTCAGCGTGGTCGATTGCACCGACCCCCGCGCGCCCAAACCCGTCGCATATATCCCTGCCCCGCCCAACACCTGGAACATTCACCTGCAAAGTCACGAAGACCTTTTGCTGGTGATCAACGCCAAGAACATGTTCGCCTCGGAAGAATTTCAAAACGAGGAAGAATACTACAAAGGTAAGCTTGGCAAGAAGGTCGGCACCGCTGACAATGCCTCGACCGACCGGAACTGGACGGCAGGGATGGCGGTCTATGACATTTCGAACCCGGCCGACCCAAAGAAGATCGGCTTCATGGATGTCGAAGGCGGCGGCGTGCACCGGCTTTGGTACACGGGGGGTCGCTGGGCCTATGCCTCGGTTCTGCTGGACGGCTTCACCGATTACATCTTCGTCACCATCGACATGGCCGACCCAACCAACCCGAAAGAGGCCGGGCGCTATTGGTTGCCGGGCATGAACCAAGCGGCGGGCGAGGAACTGGGCGAGGATCAGGCCCGCGCCGGCCTGCACCACGCGATTGTCCACGGCGACACGGCTTACGGCGCGTGGCGCGACGGCGGCTTGGTGATCATGGATGTGACGGACCGCACGAACCCCGAGCTGATCGTCCATCGCAACTGGTCCCCGCCGTTCGGCGGCGGCACCCACAATGCGCTCCCCCTGCCCGACCGGAATCTCTTGGTCGTCGCCGACGAAGCCGTGCTGGACAATTGCGCCGACGGGATCAAACACATCTGGCTGTTCGACATCCGCGAACCGTCAAACCCGGTCAGCATATCCACCGTGCCAATCCCGGATGATGCGGATTATGTGAACAAGGGCGCTCACTTCGGCCCCCACAACATCCACGAAAACCGTCCCGATGGATTGGTCAGTGATCAGACGATCTTTGCCACCCAGCAAAACGCCGGGGTACGGGTTTATGACATTTCGAATGAATACCAACCGAAAGAAGTCGCCGCCTTCGTGCCGCCCGAACCGGAAAAGCTGATGGATCGGCGCCCGAACCGCGCGAAAGTCATCCAATCGACCGACATCTGGGTGTCAAAAGACGGGTTGTGTTATGTCTCGGACTACAACGCGGGGCTCTATATCCTCGAATACACCGGCTAATCCAAAACGGAGCGCGAACATGAAACATGTCCTGACATACATGACGGCAGCAGCGGTTGCCATGTTCGCCCTGCCAGCCGTGGCCGAGCAATGCCTTGAAGTGACGTTGACCGGAACCCAAGGCGGACCACCCGTTTTCATGGGCCAAGCCGGATCAGGCACTCTGGTAAGATATGGCGACACCGAAAACGGGTGTAGCGATGTGCTTTTGCAATTTGACGCCGGGCGCGGAACGACACAACAATTGTCCAAAGCGCGGGTGCCCGTTGGCCGGTTGCATGCGGTGTTCTTTACGCACATCCATTCGGATCATTCCGAAGGCTTGATCGACATGGCGCAACTGCGCTGGCACTTTAATTCGGGCGGACCAAAGCTGGATGTGGTGTGTAGCGAAGATGCGATATCGGGCGCGGGTCACACGATCAGTTGTGAGAATTTCGCAAGCTCAATCGGAGACACGTTGATCGCATCCGGTGAGATGGCGCAACGTTTGGCAGAGAGCCCGAAACGGCTGCCAGGTGGACCAGCCGACCTGTTGAATACCATGACATTTACGCCCTCCAACACGGCGCAAGTGGTTTGGGAAAAAGACGATGTCACCGTTTCGGCCATCCGCTCGACCCATGTGCCAGGTCACGCCTCTTACCGCGTGGATACACCTGCGGGCAGTGTTGTGATCGGCGGCGACGCAGGCAACGACGCACGCAAACCACCCCGCGCCACGTCGACCTCTGATCAGGTCGAGATACTCAGCAAAGACGCCGATATTCTGGTGCATTCGGTCATTCACCCCGTGATGGGCCCAGACGGAAGCTCGGGCTTTCCGCCGCCGATTTACTTTCGTCAAAGCACCGCCACCGATCTTGGCAGCCTGTCTGATCGCGCAGGTGTCGGTCATTTGATGCTGACCCACCTGATCCCCCCGATGGGAGCGCCGCAGCAAGGCCCATACCCGATCGAAGGCGGCGGCTTGAGCGAAGCGGACTATGTAGACGCTGTTCGTGACGGTGGCTTTGGCGGCGACATCACCGTCGGCACCGATATGGCAACGCACCGCATCGTTAAAGAGTAGACACAAAAAGCGGCGACCCATCCAAATGTCGCCGCTGCCCCCGTCGCCATGTTGGTTCGGATCACGCATTCAATACGGAGACGCCCCCGTGACTCAGCCATCTCCGCATATTCCTACCGAAGTTTACATTGGCGTGCTGGACCGAACATTCGACGTCCACTGGAATTACCACGCGTTGTTGATGGTCTTGGTCTGGATCGTCTTGGTCCCATTTTGCATCACAGTCATGCGGTTTCACAAACCGCCCCCGTCCGAAAAAGGCATTCAGCGCGACGTCAAACTGCGCCACCTGGAATGGTGGTTTTTCAGCGTCCATAAATTCGGCCTGATCTTGGCGATGATCTTGGCAATTGTCGGTGGCGGAATTGCTTTGATCGCCAGCGGAGGCCTAAGCGGATTGATCCATTCTTATTTCGGAGTATTAACGATTCTATTGGGCGCGGGCCAAATCATCTCGTCCCAATTCCGCGGAACACGGGGCGGAAAATACCGCGAAGGCTCAAACCCGGACGATCCTGCCACATGGCAAGGTGATCAATACAGCCGGACAACCAAGCGCCGGATTTTCGAAGCCGTCCACAAAACCTGTGGCTACTTTACCGTGCTGTTCGCATTCGGCGCTGTGGGCTCTGGCTTCATGCTATACAACATGCCCGGGCTATTGGCCGCTTTCCTAGGGGTTTCATTCGCCTGGTGCAGCGCCTGGGTGATCTACGCCTTCAAAGAGCGAAACTACGACGGCTACCGCGTCGCCCATGGCTATGGGATGGAGCATCCGTATAATAAAGAGCGCGAGTTTTTATGAGCATTGGAAGGGACGGCGGCTATGCGGACGACGCGGTCGTAACACGAGCCGCGCTAAGCATGGCCATCGACAGGCGATCACAACGACCGAACGGGTGCGCTTTATGGCAGCCAAGTACATCTTCCAACTGAGGTGAGCGAGGGGTTACAAAAAGCCTGGCCGCGGGACGGCCATGCTTTGCGCGGCGGCTTCGCCTTCGTTCCGCGCCGGACAGCGCGTCGCAACCCATGTGTTGCGGCGATCCGTTGAAACCGCCGGACAAACCGGACTATCGCCCCCAAACCACCTAACCTAAAACGCGCCGCACGTTCTCTGCCGCCACCTCTGCAATTCGACGGTTCGACTCTTTCGTCACGCCGGCCACATGGGGCGTCAGGATTAAATTCTCGATCCCTTGGAACAAAGCCCCAACCTCGGGCGTGATCGGTTCGACATCCAACGTGTCCAAAGCCGCCCCGGCGATTTCCCCTGCCCGCAAAGCCGCCGCGCAATCCGCTTCGTTGACGATGCCGCCCCGCGCGGAATTCACAAGGACCGCGCTTGGCTTCATCCGGCCAAACTGACGCGCATCGATCAAATCAATTGTCTCGGGCAGCTTGGGGCAATGCAACGATACGACGTCTGCTTCGGCCACCAGATCGTCCAAACTCACCCGCCGGGCGTCCGCCCATGCCGGATGATCGTCGCCCATCATGGCGTCATAGGCGATCACCTCCATCCCCATGCCGCGTGCCTTTTCGCCCACGACCTGACCGATGGATCCAAATCCAACGACCCCCATCACGCGACCCGCAATCTCGGTCGAGCCTGCGAACTTGGGCCTGTCCCAAGCACCGCCCGCTACATCCGCCGTCGCGAAATAGGTGGGTCCACGCAACAAAACCATCGCCGAAGCGATCACATATTCGGCGACCGAAACCGCGTTGGCCCCAATGGACGGACAAACCTCGATCCCGCGCGCGCGGCAGGCCTCAACGTCGATCGTATCCAGACCTACCCCCATCCGCGCCACCACTTTCAGGTTGGTCGCAGCGTCCAATAAATCCACATCCACCAGTGTGCCATTGCGCACCACGATGGCTTTCGCATTGGCGATCTGAGCCTTCAATTCGTCGCGCTTGCCCCAAAGATCGGGATCCCAATGCGTGTCGAAATCAGCGATCAAGCCATCGGCCACGCCCTTGTCCATGAATTCGCTGATCAATACGTCGGCCATTAGAGATACTCGCGTTCTTTGTTGTAGGGATGTTCCATTCCGTATCCATGCACTGCGCGATACCCGTCATAACGGCGTTCGAAGAATTCCATGACCACCCAGAAGGCGAGGAACAGGAAGGGGATGATGAAGACGACTTTCGCCAGCGTCGGCATCGGATATTGCATCAGACCTGACCCGATCGCACCAATCGCACAGAACAGCGTGAAGTAGCCCGCCGTTTTGTGATACGCCTCGAAAATCCGACGTCTTGTGGTGCGGCTGTAATGATCCCCGCGCCAAGTCGATGGGTCGTTGTCTTCGTTGAACTTGTAGTATTTGCCGCCGTGCGTGCCGCGCAACATGCCAAATAAAAGCTGGATGATCCCAAGTGCGACAGTCAGGCTGCCTAGGATGGCGTGCACGGATCCGCTGAACCCCTGACTGACAACCAAAGCCACAGCCACGCCCGCCAAAGACAAAAGCACCGCAATAGACAGCCCGTATTTATGGGTGCTGAACCACCACCATTCGATGTGCTTGAAATGGACCTGGCGCTGCAATCCCTTCTCGGTAGGGCGCGGTTTGCCGTAGCGGATAATCGTGATGCACAGCGGTACTAAAACCAGCCAGATCGTGACCATCAAGATGGCATGATAGTTCCAATGAATGTCGACCGTCCGCCCAAGAAATTCGAGGTAAACCTCGTCCTTGATATGCGGCATTTTTTCGAACATTCCGGCCTCCCTCACCGTCGGCCCTCGATCTTGGTCGGCCATTGTTTGCGATAGGTTCAAACGGACCTACAGCTTGACTTAAGCCTACCGATCATAAAGACTTTTTGCAACGGGAGGACAGGCGAAAAGCCTTGTTTTTAAGGAAAATTGGTCAACCAATCCGAAGACGACCTTGCCTTCTTTTTCCCGACAAAAAAGCGTCGGTTTTTGCGACGTAAGACACGGAAAAGGAACTTTCTATGACCCATACAGTTGGCGTAATTGGACTTGGTAATATGGGTCGGGGGATTGCGAAGAACATCGCGAAAGCGGGCCATGACCTTTTGGTATGGGATCTAAACGAAACGGCGCGAGATGCCTTTGCGGACCAAGCTCGTATCGCGTCACCACCCGAGATGGCAGCCGCCGCAGATGTCGTCATCTTTGTCGTTCCAGGATCTGAACAAATCGACGACATTCTCGACGACATGCTGGCAAAGGCCCGGTCCGGATTGATCCTTTGGGATTTCACCACGTCGGATCCTGTTTATACCAAAAAGCTGGCCCTGCGCGCAGCCGATGCCGGAGTGCCGTATATGGACGCGGGCATGACAGGCGGCGGAGCGAAGGGGGCTGACGAGGGCACGATGACCCTGATGATCGGTGGCGATACGAACGTCTTGGACAAATCGCGTCCCGTGCTTAACGCTTGCGCGGGCGAGCTGATCCACCTTGGACCATCCGGTGCCGGGCACACTATGAAAGTGGTGCACAACCTGATCACACACACGAATTTTCTGGCCTGTTCCGAAGCGGGCCGCTTGGCCGAAGCCGCTGGGATTGAACTGGCCGACATGATCAAAGTCTTCAACGCCGGGAACGCGCGCAGTTTCATTTCGGAACGCCGATTCCCCGATCATATCTTGTCGGAAACCTGGGACGGCAGGTCGCGGATCTTCAATCTGCGCAAAGACGTCGGCATGGCTGTCGCTTTGTCCAAAGAACTTGGCAGCCCTATGCGCATCGGTCACCAGACACTTGCGTGGATACAAGCAGCCATGGACGCGGGCATGGAAGATGATGATTTCACTCGTCTTTATCCCATGCTCGACAAGCTAAAAGAGTGAGCACCTAAGCCGGGATGCAGGCTCTTTTTGACATTATCCTTCCGGTCTTCGTCGTCATCGGCGTTGGATATTTCGTCACGTGGCGAGGTATGTTCAGCGAAGCCGCCATCGAAGGCATCGTGAAGTTCACGCAAAACATCGCAATTCCCTGCCTTCTGTTCCGCGCCATTTCCGAGATCGACATCGGCGGGACGATCAATGCGCCGTTGATCGTCAGCTACTATCTTGGGGCCTTCGCAAGCTTTGGCATCGGATATGCAGGTGCACGCAAGTTCTTTGGCCGCAACCAACCGGACGCTGTTGCCATTGGGTTTTGCTGCATGTTTTCCAACACGATCCTATTGGGCCTGCCGATCACCGAACGCGCATACGGTCTGGACGCATTGGCGGACAACTTTGCGATCATCGCTTTTCATGCGCCACTTTGTTACTTGCTGGGCGTCACCTCGATGGAGTTCGCCAAGAACCGCGAGGCCAGCGGTATCGAGCGATCAACGCGCGTTCTGAACGCGATGTTTCATAATCCTTTCGTCATCGCGATTCTCCTTGGGATAGTCGCCAATGTGACGAATTTGCCTTTGCCCACCTTTGTCGCCAGCGGTGTCGATCTCTTGGCCACCGCGTCTTTACCGGCGGCATTGTTCGGATTGGGCGGCATTCTTTATACTTACCGTCCCGAAGGCGACACGCGAACCATTCTGATGATCTGCGGCATTTCGTTGGTTGTGCATCCGGCAATCGTCTTTGGCGCGGGCAAGGCCATGGCGCTGGATAACGATGCGCTACGATCCGCCGTTTTGACGGCCTCGATGGCACCGGGCGTCAACGCTTATATCTTCGCGAACATGTACGAGGCGGCGCGCCGTGTCGCTGCCGCGTCGGTTTTGGTAACCACGGCAGGCTCGATCCTAACGATCTTGTTCTGGCTGCTGGTCCTACCATAACCCCTTCCAACACCTTGCAATCAAATCTACTTTTGTCCAATGTCGTGGCATCGAATGAAACGGGACCCGGATGATCCGAAGGCTTGCCCAGCTTTTCAGCTTTGCCACAATCGCGCTTTTGGTCGCCGTTGTCATTGGTGCCGCGCAACCAGGTCCGCACCGCATCCCCTGTCCTGAATGCTATGGGCTGACCGAGATTTCTTCACGTGTCTGGACCGATCAGCCCGAAAAAGCGCCGGCCCTTTTGTCCATGGTGGAACAGGCCGAGACCACCGTGCAGAACTTCTTTGGCGATCAGCTGAACAGACCTAATATGGTGCTTTGTGGCACACGTGACTGCGCCCAGGCCTTTGGAATTCGGGGGAACGGCCTGTCCATCGCCCATGTTGCCGTTATGGTCAGCCCCGGCGGTCTAACGACAGGAACATTGACCCACGAACTGACCCATTTTCGACTGCACCGTTCGCTTGGCCCCCGAAATATTCTGCGCCAGCCCTTTCCCACATGGTTCGATGAGGGTCTTGCCACTCATGTGGCGGATCACCCAAGGTGGCTGGGCGAGGTGACGCCTGCGGCTCGAACGCGCGTGCGCGAAGTGGATCGGTTCTGGAAATGGGATGATGCCTATCGCGACCTTGGCGTAGGCCGCGCCTATCGCGCAGCCGCCGCCGAAGTTGCGATCTTCGAACAACAAGCCGGTCGTAAAGGCTTACGCGAACTCATTGCCCGCGCGGAAAAGGGCGAAGCGTTCCAGCGCGTCTGGCAAGACATCCTAAATCGCTAAGGCTCTGCCCGGAAACGACAAAACCCCGCCAGTGGCGGGGCCGTCTTCCGAAATCAATCGTCCATCAGGCGGCTTGCGCGGCCTTGATATCTTTCTTGATTTTCAGAGCGCTATTGCTGAGGTCGGCGTCTTTTGCCTTCATGAGGAACGCATCAAGACCACCACGGTGATCCACAGTGCGCAATGCCGAGGTCGACACCTTCAGGCGGAACGTCCGGCCCAAAGTTTCCGACATCAATGCCGTTTCCGTCAGATTCGGCAGAAACCGACGGCGTGTTCTGTTTTTGGCGTGGCTGACATTGTTGCCAACCATCGGGCCTTTTCCGGTCAATTCGCAGCGGCGCGACATGGGGTTACCCTCTCGTTCGATTTCGAAGGCCGATGCCTCCGTCAATGCAAACGGGCAGCGCCATCGGCCCTGCCCAAGAATCCGTGTGCGGGTGATAGGAGGAAGCGGGTCAGGCGTCAAGCCTTAAGCACGGGTTTTCAAGGCGCTTTGGGTGTCTTTGTCAGATGCGCCAACACCTCGCGCGCGGCCGATCCCGGGGCGCGGGTGCCATCGGTCACGGTCTTGCGCAATTGTTCCATCGCGGCTTCGGCCTTGGGATCGCTTTCCAACAGGTTCAAAAGACCCTGACGCACTTCGTCTTCGAACCAATGACGCGCTTGTTCCGCACGTCGTCCTGACCAAAATCCTGTTTCTTTTCGGTGCTTTGCCAAATCCTTCATTTCAGCCCATGCCGCCTCTAACCCGGCGTCTTCTAACGCGGAAATGGCCATCGCCTTTGGGAAATCGTCAGGGTCGCCGTCGCGTTTTCTAAGTAATCTGAGCGCGCCAGCATAATCCGCCACAGTCCGGATCGCTGTCGACTTCAAATCACCGTCAGCCTTATTCACAAGGATGATATCGGCGATTTCCATGATCCCGCGCTTCACACCCTGCAATTCATCCCCACCTCCCGGGGCAAGCAGCAAGACAAACAGATCCGACATCTCGGCCACGATGGTTTCGGATTGACCGACACCAACGGTTTCAATCAACACAACGTCAAAACCCGCCGCCTCGCAAAGCGCCACTGCATCCCGCGTCCTGCGCGCCACGCCGCCCAAATGGGTCTGGCTAGGCGACGGGCGGATAAAGGCCTTTGGGTCACGCGACAAACGCTCCATCCGGGTTTTGTCGCCCAAGATCGATCCGCCGGAACGGGCTGACGACGGATCAACCGCCAAAACGGCAACGCGCAAACCCTGGCCTGTCAAAAGACAGCCAAAAGCCTCGATAAAGGTGGATTTTCCGACCCCCGGCGTGCCCGAAAGCCCGATCCGAAGCGCTTCTGGTGCGTCCTTGGCGAGATGCTCCAGCAGGATTTCGGCCTTGGCTCGATGGTCCGCGCGGCCACTTTCCACAAGGGTGATCGCACGCGCCAAAGCACGACGATCGCCGGTTTTCAGGGCCTGTGCCAGTGATGTGATCTCGCATGTCATTTCAGTCGCGACACTGGCGCGGAGGGCTCAAAGTGTCCAGACATCAGCGCATCTGTCCGGGTTGGACATGCGTATTTGGAAAGAGATGAAAGCCCATCGGCTTATGACCGCCGTTTTGCACGCAGCGTAGGGTCGGCCTGGGTCGGATCGTCGGGCCAAGGGTGTTTGGGATAGCGGCCCCGCATGTCTTTCCGCACATCCGCGTAGGACTCGGCCCAAAACCCGGGGATATCCATCGTAGTTTGCACCGGACGACCGGCAGGCGACAAAAGCGTAACCCGAAGCGGACGGCCCGCGACCTGAGGGTGTGTTGTGGTGCCGAACATTTCTTGCAGCCGCAACGCGATTTCGGGATCCGGGCCGCTGTAATCGATTGGAATGCTACGCCCCAGGGGTGTTTCGAAACTGGACGGCACGTCTTGGTCAAGGCGCTGCATCTGGGGCCAATCCAGCATGGCACGCAAGGCGGGCAGGATGTCGAAAGATTTCCAATCCGCCTTGCTTCGTATGGTGCCCAAATGAGGCAGGAGCCAGCTTTCCAGATTGTCCAAAAGAGCCGCATCACTGACATCTGGCATGTCTTGACCAGCGTCGCGGGCCAGCGTCACCCGCGCGCGAAACCTGTCGACGGCAGATGACGGCAGCAGCCCAAGTTGGCGCACACCGTCCAGCATAGCCTGCGCAATCGCGTCAGGCGGAACGTCTTTCCAGCGGCGCGACGCCAAGGCGATGGCACCTAAGCGTTCCTCCTCTCGAGCGTCAACGCGGCCGTCGCGTCGCGACCAATGCGCCTCTTGCACCCAGACCAGTTGGTCTTTGAATACGTCGCGAAGCGCGCTTTCCGTGATCGGCAAGGCCCCGCGAATACGTGCCTCCGTTGGATGGCCATCCGTGTCGGTCACCACCAAGAACCGTGCCCCCGCCAAAGCATCATCCGGTGACATTTTCACACCTTTGCCGCCCGACAATTGCCAGCGAGGCGCGTCACCTGCCCGGCGCAACGCAATTCGGTCAGGATAGGCCAGCGCCGCCTGCTCGGCCGGGTCTTTCAGACGTGTTTCAGGTGCCACGCGCGCCAACCGCTCTGCCTCGGAACGCAATCGCTTCAGAGCCGGCGCAGAATCTTTACCGCGCATCGCCTCCAGCCGAAGGGTCAAGTCCGTCCCCACACCCTGCAAAGGATCACGATCCGCCAGCAACGCCGCCAAAGGGGCCGCCGCTTTGCCCGCCCGCATCAACATATGGCCCAGTCGGGGATGCAATGGCAGGCGCGCCAACGCAGCGCCATGTTCCGTCACCCGGCCCTCTTCCAAAGCACCAAGGTCGTTCAACAAGGCTTCGGCTTCGGCCAGAGGCCCTTCTGGTGGCGATGTCAGAAATGGCAGGTCCTTCGCCCCCCATTCTGCCATTTCCAGCGCCAAACCCGTTAAGTCAGCCGTTTCGATTTCAGCCGGCGGAAAAGGCAGCAATGCTCCTTCCTCACCCTTGGTCCAGAGGCGATAGCATATCCCGTCCGCAACGCGCCCCGCCCGTCCCTGTCGCTGATCCGCCTCGGCTTTCGTCGTCCGCTCAGTCACCAGCCGCGACATGCCCGAGCCGGGATCAAACCGGGCCCGACGCGACAGGCCACCATCGACCACCACACGGATATCCGGGATCGTCAGCGAGGTTTCGGCAATCGACGTGGCCAACACGATCTTGCGCCGTTTGGATGGGGCCAAGGCCAAAGACTGCTGTTGCAGCGGCATGGCCCCGAATAAGGGGTGCAGAGCGACATCTGGCAAATCAAGGCGGCCCATAACGCGGCGGATTTCACCCTCGCCCGGCAAAAACGCCAGTATGCCGCCCTCGGTTTCTGCCGCCGCCCGCGTGATCAAGCCTGCCATTCCGACGTCAAACCGCCCCTTGGCGGGGCGATCCAGCCAGCGCGTTTCGACCGGAAAACTCACCCCTTGCGACGTCACAACAGGCGCACCACCCATAAGATCCGCCACCGGAGCCGCGTCCAACGTCGCCGACATCACGATCAGCAATAGATCGTCCCGAAAGGCGGCCCGGCATTCCAAAGCCAGTGCAAGGCCCAGATCGGCGTTCAACGATCGTTCATGGAATTCGTCGAATATAATCGCACCAATGCCCGGCAAACTCGGGTCCGACTGGATCATCCGCGTCAGGATGCCCTCGGTCACCACTTCGATGCGGGTCGCCTTACCAGTGCGCGCCTCGCCCCGCATCCGGTAACCAATGGTGTCACCCGGCAGTTCACCCAAAGTTTCAGCCATTCGCAGGGCGGCAGCTCGCGTGGCAAGCCGCCGTGGCTCCAGCATCAGGATACGCCCCTCAACCAGTCCTTCCTCTAAAACCGCCAAAGGCACCCGCGTGGTTTTTCCCGCGCCGGGCGGGGCCTGCAAAACCGCTTGTCGATCACCGGACAACACCGCCATCAGCTCGGGCAGAACATCCTCAATGG
Organism: uncultured Rhodobacterales bacterium; assembly: GCA_964632495.1. Lineage (GTDB taxonomy): Bacteria > Pseudomonadota > Alphaproteobacteria > Rhodobacterales > Rhodobacteraceae > CALKXV01. The sequence continues at coordinate 50,979 of CAZWDS010000008.1, forward strand.
GCAAACGGGTAACCATCTGAATGTCCTAACCCGCAACAGCGGAATTGGGAACGGGGCATTCAAACCAGCCTACCTTTCGTATTTCACTGCTTTGAGAATACACTGGGGGTGAATTGACCGTCAGGCCAAGAGGGGTGAAACTCCCTTAACCGCGACGCGCATCGCGCGGCGCAAAACCTTATTCCTTGTCCAACCACCGGTTCAAGGCGGCTTCGTCTTCGTCGCGTGCGGCCACCCAATCGGCACCCTCCGCGCCCTGTTCTTTCTTCCAGAAAGGCGCGCGCGATTTCAGGTAATCCATCAGAAACTCCGCCGCCGCAAAGGCATCCGCCCGGTGACGCGAAGCGGTGGCGACCATCATGATCTGCTCGTCCGGACGCAAAGGCCCATAGCGGTGGATGATCATAGCATCACTCAAGGACCAGCGTGCCATCGCCTCATCGCGAATTTTCGCCAGTGCCTTTTCCGTCATGCCGGGATAATGCTCGATCTCCATCCCCGACAGCGTGCCGCCCTCATCGCGCACAAGGCCCGAGAATGTAACAACCGCGCCCGCGCCTTTGGCCCCTTCAGTGAAAGCCTGAACCTCTGCGCCCATGTCGAAGGGTTGGGATTGAACCCGAACGCTCATCCGCCTGTCATCGGCGGGAAAAACGCCACTTCACGAACTCCGGACAGTGATGCGTCCATGTCGGTCAGTTCCTGATCCAAAGCAACACGCACCGACGACATATCGGAAAACGCCAACGCATGAGCATCGCTGCGGGCCCGCAATTCGTCGACCAAACCCGCAACCGTGTCGGCCTCTGTTTCAATCTGCTCGCCACGTTCGCCAATCCGTTCTCGCAGCCAGGCAAAATACAGAACGTCTATCATCGCTCGTCTTTCAAATAGGGCATCGCCTTGCGCAGATAGTCGATGCCCGTGATCAACGTCAAAGCTCCGGCAATCCATAACAATCCGACCCCGGCCCACCAAGTGACCCGCGCGGCCATGTCGATCAGGCGAAGACCCGAGGGATCGTCGCCTCCGTCAAATATTGCAGCTATTGTGGCCGCATCCATACCCGTCATCCGATCCAGCAACATATGACCAAAAATGCCTGTGGCGAACAAAACCGCAATCGCCACCATCTGCGCGGTCGTCTTCCACTTAGCCAGGTTGGTGACTTTCAAAGTTCCCGCCGTATCGCCCAGAAATTCCCGCAAGCCGGACACGAAAACTTCCCGGAACATGATGACTGTTGCGGGCAGCAAAATCCACGGATCCATGCCCGCATAGCCGGTGATCACCAACAATGCGATCACCACCATCGCCTTGTCGGCAATCGGGTCCATCATCGCCCCAAACTTGGTTTCCTGTTTCCAGGCGCGCGCCAGATAGCCGTCCAGAAAATCCGTCAACGCCGCCGTCACAAACAGGATCAGCGCGAACCAATCCGCCCAAGGCCGCGTGAAATAGAGAAACATCAGCACAACGCCAGGCGCCGCCAGCAGCCTCAAAAGCGTCAGGATATTAGGCAAGTTCCACGTCATACCCCTGACTTAGACCCAAGCCCGGCCGTTGAAAAGAGCCGTCAGGACAACTTGGCAGGAATGCGCAGCCGCGTGATTTCAGCCGTTCTCGATCACCTTTTGGCGCAGGTATCCGAAATACGTCGGATCGCTTTTGTGCTCGACCTTGCTCCGCAACGAATAAAGTGACTGTTCGACCGGATTGTCGAACCACATGAAAAGCCAAAGTCTCTGCAAGTCCGACGCCCTCAACGACGCCAAAATCGATCAATCCAAAGACGAAAACAATAGCGCCCCAACATTCAGACGTCAGCGCTGCAAAGAGATTCTAACGAAAAAATTCTCCATACCCGATGGATAGACGGTTGATTTGGTGGAAATATGATCCGAAATCAGCCCTTTTCGTGGAAATAGTCGTAAATCGTCTCGGCGATCTTGGCCGAAATCCCGTCCACCGCTTTCAAATCCGCAAGATCAGCCCGGCCAACTGCCTTTGCCGATCCGAAATGCGCCAGCAAAGCCCGTTTTCGTGTCGCCCCCACGCCCGGAACATCATCCAAAGGCGTCGCCCCGACTGCCTTGGACCGTTTCGCACGGTGCGCGCCAATCGCAAAGCGGTGCGCCTCGTCGCGCATACGTTGGACAAAGTATAGAACCGGATCGCCACGGCGCAGCGCGAAGGGGCGTTGCCCGGTGCGGTGGAATTCCTCTTTGCCCTGATCCCGGTCCACACCCTTGGCCACGCCGACCATGGGCACGTCTTCAACGCCTAACTCGGCCAAAATGCCTTGCACGGCGCTCACTTGCCCCGCACCGCCATCAATCAGCAACAGATCAGGCCAAGCTTCGGTCTGGCGGTCCGGGTCTTCCTTCAGCAAGCGTTTGAACCGCCGGGTCAGAACCTCGCGCATCATGCCGAAATCGTCGCCGGGCGTCAGGCTTTCATCCTTGATGTTGAACTTGCGGTACTGGCTTTTCAGGAACCCTTCGGCCCCCGCCACGATCATGCCACCCACAGCATGGCTGCCTTGGATGTGGCTGTTGTCATAAACCTCGATCCGCGCAGGCGGGCCGTCCAGATCGAACGCCTCGGCCAGACCGGCCAGCAGTTTCGCTTGTGTCGCGGTTTCCGACATTTTGCGCGCCAGACTTTCGCGCGCATTGCGCAAGGCCCCCGCCACCAACTCTTTCTTCTCGCCCCGCTGAGGCACCAGAATTTCGACCTTCCGCCCGGCTTTGTCGCTCAAAGCCTCGGCCAAGAGATCGGTATCCTCAATTTCATCCGACAACAGAATCTGACGCGGAGGATCCTTTTGATCGTAAAACTGACCCAGGAAGGCCTGCATCACCTCGGCCGCCTCGGCCCCAGAACCGGTGCGCGGATAATAGTCCCGATTGCCCCAGTTCTGATTGGCGCGGATGAAAAACACCTGCACACAGGCCTGTCCGCCTTCCATATGCAGCGACACCACATCGGCTTCGGCCACACCTGCCGGGTTCACCGCCTGCGTGCCCTGCACAAACGTCAGCGCCTTCAGCCGGTCGCGCAGGGCCGCCGCGCGTTCGAACTCCATCGCTTCCGAGGCGTCTTGCATCTCGGCTGCCAGCTTTTCCTGGACCTTGGTCGTACGGCCCTTCAGAAACTTCTCGGCATCGCTGACTAGGGCGCCATATTCCTCTTCGCTGACGTACCCCACACACGGCGCGCAACACCGCTTGATCTGATACAATAGACATGGTCGCGTGCGGCTTTCAAAGGTAGCGTCCGAACAGTTCCGCAGCAGAAACACCTTCTGCAACTGATTAAGCGTTCGGTTCACAGCCCCCGCGCTGGCGAAGGGGCCATAGTAATCGCCCTTCTCTTTCTTCGCGCCCCGGTGCTTTTTGATGGGCGGAAAGCTATGTTCCTTCGACACCAGAATGTTTGGAAAGCTCTTGTCATCGCGCAGCAGCACGTTGTAGCGCGGCTTTAACTGCTTGATCAGGTTCTGCTCTAACAAAAGCGCTTCGGTTTCCGTGCGCGTCGTCAGGAACATCATCGAAACCGTATCGCGGATCATCCGCGCAATCCGGGGAGAATGCCCTGTGGGGCGCGCGTAGTTCGACACACGCGCCTTCAGGTTCCGCGCCTTGCCGACGTAAAGAACCGCGCCTTTTTCATCCAGCATCCGATACACACCGGGGCTGGCATCCAGCGTTTTCAGATACGACTGGATGACGTCAAAGCCGGTCTTGGGCGAGGGATCAGCGGATGTACTCATGATTCTTGATGTGGCTGCACAGATCGGAAGATGGAGACAAGACAAAAGCTGTCCACTAATTCTGTGGATAACTCTGCGGACAAGACTGGTGCCTCCCGGTTTTTTCGTTGAATTCAGCGCCTTTCAGGTGTTTGCCTATTTTTTAGGCACATTTGCAGGCCTCTGATTTCATTGACTATTTTTTCTTACCTTAACCAAATTACTGATAACATTAGGAATTTCGTAACGCTTTTGTAACGCGGATGTGAGGCCGTGCACAACTTACCCGGCGGCAGGCAGAAATTGGCCTATTCCACCCCCTGAGTGTCCGGGGTTTGCCAGCCCAAATGCTGCCCGCCATCGACGCAAATCAGCTGCCCGGTGACGCTTGGGGCGTCCATGAAATATCCCAAAGCCCCCGTCACGTCCGAAGCATCAGCGCCGCGCCCCATGATCGTGCCCTTCCTCTGGCCTTCGAAATGCGCCCGGCTTTGTCGCGCGCCCTGCATCGTCGGACCCGGACCGATGGCATTGACGCGCACGCGGGCCCCAAAGGTTTGCGCAGCGGTCTGGGTCATCGCCCAAAGGCCCATCTTGGCAATCGTATAGGAAGCGAAATGCGGGGTCAGCTTTCTGACCCGTTGATCCACCATGTTCACGACCAAGGCGTTCGCTGTCGGCTCGTCCCATTCACCGCCCCGGTCGGGCTCGGGTGCTTGAGCAGCGAAGGCTTGGGTCAGAACGAAAGGGGCGCGCAGGTTCGATTCAATGTGACGATCCCAACTGTCGCGGGTCGCGGTTTCGATGGTGTCATGCTCAAAGATCGAAGCCGAGTTGACCAGCACCGTCAAAGGCCCACCAAGCGCTTCTGCTGCGCGGGGGACCAGCGCTTGCATCTCGGCTTCTTCAGTCAGATCGGCCTGTAAAGCGACGGCCTTCACACCCAAGGCTTCGGCCTCGGCAACCACCGCCTGCGCGTCATCCTCAGACCCGTTGTAGTGAACCGCCACGTCCATGCCACGCCCGGCAAGATAAAGCGCCATCGCACGTCCCAGCCGCTTGGCGCCACCCGTGATCAGGGCCTGCCCGCTCATCCGTGCCACACAACGGCGATGATGTAAGCGATGTAAAGCCCGAACAGCAACGTGCCCCAACGGCGGGTCAGGTCCCATTTCGGCGGGAAGACGAAAGGCACCAGCAAAAGCGTGGCCCCCAACATCACCCAAAGGTCAAAGACCATGAAGGCTTTCGGCACAGGGATCGGGCCAAACAGACTGGCGATGCCCATAATGGCCAGAAGGTTAAAGATATTCGACCCGATGACATTGCCCAAAGCCACATCCGCCTGCCGCCGGTAAGCCGCCATCACGGTTGTAGCCAACTCGGGCAAAGACGTACCAAGAGCCACCAGCGTCAGACCGATCGCGCTGTCCGACACTCCGAACATCCGCGCAATCTCGACCGAAGAATCGACGAAAAACGTCGCCCCCAAAGGCAGACCGATCAGGCCCAGCCCCAGAAACACACCAATTTTCCAGCCCGGCATGGACAAGTCCGCGCCTTCCAGCGCTTCGGCATCTGTCTCTTGACGATGTACAATGGCCGCCCGCGCCTGATCGCCTAAGATCAACGCCAGCAGTACCAACAGAATTCCACCGTGCATCCACGTGATCGGGCCAAGGCCGCAGAGCGCAATAAAGACAAGGCTAGCGCCCACCATCGTGACATAGCTTTTGCGGGTGTCATATTCGGCCGTATGCAGCCGCGAGATCAGCGCAGGCACGCCCAAAACCAGCAAGACATTCGCCGTGTTCGAGCCGACCGCGTTCCCAAGGGCAAGGCCCGGCGCGCCGTCCAGAATAGACTGGATCGAGATAATAAGTTCGGGCGCAGAGGTGCCAAAAGCCACAATCGTCAAACTGACGATCAAAGCGGGGATGCCTAGCCTGAGGGACAGGTTCACGGCACCCCGCACCAGCAAATCGCCAGCAATCAGCAGGATCACCAATCCCAGAAGCGCTGTCAGCCAAACCACGCGGTTACGCCTTGCCGCAAGGACATGCGTCCTTGCCAATCCGGTGCCGTCCGCAGTTCGGACACTTCTGAGACACCTGCTTCAGGCTTTTCGGCAACAAAAGGCTTAGCTTCCCAAACATGGCCAGAACGGCGATGAACACCAAAAACAGCGTAACGATTTTCAGCATCATGGCGTTTAGGCTCCGAACCGCTGGAACGCTGCGCGGTCTTCTACTTCGGCCAGCGCATCCCCAACAAGGGATGCTCCGAACCGCGACAAGAATGGCTTTTTCTGCGCATAGGCCCGCAACCGAACCTTGTCGCCGTAGATTTCCTTCATCTTCGGCACCAGATGCCCGACCCCGTCGATCAATCCTGTCGGCAAAGCCTGATCGCCAACCCAGATATCCGCGTTGAACAGGTCCATTTTGGTGTTCAAACGCGTGCCCCTGCAGGTTTTCACATGATCAATGAACTCGCCGTGGATATGCTCCTGCAACGCCTTGATTCGCTGCACGTCCTCGGGTTTTTCCGGTTTGAACGGATCGCCCAGACTTTTCGAATTGCCCGCCGTGTAAACCCGACGTTCGATGCCGTATTTCTCGATCAGCTCGTTCAGACCAAAGCCCGCCGAAATCACGCCGATCGAACCAACGATCGAATGACGATCAACCCAAATCTCATCCGCCGCACTGGCAATATAGTATCCGCCCGAAGCCGCCACATCCTCGACAAAGGCATAGACCTTCACGTCTTTCTCTTCGGCCAGTCGACGAATACGCGCCGAGATCAGCGAGGATTGCGTGGGGCTCCCCCCCGGCGAATTGATCGACAAGGCCACCGCGTCGGGCTTGCCTTTTGCGAAGGCTTTTTCGATCAGATCTGCCAAGCCGGCATCTGACAAAGCGCCACGGGTGCGCGCCGCGATCACCCCGTGCAAACGAAGGACGGCAACCGTGGGCTCGGATTTCATAAATGGGATAAAACGCTTCATGACAGCCCATCTAGGCCGCTTCACGTCCAGCAACAAGGAGGAAGCTATTCAGCCACACGATAAACACACGCAAAACACCACCGCTTTTACCGAAGGCACCGGGATCGCTATCCAGTTCCAAAACAGGCGATCAACCCGGGTCTCTCCACCGATTCACAATGGGATAACGCCGATCCAGCCAGAATGACCGCTTGGTCAAACGCGCACCCGGTGCGGACTGATAGCGCTTGTATTCAGCGATATAGATCAAGCCCTCGATCTTTTTCACCACATCGCGGTCAAACCCCATGGCCACGACCTCGGGCACGGATTTCTCGTCATCGATCAAAGCGGTCAGGATGACATCCAGCTCCGCGTATTCCGGCAAAGAATCGCTGTCTTTCTGATCTTCGCGCAATTCGGCCGTAGGCGGCTTGTCGATCACCGCAGGCGGGATCACCTCGCCTTTGGGCCCCATCATCCAATCCCGGTGATTGGCGTTGCGCCAACGACAGGCCTCGAACAGGCGCATTTTATAAAGGTCTTTCACCGGGTTATAGCCGCCCGCCATATCGCCATAGATCGTCGCATAGCCGACAGCGACCTCGGATTTGTTGCCCGTGGTCAAAAGCATCTCGCCAAATTTGTTGGACAGCGCCATCAGGATCACACCACGCAGCCTGGACTGGATGTTTTCCTCGGTTGTATCGGGCGTCGTCCCCTCCAACAAAGGCGCCAAAGCTTCAGTCATCGCCGCACGCGGACCCGAGATTGGAACGGTATCCAACCGAATGCCCAAAGCCTGTGCCACGGCCGCCGCGTCATCCAACGACGCCTGCGATGTATACTCCGACGGCATCATCACACCGCGCACGTTTTCAGGACCCAGCGCATCGGCAGCAATCGTTGCCACAATCGCACTGTCAATCCCGCCAGACAGACCCAAAAGCGCCTGGCTAAACCCGGTCTTGCGGAAATAATCCCGCGTGGCCTCGACCATAACGCGGTAATCTTGCTCCCACTCGTCAGGAAAAGCGATCACTTCGCCCGGAACAGCCCGCCATCCGGCGTCGGTTTCCTCGAAATCCACATGGGTGATCGCCTCGTCAAAGACAGGCAAGCGCACCACCAACTCGCCGCCGGGGTTCAAAACAAAAGTACCACCATCAAAGACCTGATCGTCCTGTCCGCCGATCATGTTTAGATAGACCAAAGGCAAACCCGTCTCGACCACGCGCGCGACCATCACGTTCAACCGTGTATCGAACTTACCACGATAGTAAGGCGAGCCATTCGGCACCAATAGAATCTCGGCCCCCGATTCTTCCAACGCTTCGGGCACTTCTTCATGCCAGGCGTCTTCACAAATCGGTGTGCCGACGCGCACCACGCCCAGATCATAAGGTCCCCCCAAGGGACCGCGATCATAAAGCCGCACCTCGTCAAACACGGTCTCATTCGGCAAATCATGCTTCAGCACCTGCCGCACCAATCGACCGTCCTTCAGGATGTGATAAGCGTTGTAAAGCTTGTCGCCCTGCAACAACGGCCCGCCTATGCCGATCGCAGGACCATCCGAACAGGCCTCTTGCAAAGCCTCGATATGGGTCATGGCATCGCGTACAAAGGCCGGTTTCATCACCAAATCCTGCGTTTGATAGCCTGTGATAAACATTTCGGGCAGCGCCACCATATCGGCCCCAGCCTCTTTCGCGGCCTCCCACGCGCGTTTTGCCAAAGCCATATTGCCTGCCAAATCCCCAACCGTGGGGTTCATCTGAGCCAGTGTCAGCCGAAACTTTCCTGCCATGGGTCTTCATCTCTTTCCAAATACGCCGGGGGGTCCGGGGGGCAGCGCCCCCGGGGATCGACGCCGAAGGCGGCGAAATCCCGTTTTCCCGGTCTTATCAGACCATGCGGCAAGGAAAAGGTCGTCACGGGGGAAAAGCGTTGCGGGCGAAGAGAGGCTCCACTAGATTTGGCCACGAGTAGGGAAAACGCGGGCACCAGCCCGGACAGTGAGGAGCGGGTCGGTCACATGAACAGGGCTCTCGGACTAGGAACACTGGCGCTTGTCGCCATCATCGCGCAGGGCGCAGTCGCGCAAGAAGTCGTCACCAAGCAATATGACGACGGCGGCGTCTATGAGGGCACCTTCCGTGATGGCAAACAACACGGCACCGGCAGCTACCGTTTGCCGAACGGCTATGTCTACGAAGGCGAGTGGGTCGACGGTGAAATCAAAGGCCAGGGCCGCGCCGAATTCCCCAATGGCTCGATTTACGAAGGCATGTTTGCCGCAGGCAAACCCGAAGGCATCGGCAAGATCACCTTTGCCGATGGCGGCACCTACGAAGGCGAATGGGCCGACGGCAAGATCAACGGCACCGGCGTGGCACTTTATGCCAACGGCGTGCGCTACGAAGGCAACTTTGCCGAAGCATTGCACCAGGGCCAAGGCAAGATGGAAAGCCCGAACGGCTATACCTATGACGGCGAGTGGTCGCGCGGCATCAAAGAAGGCCAAGGCACCATCACCTATCCCGATGGCGCGATCTATTCCGGCACTCTTGTGCGCGGCGTCCGCGAAGGCACCGGCAAGCTGACGATGACCGACGGCATGGTCTACGAAGGCGAATGGGCCGACGGTCAGATCAACGGCACCGGCAAGCTGGTGCAACCCAATGGCGACATCTATGAAGGCTCGCTGGTCGATGGCAAACGACAGGGTCAGGGCAAGGTCACCTATGCCAACGGCGACATCTACGAAGGCACCTTCGAAGCTGATCAACGTCAGGGTGAAGGCACGTTCACCGGTACGGACGGCTACAAATACGTCGGCCAATGGGTCGGGGGCGAAATCGAAGGCACGGGCGAAGTCACCTATCCTGACGGCTCGGTCTATGCGGGCACCTTTCAGAACAACCTCGCCCATGGCACCGGCAAAATCACTTATCCCGACGGAAACACTTATGAAGGCGCTTGGGTCAATGGCGTGATCGAAGGCGTGGGCAAAGCTACCTATGCCAACGGTCTGGTCTATGAAGGCGAATTCAAAGACGCCCAGATGCACGGCACTGGAAAAATGATCTTCAGCGACGGTTATACCTATGAAGGTGGCTGGCTGAACGGTCAGCGCGAAGGTCAGGGCACCGCAAGCTATTCCGACGGCACGGTCTATGAGGGTGGCTTTGTCGGCGGCAAACGCGAAGGCACCGGCACGATCACCATGGCGGACGGATTTACGTATACCGGGGCCTGGAAAGATGGCGAGATCGACGGCGAGGGTGTCGCCACTTATGCAAACGGCGACATCTACGAAGGCATGTTCGTGCGCGGCAAGCGTCAGGGCGAAGGCACCATCCGCTATTCAAGCGGCGAAGAACGCACGGGCGTTTGGGAAGATGGAGCGCTGACGGAAGACAGCACGGACAGCAACTAAGCCCTTACGCGCGTTAAGCTTTTCTTAATGTCTTGTTAACCCTTTTTTCGGGAAATCTCCCCATGCCTGCCCCATTTCCGCCCCATGGTTAGCGGAAGGTAAACGCATATCGGGTCCAATCAGTGTGTGTGTAAAAATGATCTTTTTCTCTCAAGATTCGCTTGCCAAACGATCCAAGCCATTCCGGTATCTCCACTACATTGTCAGCGGTGTTCGCTATGTTTCATTTGCTACATGGAACGCCAACGGCGAACCCAACCCTTTCGTTCGCCCCTCCTACCGCCACAAGGGCACGCATCGGGCCGAGTTCACCGAGATTATCAAAGATCTCCGTGGCCCGAAAACCCGAAGCCAAGCCTGACTGAAGGTCCAGTTGCGAGCCGAAAGGTGCGGTCAGCTTGCAAAAGCTGACCGTTTTTCTGCGCACCCCTTTGACAGCGTCGTCCCATCCCCGTATCGTCCTTGCCATGAACCAGGTGACACATATCCCGTCCGCACGCGCTTTGCGTGCCAACCTGCTTCTTCTCCTTAGCCGCCTCTGAGCGTGCCTTTGGGCGCGACCGCTCAGAGGGGTTCCAGCGCCACGAAGACACCGCTAAAGGAGATATCCATGAAAACGATCAATCTGGCTGACAAGCTATCGCGCTTTTCGTCCCACTGGGACCCGCACGTTGTGGCTGACTACAACGCGAACGAGGTCATGGTGGTGAAGTTCCAGGGCGAATTTCCCTATCACAAGCACGATGCGACAGACGATTTCTTTCTTGTCCTTGAAGGCGAGATGGAAATGGACATCGAAGGCGAGGCCCCCCGCAAGGTCGGCGCTGGCGAGATGTTCATCGTCCCCCAAGGCGTCGTGCACCGCCCGAGAGCGACAGAGGAATGCAAAGTTCTTTTGATCGAGCCCAAGGGCGAGCCCAATTCCGGCGATGCGGATGTCACACCCGCGCCGAAACCACATATCTAAGGACGAAACCGATGGCCAACAAAGACCACGTACTGATTTTCGACACCACGCTGCGCGACGGCGAACAATCCCCCGGCGCCACCATGAGCCATTCTGAAAAGTTGGAAATCGCCGAACTTCTCGACGACATGGGCGTCGACATCATCGAAGCGGGTTTCCCAATAGCGTCGGATGGCGACTTTCAAGCCGTGAGCGAGATTGCCAAGCGTTCAAAGAACGCAGTGATCTGCGGGCTGTCGCGTGCCAACTTCAAGGATATCGACCGATGCTGGGAAGCGGTAAAACACGCCGCCAAGCCCCGCATCCACACCTTCATCGGCACCTCGCCCCTGCACCGCGCCATTCCGAACCTGACAAAGGACGAAATGGCCGACAAGATCCACGAGACGGTCACCCACGCCCGCAACCTTTGCGACAACGTGCAGTGGTCCCCCATGGATGCCACGCGCACAGAATGGGATTATCTGGCGCGTACTGTCGAAATTGCCATCAAAGCCGGTGC
>CAZWDS010000008.1:62721-71470 GCA_964632495.1 uncultured Rhodobacterales bacterium
TGATCTTTGCCACGCATTGTCACAACGATCTGGGCATGGCCACCGCCAACAGCCTTGCAGCCGTCGAAGGGGGTGCCCGCCAGATTGAATGCACCATCAACGGGTTGGGCGAACGCGCCGGCAACACGGCTTTGGAAGAGGTCGTCATGGCCATGCGCGTGCGCGGTGACATCATGCCTTACAAGACAGACGTGGATTCCACCAAGCTGATGCACATCTCGCGCCGTGTCGCCACCGTCTCGGGCTTTGCTGTGCAATACAACAAAGCCATCGTAGGCAAGAACGCCTTCGCCCATGAAAGCGGCATCCACCAGGACGGCATGTTGAAGAACGCCGAAACCTTCGAAATCATGCGCCCCGAAGATGTGGGCTTGACCGAAACCAATATTGTCATGGGCAAGCACTCGGGACGCGCGGCACTTCGCTCGAAGCTGAACGAATTGGGCTTTGATCTGGCGGACAACCAGTTGAACGACGTCTTTGTGCGCTTCAAGGCATTGGCCGACCGCAAGAAAGAGGTCTTCGAAGACGATCTGATCGCCTTGATGCGTGATCAGGAAGCTGGCGAAGCGATGGATCGGATCAAGGTTAAGTTCCTCCGTGTTATCTGCGGAACCGAGGCCCCTCAATCCGCCGACCTGACCCTGGAAATCGATGGCAAGGATCATCAGACCACGGCCCAAGGTGACGGCCCGGTAGATGCGACCTTTAACGCGGTGAAAGAGCTTTTCCCCCACGAGGCGCTTTTGCAACTTTATCAGGTCCATGCAGTGACCGAAGGCACGGATGCTCAAGCCACCGTGTCAGTGCGGATGGAAGAAGAGGGCCGCATCACCACCGGCCAGTCCGCCGACACCGATACGGTTGTCGCCAGTGCCAAGGCCTATGTGAACGCGCTGAACCGGCTTTTGGTCAAACGCGAGCGATCCGAACCGGATGCCGACATCAAGCAGGTGAACTACAAAGACGCCGGTTAAAAATCGCTCTGAAAACGGCGATTAATTCGGATGCGTCAACAATCAAGCGACGCATCCGAAACCGTTTCCAAAATGCATTCAGTTTAAGGCATTTTTCATCTCATTCTTCCCAAATTTCGCCACATTTCCGACCCAAAAATACCGGGAATGCTCATGTTTGAGTTTGGTTTGGTCACGGTTATGGGGTTTCGCGAATGTTTCGCTTTGTATTTTTCGGAGGAAGTTGTGCCGCTGTGATGACCGCAGCAGGGCTTTTGCCAACACCGTCTTCCTATAAAGTTAATGTGCCGGAAATCTCGATTGCCGAGTTTTCGATGCCCGAGCCACCGGCCATGATCGTCGAACAGGTCAGCAATGGTCTGGATCTGCCTTTGTTGGGCGAGCGGGTGAAAGAAACCGTTTCCCGCGCATTTTCAGATCCTGTGACCGACGTTCCGGATCGGCCGACATTGCCGACATTGGCTGGCGGTGCGCAAATCGCCGCCCGTGCTGATGCGCCGGAGGTCGAGATGCCCCGAAAAAGCGTGAACTTCCGGCTGGACGAGACCGAACTTGATGCAGAAGCACAGGCCCAGCTGAACGAGCTTGCCGCCTGGCTTGCCGACAACCCCGCGACCTTGATCGGTATTTATGGTCACACGGATCTGACCGGCCCAGAAGTTTACAATTATGCCCTCGGACAGAACCGCGCCGAACGTGTAGCCGATTACCTGATCGATAAGGGCATTGCCCCACAGCGCATCGGTGTCGTCAAATCATATGGCGAAGCGTCCCCTCTGGTTCCCACCGAACGCACATCACGCGAAAACCGGCGTGTACAGCTTGAAACGATGCGCGACCTTTGATGCAACCTTTGTGTTTAGGGCTTTCTTAAAGTTTCTCTAAGGTCACTTTCTTTGTGACATGCTTCACCGCAAAGCGATTTTGAAAAGGAATGCAAAGCACGATGCTTCGCGTTCCTTTTTTTCGGCGCACGTCTTCCTCTTTGATTCCAGCCCCCGACAGCTCAAGGCTTTTTAAAGCGTCCGCCAAACGCTCCCGGCCAACCTGTTCGACATAGAATCAAGCTTCGCTAAAAGAAAACGCCTAGCCACAATTTTGCCCGGGAATTGAGGCTTCGTTTCCGGTTCATGCACAGTCCCTATGCCGCGCACGACATTAGCACCAATAAAGCATGGCAAGCCCGCCTTATTCATGCTTTTGCGCCCCAATCCTGCCATATTTCCGGCCTAAAAATGTCTTCGAGGCGGTTGGTACAAGCCTCGAAACCAAGTGTGTTAGTGTAAAAAGTGAGTGTGAAGATGATGATGGATCGTTCGACCCTTAAGCCAGCTCTGTCTCTCTGCCTGATTGCTGTGGCGGGCTATGCAGCCTACGTTCCTTTCGAGAAAATTCAGTCTGCCCAGACTGAAGCTGCTTCGAAGCCAATGGTCGTTAATGCCCTCTTGCCTGAACTAAAGTCTCGTACAGGCGAGAGTATGACAAAAGCCGCGGCGTCAGCCTCGCTGGTTCTTGAGGCAGAACGGGCCATCAACATCGACAAGTCGTACCAAACTGACCTGAGCGACAAGACGCTCTGAGATCAGACAATTTGAGCCGGTTCGGCGGGCGGGGGCCTGCCGGGCCGGTTTCAATTTTCCAAATCAGTTGCTCTGCGGAACGTGAATAGGCCCATTGGTCTCCGTTCTGCGCCGGGTGGGGCAAGGCGCGTTCCGTGGGGGGAACGCGCCTTTTTCTATTTCAAAGCATTGTTTTAAATAACTATTTTTTCTATCACGCCATACTTTCGCCACATTTGCGGCATACAAATTCCTTTATGGAGCCGAGCGTGTTCGCGGTTCCATTTGTATGTAAACTACCCAGGTTGGTTACAATGTGTGAGTTTAAGTATTGCCGGGGTACCGGCAACTGTTTCCTGAGCAAGACGTCCCCCTGCGCAGATTTAAAATCCAAAGAGGACGAGACCCAGAACGAGGACCGCGTAAACTCGGTTCGGGTCAGTTATCCCGGCTTTCTCAATCCCAACGAACTGTTCGACATTCTGGATCTGGCGGACGAGGCGTCGATGGCCACTCCAAAACGAAAGCGCGGTGCGTTTGGCCCTGCCCCTCGCTTCCTGGGTAAAGCGCAAGAAGCCGTTTGATCGGGCGTTTGGTTTCAGAGTGAAAGCTTCAGAAATTCGAATGTTTCTGACATGAAGCGCCCGCGTAATGCGGGCGTTTCCATCATAAGCTCGTGTCTTGCCCCTTCAATCACGCGCAATTCACCGCTTGGCCAATCCGCGTGCATCTGTCGGATCGCCGGGACCGAGACGATGTCTTCATCGCCCCCCACAAACGTCAGCACCGGCACACCCGGGCGCAAAGCGGCGCGCAAACGGCGCGTTTCCTGTGCAGCATAGCCAACCCAATCCAGCGTCGGCCCGCCCAAGGCAAACTCGGGAACAGCATCCGCATGGCGCAAAAGATAGGCATAGTGATCAGGATCGGTCGTCAGCATGTTTTCGTCCAGCGCCGTATCCTGCACATAGTTTTCAATAGTCGTGCCCGGTGAGATTTGCGTCCCTCGCCCCAGTAATCTCATGATCTGCGGCAGAAAATAAGGCAACGGGCGCACCCAAGCGGGCATATTGATCCCCCACATCGGCGCGGAAAACACCGCTTTTTCAACGGGAAAGCCATCGACCAGGGATCGCAGGCCAATGCAGCCCCCCATCGAATGCGCGATCATGACCCAAGGCTTGGGGCACCCTAATTCATTGGCAACAGACGCCAATTCCGCCGCATCCAACTGATACCCGTCAAACCCATCGACATGGCCAATACGCGGATCATCTGTCACACGGTCGGACAGCCCTTGCCCACGCCAGTCGATGGTCAGAACGCTATAACCAGCGTCCACCCATTCGACAGCTGTGCGACCGTACTTTTCGGCGTATTCCGTTCGGCCCGTGAACAACAAGATCGTGCCCCGCGCGCCTGTCGACGGCCAAAAGACGACCCGTAAGCGCACCCCGTCACAGGTCTGTCGCCAGAACGACTGAACCGCTTCTGGCCCTTCGGCCAGATCGTTATGAAAGGGCGCAATCTCCACGTCTAGCTAAGCGCAGGGGCCAATCGCATGGCCGCGCCCATGTCACCGTCGATTTTCAACTTGCCCGACATGAAAGCCGATGTGGGATTCATTGCGCCGCTTAATATTTCCTCGAATGTGTCCGCATCCGCCGTCATTGTCACTTCGGCCTCGTCGTCGCCTGCATGGGCACCTTCGGCGTCCAGCATGATGGCGCCTTCGCCCTCGATTACAAACTTTGCCGTTCCGTCGAATGCACCAGCGCCCAGCTTTTCGTTCAGGGCTGAAACCGCCTTTTCAATGACGTCGCTCATAGAATGTCCTCACTTCGATGTTATGGGGCTCGATTTTGCCCACGGATAGGATACTTTAGTTATATGACCTTGTTCGCTTCATATCTCAAATGCGTCGTAACGGCACTTGCCGCAAGTCTGCTCTTCCTGACACCGGCCTTAGCCGAGGATGACGTTGAACTGGACGCCTTGTTCGAAGGTCTGCGCGGGCAAGACCCAAGCGCGGCGATGCAAATCGAGGCGCGGATCTATGATATCTGGTCGAAATCCGGCTCCGCGTCGATGGATCTGCTGTTGGAACGCGGCCGCAAGGCCTTGAACGAGGGTGATACAAATCTGGCCGTCGAGCACTTCACAGCCCTGATCGACCATGCGCCAGAGTTTGCCGAAGGTTATAACGCGCGCGCCACGTCGTTCTTCCAAGACGGAAAGTACGGATTGGCACTGGCCGACATTCAGCAAACCCTTACCCTGAACCCCCGCCATTTTGGCGCGATGAGCGGGCTGGCGCTGATTTTGGAAGAGATCGGACGGCCCGAAGATGCACTTGAAGCCTGGCGCGAGGTTGAAGCAATCCACCCGCACCGTGAAGGGTTAAGCGATGCGGTGCGCCGTTTGGAAACTCAAGTTGAAGGCGCAGCACTTTGAACGGCTTCTACCTGCCCTGATACAGCCGCGCGTTTGATCGCGTCCAACACTTCGATGTTCCGCAACCCGTCCGCTGCGCTGACCAAGGGCTGTGTGCCGTTTTCAATGACATCTAGGAAATGCAGGAATTGGTCCTGAATGGGGTCGCTTGTTGGAAGGTCCAGTGTTTCGCCGCGGATCGGGGCCCACCAGCTTGGCGTTCCGTCGTGCCGCCAAATGCGCATATCCGGCACCGATAGCGAGGCGTCTGTGCCGCCAAACGTATAACACGCCTGATCGGTTTTCGGGTAAGCGGGGTTTTCGCCTGCGGTCAGTTCCCAACTCCACGGGGCCGATGTTGTGTCCGAGATTGAAACGGTGCCCAGTGCGCCCGACGCGAATTCCAGGATCACGGCGCTGGTGTCTTCCACCTCAAAGCCGCGCACGGTGTTCGCCTCCTTCGCCTGCACCCGGACAATCGGACCGCACAAGTGCTGCAACATATCAATGTCGTGGATCAGGTTGATATAGATCGGCCCCCCACCCGCCTTGGTGCGCCACGCAACGTCGAAATAATCCGTTGGTTTGTGCAGCCAAAACATCGCGTTAACCGTCACAATGCGGCCCAATTCGCCCGTCTGAACAGTCGACTTCGCGGCCCGTGCAATGGGCGAGTGCCGCCTGTGGTGGCCAACTAGAATCGGAACTTCGGTGGCTTGCTCCAAGTCCACCAGTTTGGCGGCTTCGGGTGCCGCTTCGGCCAAAGGTTTCTCGATCAACACGGGCAGACCAGCCTTCAGACAAGCCGCGCCATTCGGCCAATGAAGCGCGTTCGGCGTGGCAATGATGGCGCCATCGGCCGCGACGTTCTCAAGGCAGGCGTCCAGCGTTTCGAACCACCCTGCGCCGTGCTGTTCAGCCAAGTCCCGCGCCGACGCATCGGGATCAACGACGGCGACAAGCCCGGCATGGGCGCTGACCACATCCACATGCTTGCGCCCGATCAGCCCGGCACCCACGACAATAATTCTGGAGTTCGATTTGGCCATCGCCAACGCCTTTTTAGCACCTGCGACAAGATGGCGAACCGGGACCGATTGTCAATCGCGGCCCCGGCTATTGCTAGTTCACGATCAATTCCGGCCCCATGAAATAGGTCGGCAGGAAGGTCGACAGGATCGGTATGTAAGTGACCATGATCAGGAAGACAAAAAGCACAGCCAGGAACGGCAGCGCCGCCTTCACCACAGCCATCATCGGCATCCCGGCCACGCCGGACGTCACGAACAGGTTCAGTCCGACCGGCGGCGTGATCATCCCGATTTCCATATTCACCACCATGATGATGCCCAGATGGATCGGGTCGATCCCCAGCTCGATCGCAATGGGAAAGACCAAGGGTGCGACAATGACCAACAGGCCCGAGGGCTCCATGAACTGACCACCGATCAACAGGATCACATTGACCATGATCAGGAACATCACCGGCCCAAATCCGGCACCCAGCATGGCCTCGGCGATCTTTTGCGGGATTTGTTCGTCGGTCAGAACGTGCTTTAGCAACAAGGCGTTGGCGATCACGAACAACAACGTGACGGTCAGCTTGCCCGCTTCGAACAATGTGTCGCGGGTGTCGCGGTGGAAGAAGGCCGTGACAATCGCCCAAGGCTTTCGCAACAAAGACGACCGACGATCCTCGAACGCGCCCTCCGTCACCGCAGCCGACAGGCTTTGTACGTCATCCTTTGGCGCCGCCAGTGGCCCCATGTCGCGATAGACGAAACAGGCGATGAAAAAGGAATAGACGGCGGCAACAGCGGCGGCTTCGGTCGGCGTGAAGATACCGCCATAGATACCGCCCAGAATGATGACGATCAGGAAAAGTCCCCAACCTGCATCGCGTCCTGCGGCCAGAATTTCGCCAAAGCCCTGCCATTCGCCCTTGGGCAGGTTTTTGATCCGCGCAATCACATAAATCGCGACCATGAGCATAAAGCCTGCCAGAAGGCCCGGAATCACACCCGCTAGGAACATCCGACCAACCGAGACTTCGACGGCGGCGGCATAGACCACCATGACGATAGACGGCGGGATCAAAATGCCAAGCGTACCGGCGTTACAGATCACGCCTGCAGCGAATTCCTTGGTGTACCCCACCTGCCGCATACCAGCGATCACGATAGACCCGATGGCAACCACAGTGGCGGGCGAAGACCCGGACAAAGCGGCGAACAGCATACAGGCAAAGACTCCCGCAATGGCCAGACCGCCGCGCAAGTGACCAACGCAGGCAATGGAAAAACGGATGATCCGCCGCGCCACACCGCCCGTTGTCATAAAGCTTGAGGCAAGAATGAAGAATGGGATGGCCAGAAGGGTGAAGTGACCCTCAAAAGCCTCAAATAAGGTTTGCGCGATCGAGGCCAGTGAAGTGTCCGAGAACCACAAGAGGAACAGCGTGGACGACAGCCCAAGCGAAATGGCGATTGGCACGCCGATCATCATCAAGCCGATGACCATGCCGAATAAAAGTGCGACTTCCATGGATCAGACCTCCTGGTTCGCGGTGCGCTGCGCCGCTTCGAGGTCTTCTTCCTCGATCTCATGACTGGCGACCAAACGGTCGGCCGTGCCGTTCCAGATGCGAACGGTTGCCTGCGCGAAACGGAAAACCAAAAGGGCCGCAGACAGGGGTAACACCAAATAGGGCACGACCTTGGGAAGCTTCTCGTAAGCCTCGTCATAGTTGATCCAACCTTCCAGGAAGCCCAGGAAGGGGATCATCGGGATGTCGTCGACTTCATAGAATGACTGACTGCGGAACTTCTCTTCGAACCCAGTCGGGAACCAGCGTCCCGACGTTGGTGGCAGATCGGCAAAGACGGCCCAATAGTCATAGGCCCCTTTCAGAAACAGTAGCGAAAAGAGCAAACAGGCGGCCGCAGCAAGCAGCCCTAACACGCGGCGCGGCCCAAACCCCAAGAGGTTGACGATGGCATCGACACCAAGATGGACGCCTTTCTTGACCGCGTAGGATGCACCCAAAAGAACCAGCCAGCCAAACAGAAACACTGTCGCCTCCAGCGCCCAAAGGATGTTCGAATTGAAAACGTAGCGGGCGACCACATTGGCGAAGGTGATAAGCGCCATGGCCCCCAACATCCCGGCGATCAGAGTTTCCTCGATGGTGTCGATGAAGCCCGACGATCCATGACTTGCCATGGTCCCCTCCCCAATAGTCCGAAAGAATTGGACCCGCCCAATTGGGCGGGTCCTGTTCGTTTTAGCTGCCGCTGTTGAACGACTGCGCGGCGTCGATCATTTCCTGACCGACGTCACCTGCGAATTTGTCCCAAACAGGTGCCATCGCATCAACCCAAGCCTGACGCTGTGCGTCGTCCAGCTGGCGGATAACGCCACCGGCATCCAGGATCGACTGCTTGGCAGCCTCGTTCACGGCAAAGGCTTCGCCGTTCCGGACTTCTGTCACTTCGGACAGGATCGTCAGGAACTGGTCGCGCGTTGCCGGCTCAAGGCTGTCCAGCCAATCAACCGAGGTCACAACCAGATAGTCGATGATGCCGTGGTTGGTTTCGGTCACGCCGTCCTGAACTTCAAAGAACTTGCGGCCCCAGATGTTGGACCATGTGTTCTCCTGGCCGTCCACAACACCTTGCTGCAGCGCGCCGTAGACTTCGGCAAACGCCATTTTCTGCGGGTTCGCGCCCAGCGCTTCCATTTGTGCGACAAGCACGTCAGACGGCTGCACGCGGAATTTCA
>CAZWDS010000009.1:0-55247 GCA_964632495.1 uncultured Rhodobacterales bacterium
ATCGGGGCAAGGCCCGCCATCGTCGTGATGGTCGTCAGCAGCACCGGGCGAATGCGCGCCTCGGCGGTGCGCACGATCGCTTCCAAACGCGGCATGTAGCGGCTGTATTCCTGATAGGTGTCGATCAGAACAATGTTGTTGTTCACCACGATCCCCGCAAGCGCCACGATGCCCGTCCCGGTCATAATGATCGAGAACGTCTGATCCATGATCAACATGCCCCAGAGTACGCCGGTGGTGGACAGAACCACCGCCAACAACACCAGAACGGCATTATAGACGCTGTTGAACTGCGCCAAGAGGATGATGAACATCAGTCCCAAGGCGGCCGAGAACCCGGTTTGCAAGAAGGCGGCACTTTCGGCTTGGTCTTCCTGATCACCGGTCCATTCCCAGTCGATGTCGGCGGGGAAGGGGTTTTCGGCTTCGATCCATTTGGTGATCAGCTCGATTCGCTCGTTCGGATTAACCGGAACAAAAGACACGTCGTCGCTCTCAAGGGCGTCAAGGAACGCTGGTGTGTCGTTTGCAAAATCTGGATGCGTTACCAAGAAATTGCCGATCTGAAGTGCATCATTTTTAAACTTTGCAGCGTTACCTGTGGCGTCCCATTCCTCCTCAGTCAATTCAGACCCAATGCCGAGGATCTCGTCTCCACGGGTGATTTTTAACATTCCGTTTTCGACACCGGCTTTCACATCAAAGAACCGCTTTTGATCAACTCGGTTGATCTGGGCCAGTTGTTCGACGGGTTTGCGGGTGATGAAGTTTGACAAGGGTACAAGGCCGTCGGCGGTGCGCACTTTCAGGGTGTCCAGCGTCGCCAGAACCCGGTCGTTTTCGGGCAAGCGCACGCGGATCTCGATTTCCTCGTCCGAACTGTCTACGCGCATGGTGTCCAAAAGCACGCCGCGCGTCACCAATTGAACCATACCGCCGACGGTGGCGACATCCGCGCCGTAGCGGCCCGCCTTTTCAACATCCACGTCAATTTGCCAGTCGATGCCGGGCAGGGGCAGGTTGTCTTCCACGTCAACCAGCCCGGGCAGATCGTCAAAAAACGCGCGCGCCGTGGCGGTGCTGGACTGCAGGCTTTCCCAATCGTCGGATTTTAGGCGCAAATGCACAGGTTTTGCGCTGGCCGGACCATTGGCAAGGTTCAGAACCTCGGTCTTGATGCCGGGGATGAGGGCCAGTTTCGATTGCAGATCAGCCACCACCAGATCGCCGTCCAAGTCTGCCAGAGGAATGTCGTTGGCAATCGCGAAATCGGCGCGGTCTTCCCATGGGATCAGCTCGATCTGAACCTGACCAATGGCATCGTTCGGACCCGCCGCACCGCCCGTGTTGGCGTTCAGACCACCAGCCCCCGCAAAGGCAAAAGCGTTGTCGATGCCAGGCGTGCCAAGGATCGCTTCTTCCACTTGGCGAACGATGGCGTCTTTTTCGGTCAGGCTCATGTTGCCGCGCGCGCGGACATAGACGATGGCCTGCTCGGGCTCGGATTCCACGAAGAATTCCACGCCGTTGTTGTTTTCGCCGAAGTAGCCAAAGACCGATATAACAAAGAAGATAATCGCGCCGATGGTGACCAGTGGCATAACAGGGTTGCCCGCGATGAAGGCGATGAAATACCCGAACAATGTGCGGCGGCCCTCAACCTCGACCTTGTTTTTCTGACGTTCGATCTTGGCCGCGCCCAATACAATCGACGACAATATACATGCGGCGACAAAGCCAATTGGGCCAATCAGCATGGGCAGTGGATCACCACCGCCGGTCATGTAGGACGGATTGATCGTTTGCATCGCGAAGATGAACATGACGAACAGTACGACCGGCACCAGTGCTGCGCGCGCGACCCATGGCAGGGTGCGTTTCAGGGCGGCCGAGGCGCCTTCGAACTTGCGGCTCATCCGGCCTGCGACACCGCCCATGACGGGCAAATAGATCAGCGCGACGACCAGCGAGGCCGAGAGGACGAAGATCAATGTTACAGGTAACATCCCCATGAACTGACCGGGCACACCGGGCCAGAACAGCATGGGCAGGAAAGCGCAGAGCGTGGTGGCGGTCGAGGATACGACGGGCCAGAACATGCGCGTCGCGGCCTCGACATAGGCGTGCATCGGGCCGGTGCCTTCCTGAATGCGTTTGTCAGCGTATTCCGTCACCACAATCGCGCCATCGACCAACATACCGACGGCAAGGATCAAACCGAACATTACGATGTTCGAGATCGACACGCCCATCACCGCCAAAAACGCGAAACACAAAAGGAACGACGTCGGAATGGCAAATCCCACCAACAGGGCCGAGCGCGCGCCCAAGGCGGCCAGAACCACGATCATCACCAGCGCAATCGCCGTCAGGACCGAGCCTTCCAACTGGCTGACCATCGAGTTCACCTGCCGCGACTGATCGTTCGATGTGCCAACGGTGATTGCATCCTGCAATTCTGTCGGCCACGTCGAAATCTCGTCTTCAATCTCGGCCTCGACCAAAGCGACTGTGTCGATGATGTTGAAACCTTTGCGCTTGACCACCTGAAGGGCAACGGTTTTTTCGCCGTTAAAACGGGCGGTTCCGGCGCGATCTTCAAACGTTAGCCCGATCTCGGCGATGTCACCAAGGGTGATCACCCGGTCGCCCTCGGTTTTCACAGGCAGGCTATAGATGTCTTGCGTATCATTGAAAGACGATGGGATTTTGACGGCGAAGGCACCGCTTTCGGTTTCGACCTCACCCGCCGCAATAAGCTGGTTGTTGTTGACGACCACGCTGATCAACTCGCCTGCGGTCACATTGTAGGCTTCCAGGCGCAAGGGGTCGATTACCACTTCGACCATCTCATCGCGGTGGCCCGTCAAGGCGGCTTCCAGAACCGGATCAAGGCTTTCAATTCTGTCCTGCAAGTCCTTGGCATAGCGCAACAAAGTGCGCTCGGGCAGGGCACCCGTCAGGTTCACGATCAGGATCGGAAATTCCGAGAAGTTGAACTCGTTGATCGAATATTGCTCGGCCCCCGCCGGAAAGCTGGCTTCGGCGTTGTTCATGGCGTCGCGGATGTCGGCCAGAATTTTGGTCTTGTCCCAGCCGAACTCGAATTCCAACACAACACCGGCATAGCTTTCGGCTGCAGTGCCTTGCATCGTCTTCAACCCATCCAGATCGGCCAATTCGGTTTCCATCGGCTTGACCAACAGCTTTTCGCTGTCTTCCGCTGAAATACCCGGAAAGGGAACGCTGACGAAAATCGCGGGGATTTCGATGTCGGGTTCGCCCTCTTTGGGCAATTGCGCATAGGCAAACGCGCCCGCCAGAATGGAGAGCGCGATAAAGGCGATGACCATCCGCGCCCGGTTGGCAGCCCAGTCGACGATGCCGGTCATTGGTCCGTCTCCCGAAGGGTGGCCACGACTGCGACACCATCGGTGACAAATTCCTGTCCAACAACAATGACTTCGACGCTTTCAGGCAGATCCGTCACCCAGATGCCTTCAACGGTGTCACGGATCACGCTGACGGGGGCAAACATCGCCGTGTTATCGTCCACAACCCGCACACCCAAGCGGCCTTCATCGTCAAGCGTCAGCGACGATTGCGGCAACAGATGCGCGATCTGTCCATCGGATTGAATAAGAATTTCAGCGGTTTGGCCGTCGCGAATTTTCAAATCCGGGTTCGGGATTTCAACGTCCACCTGAAAGGTGCGCGTGGTCGGATCGGCCGAACGCGAAATAAAGCTGACCTGTCCGACAACCTCGGTCCCTGACGACAGGCGCGCGCCTGCCACCGACCCGATGGCCACCCGGTCCACCTGCGTTTCGGGCACATAGCCGACCAGCTTGATCGTCTCTAACTGGATGATTGTGGCGCACAACGAGCCGGGTTGCATCAATGACCCCAACTCGGCCGCGTCGCTTTCCAGAATGCCTGAAAAGGGCGCGCGGATTTCAAGGTTGCCTAATTCTGTTTCTGCGGCGGCCACTGCGGTTTCTGCGGCCTGTATGCCGGATTTCGTAGCTTCGACCCCAGATTTGGCCGCTTGCACGCTGGCCCGCGCGGATTGAACTGCGGCGGTGGTTTGAGCGACGCGGGTTTCCGAAGCAAACCCACCTTCAGAGAGGCGCGAGGCGGCGCGATCATTGATTTCAGCTTCGACCAAACCCGCTTCGGCTTCGGCCAGTCGCGCTTCGGCTTCGGGAACACGCACTTTGGCTTCGCGCAAACGGGCCTTTGTTTCGTCCAGCGAAATGAGGCGCGTGCCCGGGTCAAGACGACAGAGCACGTCACCTTCGGCAACCGTTGTACCGCGCCGTGATGGTTCGCTGATGATCTGTCCTGTGGTTTCGGCGCGCAGTTCAACTTGCCGGGCTGCTTGCGTGCGTCCGCGCAGGATGACGGCACTGTCGACGGTTTGTGCGTCAGATCGCATCGTGACGACGGAAACGGCATTGTCGTCGATGGACGTGCCTGATGCTTCGGCCTCGGCAGGTGCGTCGTCGCCTGTTGCGGCCCCGGCTTGTCCTGCTCCGGCGAATTCCTGCATAGTGTCACGCTCAAGCACAACAAAATATAAGATTGCAACGACCAAAAGTGCGGTCAGGATGGGAAATACTCGCATGAGTGGGCGTCCTTGGATCCGCCGAAACTTCGCGTCCGGCCCTGATATTCTTTGTTAATACGCTAAACTGTTCAGTTTAGATTACATAAATCTGCGTTGGCCTGCAAGTTTTCAACCCCGTTCCAGCATTGTGTTCTTTGCAATCCTGCCATGCACGCGATAAGAGAGCGCTCAGGTTTTCAAATGGGTAGGAAAACAAGGGTGTCCGAGCAAGATTCCTTTATCAACGAAGTTTCGGAAGAAGTGCGCAAAGATCGGCTGTACAAGCTGATGAAGCGGTACGGCTGGATCGCCATTCTACTGGTCGTCCTCGTTGTCGGCGGCGCGTCGGTGTTTGAATGGCAAAAGGCCAAAGCGCGGGCCGAGGCGGAAGCCACGGGTGATGCTTTGCTGACCGCTCTTCAAGAAGAAACCCCCGAAGCACGCAACGAAGCACTTGGTAATTTGACCCCAAGTGATACGGCTGGGAACCGCGCGCTTGTGGGCTTGTTGCAAGCCGCAGCCTCCGCCGAGGCAGAAGACCCGGAAACGGCGCGGTCCACGCTGAATGGGATCGCTAATGATGCAGAGACCCCGGATGTGTATCGGGATTTGGCCCGTTTGAAGGCGGCCATTCTACCCGGCGGCGACCCAGAAGACCGGATCGCGCAGCTTGAACCGATCATGGTTCCGGGCAATCCGTTTCGCCTGTTGGCCATTGAGCAACGCGCTTTGGCCGAGTTGGAAATGGGTGACAGTGCCGCGGCGCTTCAGACGTTTCAGGATATTCTGGCCGATGCCGATGTCACAGAAGGCTTGCGCCGACGCGCACAGCAGTTGATTGTGGCTTTGGGTGGAACGCTGGACGAAAGCTAGGCGTGACTGGGTAGCAAGGGGCAGGACGTGCGACATCTCTGTTTTGTGGTGATTGCGGCTTTGGGGCTTGCCGCTTGCGGGGATCAGGAAGTGATCCTTGAAGGCGAACGTCTTGATATCGTGGGCGCGGTGGATGGCGACGTGGTCAATCAGGCCTTGCCGCTTAATCTGCCAGCGGCGCGAACCAACAGCGACTGGACCCATGTGGGCGGCAATCCACAACATCATCTTAGTCACGTCACTCTGGGTCAAAACGTGTCGCAGGTCTGGAGCGCTTCAATCGGCGAAGGCAAAGGACGCAAGCATCGCATCACGGCAGATCCGGTCGTGGGAGGCGGTCGTGTCTTTACGATGGACAGTCGCGCGACGGTGAGTGCAATCACGACAGGTGGTGCCCCGGTGTGGTCCCGCGATCTGACACCTGCTTCGGAAAATCCGGATGACGCCTCAGGCGGCGGATTGGCTTTTGGAGGTGGGACGGTGTTTGCCACCACCGGTT
Source organism: uncultured Rhodobacterales bacterium (assembly GCA_964632495.1). Lineage (GTDB taxonomy): Bacteria > Pseudomonadota > Alphaproteobacteria > Rhodobacterales > Rhodobacteraceae > CALKXV01. Next base: position 5,982 of record CAZWDS010000009.1, read on the forward strand.
TTGGGCAAATCACGGCCCTGTCTGCCTCAAGTGGCGAACCGATCTGGGTCCAGTCCTTAGAATCTGCGGCGACGGGCGCACCGACCGTGGCGGATGGCGTGGTGTATTTGGTGACCCGCAACAACATCGGCTGGGCGCTGGACGCCAGCAACGGGCGCATCCTTTGGCAAGTTCTGGGCGCTGACAGCCGCAACGGTGTGGCAGGTGGCGCGGCCCCCGCGATTGCCGGTGGACAGGTGATCTTTCCGTTATCTTCGGGCCAGTTGGTCGCTGCGGCCATCGGCCCGGGCAACCAGACCTGGGCCGCCAGTGTAGCGGGCGAACGTCAGGGGCGGGCCTTTAGCCGGTTCTCTGACCTGACCGGGGATCCGGTTGTGGCCAATAATGTTGTCTATGCCGGCAATCACTCGGGCCGTGCTGCGGCGTTCAGTGCCGTGACCGGTGAACGGGTCTGGCGGGCCAATGAAGGCTCGCTCAGCCCGGTTTGGGTTGCGGGCGGTGGCGTCTTTCTGGTCTCGGACGAAAACCGTCTGATGCGCTTAGATGCTGCGACGGGCGAAGCGGTCTGGGCGGTCAATCTGCCGTTCTTTGAGCGTGAGCGTATCAAACGCCGCGAAGCCACGGTGTCGCACTTTGGCCCCGTCTTGGCCAACGGACGTTTGATCCTTGTGTCCAACGACGGTCTGTTGCGCCAGTTTGACCCGGTTTCGGGTGCTTTGACGGGGACTATGGAATTGCCGGACGGCGCGGCCCGCAATCCGGTCGTCGCCGGTCGTACTCTTTACATTGTCACCGAAAACGGTCAGTTGCACGCCTTCCGCTAAATCGGATCGCATCTCATGAGCTTTACTCTCGCCATCGTCGGACGTCCCAATGTGGGCAAGTCGACCCTGTTCAACCGTCTGGTTGGAAAACGTCTGGCCTTGGTCGATGACCAGCCGGGCGTGACGCGCGATCTGCGCGAAGGCGAAGCGCGGATTGCGCATATCAAGTTCACCGTCATCGACACGGCAGGTTTGGAAGAAGCCACCGACGAAAGCCTGCAGGGCCGGATGCGCCGTCTGACGGAACGCGCCGTGGAAATGGCGGATGCCTGTCTGTTCATGATCGATGCGCGTGATGGTGTTTTGCCGGCGGACGAGGTTTTTGCCGACATTCTGCGCAAGAAAAGCGCCCATGTGATCTTGGCCGCCAACAAGGCAGAGGGCCGCGCGGGCGAGGGTGGTTTGATCGAGGCCTACTCCTTGGGCTTGGGCGATCCCATTGGTTTGTCTGCCGAACACGGTGAGGGCCTAAGCGAATTGTTGATGGCATTGGCCCCGATTGCGGAAGCCGCGGACAAAAAAGCCGCGCGCGTCGCGGAAGAAGCGCCGCTGGTGGACGTGGACGTGTCGGACGACGACGAAGACGAAACGGACATTCCATGGCCAACGCCGCAGAAACCCATGCAGATCGCCGTTGTGGGCCGTCCGAACGCGGGCAAGTCCACCTTGATCAATCAGCTATTGGGCGAAGACCGTTTGCTGACCGGCCCAGAGGCCGGGATCACCCGCGACGCGATCTCACTGCCGTTTGACTGGGATGGCTTGCCGGTGCGCATCTTTGACACGGCGGGTATGCGCAAAAAGGCGCGGGTGCAGGAAAAGCTTGAGAAACTCTCGGTCGCGGATGGTCTTCGTGCGGTGAAATTCGCCGAGGTGGTGATCGTTCTCTTGGACGCGGCCATTCCTTTCGAACAACAGGACCTGCGCATCGCTGATCTGGCCGAACGGGAAGGCCGTGCTGTGGTCGTGGCGGTCAACAAGTGGGATATCGAGGATGCCAAGCAGGAAAAGCTGCGCGATCTGAAGGAAAGCTTTGAACGCCTGCTGCCCCAGTTACGGGGTGCGCCCCTGATTACCGTGTCGGCCAAGACGGGGCGCGGCATGGACCGGCTGCGTGACGCCGTTGAAAAGGCCTATACGGTCTGGAATCGCCGGGTGAATACCTCTGCCCTCAATCGCTGGCTGACCTCGATGGTCGAAGCCCATCCGCCCCCCGCACCGGGCGGACGCCGGATCAAGCTGCGCTATGCGACCCAAGCCAAGACCCGACCGCCGGGCTTTGTGGTCATGGCGTCCTACCCGGATAAACTGTCGGACAGCTACAAACGCTATCTGGTCAACGGGCTGCGACAGGATTTTGACATGCCGGGCACGCCGATCCGGCTGACGTTTCGGGGCCAGGGCGATAAGAACCCTTACCGGAATAAGAAGAAGGCCACGCCGTCGCGCTTGCGAAAGCACTTGGGCAAACCTTCACTGAAAGACTGACATCATGCGTCCGCTGATCTTCGGCATTCTGGTTTTTCTGGCGATTCTTGCCGCTGGTGTTCTTTACACGGCAAACCCCGGCAGCGAGGCGGCGTATGAGGCGGCCGAAAAGCGCATTGCTGCTGCCGCAGAAGACGACTTGCGGGTTCTGCGCCTTAGCGATCTGGGCGGATTAGGCAAACTGCCACCGGAACTGGGCGAACTGATCAACTTGACCCAATTGGATCTGCGCGGCACGGCGATTTCGGATGTCTCGGCGCTGGCGTCACTTGAAAACCTGCGAATCCTCTCTTTGCGCCGCACGCTTGTGGATGACCTGCAGCCGCTGGAAGGGTTGAGCGCACTGGATACACTGGATCTGTCGCAAACATGGGTCCGGGATTTGTCGCCGCTGACAACATTGCCAGCCTTGCGGCGTTTGGACATTGGCGGGACATGGACGTCCAGTTTGGCCCCCTTAAGAGATGTGGCCAAGCTGGATTGGATCAATCTGCACAGCGCGATCACCAGTGATGGCTCGCAAGATCACTTTCGGGCGTTGAAAGACAAAGCGGTCACTGTGAACAACGGTCGGGCCATCGCAGATGGGCATCGTCCGGGCCTGACCGAAAAGATGCGCCTGCGCGTGAACCGGTTGTCCCGGCGCATCCGTCTAGGGTTTCAACACCGGTCCGGCTGACATCGGCCAATCCCCGCGAAAGCCGTCACGTTCGCCAAGCAACTTCTGGCCGACCGGGTTTGGCGCGCAAAAAACGGCAAGTTTCCGCAAAACCCGAAGCGCTCAAATCAGCGATCTCTGGCGCATGGCTCTGCCGCTTGCGTGTTCCCATTGTGAGGGGCGAACCTGCGTCCTACCTCTTTCCTCGAAGCTTCAAAAAGAGGCCAGGGCCCGGCCTCCTCTCACATAGGAGACTTTGAGACATGACACGTTGGAATATCATTTTGGCGACCCTTTTGGGTCTGGGTGCAACGGCTGCAATGGCCGAGGTTGAAGATGCGAACGGCGACGGCGTCTATTCGATGGACGAAGTCAAAGTCACCTATCCGGACCTGACAGAAGAGGTGTTCACGACGCTGGACGCCAATGCTGACGGCGCTTTGGACGACGACGAACTGGCAGCCGGCGTCTCGGCTGGCCTTTTGACCGCGGGCTAACCCCTCCCGCCCCGGGGCCGTTCCTTGCTGCCTTTCCGCCAGGAACGGCCCCACTTTAAAAGCGGGTCTGCACCCGGTCCTATCAAGGCCGCCTCAAAGGAATGTGCAACGAAAAGAACAGCGTATTTAAGTCAAATCGTGCTTCTTCTCGTTTCTAAATACCTCGGGGGGCCGAACGAAGTGAGGTGGGGGCAGAGCCCCCTCGATCGTCTAAGCCAGATCGCCACCCGGAGTGATCCGTGTCGCCCCTCCCAACCAAGGGCCAAGCCCTTGGGGCAGGATGACACCGCCGTCGGCGGTCTGGCCGTTCTCCAGGACCGCGATCAGAGCGCGACCCACGGCGAGGCCCGATCCATTCAGGGTATGGACGAACTGTGGTTTGCCGTCGCCGTCGCGGAACCGAGCGTTCATGCGACGCGCCTGAAAATCACCGCAGGTTGAGACAGACGAGATTTCGCGGAAGGCGTTTTGCCCCGGCAACCAAACCTCGATGTCATAGGTCCGGCGCGCGCCAAATCCCAGATCACCCGTGCACAGCGACACGGTGCGATAGGCAAGGCCCAGACGTTCCAGAATGCCTTCTGCGCATTTCAACATACGTTGTTGTTCGTCTTCGGACTGATCCGGGTGAACGACAGACACCATTTCGACTTTCTCAAACTGGTGTTGGCGCAACATGCCCGAGGTGTCTTTGCCCGCAGACCCGGCTTCAGAGCGAAAGCACTGAGTATGCGCGCACATGCGCAGGGGCAGGGTGTCGCCATCCAGAATGCTTTCGCGGACCGAGTTGGTCAGGGTCACTTCGGAGGTCGGGATCAGCCACATGCCTTCGCGGGTCTGATAGCTGTCTTCGGCAAACTTCGGCAGTTGGTTGGTGCCAATCATCGCCTCGTCGCGCACCAGAACCGGCGTGATATGTTCGACCAACCCGTTTTCGTCTGTGTGCACGTCCAGCATCATCTGCGCCAAAGCGCGGTGCAGACGTGCCACGGCGCCGCGCAACAGCACAAAGCGGCTTCCTGACAGTTTGGCGGCGGTCTCAAAATCCATGCCGGGTTTGACGCCTGCGATGTCATAATGCTCGACCGGGTCAAAATCGAAACTTGGGACATCGCCCCAGGTGTGCACCTCGATGTTGTCATCCTCATCCGCCCCGTCCGGCACATCATCGTAGGGTGCGTTCGGCAGGCCCAAAAGAAGATCGCGCATGCGAACATCTTCGGCCTTGGCCTCGTCCTCCAGCCGCGCAATTTCGGCCTTCTTTTCAGCCACAAGGGCGCGAAGCCGTTCAAACTCGGCTTCGTCACCACGCCCTTTGGCTGCCCCCACTTCTTTCGAAGCGGTGTTCCGCTCAGCCTGTGCGGCTTCCGCGGCCGTGATCTTGGTGCGGCGCGCCTCGTCTATGGACAGAACCTCTGACGACACGCCCGACAGCCCCCGACGCGCCATTTGGGCGTCGAACGTTTCGGGATTTTCGCGGATGGCGCGAATGTCGTGCATGGGATCTCTCCTTGTTTGCCTTGTGCGCGTTCTATTGCGCATTTTTCGGCGCGAGGGAAGGTTTTCGACACAGGCAATCCTCTGACAGGACACTTGCGTGACGGCGCATCCTTCCCCTAGGGTGAGGTTAACCAGAATGTGGAGGGCGGCATGGCCCCCAAACGACCACCCGGCGCTGGCCCTCTCCCGTTGACGGTAGAAGAGGGCGGACCCGGTCCAGCTGATCCAGCCGAGCTTTATGCCGCGCTGGATCTGGGCACGAATTCGTGTCGGATGCTGATTGCCCAACCCAAGGGCAATCAGTTCCATGTCATTGATAGTTTCTCAAAGTCCGTTCAGCTTGGCCAAGGGTTGGAAGCCTCGGGCCGGTTGTCGCGGGCGGCCATGCGTCGAACCGCGCAGGCCTTGAAGATTTGCCGGTCCAAGATCGACAAACATTCTGTGCAGCGCATGCGCCTTGTGGCGACCGAAGCCTGCCGGCGTGCCGATAATGGCTCTGGATTTTTGAACCACATTACCCGGGAAACCGGGCTGAAGCTGGAAATCATCAAGCCAGAAGAAGAAGCCCGCCTTGCGGTGATTTCCTGCGCGCCGCTTGTGTCGCCGCGCACCGAGCAATTGCTGGTCGTGGATATCGGTGGTGGCTCGACCGAGCTGGTCTGGATCGACATGAGCCGCGTGCCCAAGATCGAGCGCCCCCGCGCCTTGATGCGGCTGAACACGGGCTTTAAGCCCGATCCGGCATCGCCTTTTCCGGCGGCCCATGTGGTGGATTGGATTTCTGTGCCATTGGGCGTCGCCACCCTGCGCGATCAGTTTGACGACGTGGAAAACGATGCGGCCCGGTTCGCGTTGATGAGCTGGTATTTCGAAGAGAACCTGTCCGAGTTTTCCCCCTATGAGACGGAACAGACCCGCGAAGGGTTTCAGATCATCGGCACCTCGGGCACCGTCACCACGGTCGCGGCCAGCCATCTGGGTATCCGGCGCTATGACCGATCCAAGGTGGACGGGTTGCGCATGACCTCGGATCAAATCGACAAGGTGATCCGCGGTTACCTGGACATGGGCCCCGAAGGCCGCCGCGCCGACCCGCGCATCGGCAAAGACCGTCACGCGCTGATCATGTCGGGCGCCGCCATCCTGCAAGCCCTGTTGCGTGTCTGGCCAACGGACCGTCTGACCGTCGCAGATCGCGGCCTGCGCGAAGGGTTGCTTTACGCCCAGATGAGCGCCGATGGTGTGCTGGAAGATGGGTTGTATTAGGCCTTAGATACGGGCGCATTGCCTCCGCAAACCCCTGAAAGTTTGAAGAAAATTTGCCGAAAATGCGGCGGGTTTTGGGCTGTCTTGGTACAATCTTAATGTGCTGGTGGTTTGTTAGGGGGTGTGGCGAGTATGGCTTTAAATTTATTCGTGGAATCAGGCACTTCTGCCTATGCCGATTCTACCGAAGCGCTTTCGGACGCGGTGTTCGGCGCGCGCTATGTCAGCTATAACGGAATCAACCGTTTCCTCTCTCAGATCGATGACACCAATATCGGGTTGATTGTTTGGCCCGGCGGAACATTGGCCGAAACCCGCGCCGACCGCTACGGATTTGACTTTGACGGATTGCAGAACCCCGCCAACAACAAGCCTGACCTTGCCGAGATGATGGCGATTGCCGTGGAAAAGGGTGCCGAACTTTCGGTGATCCTGCCCACCTTTCGCTATGCTGACGATCTGACTGCTGCGCAGGCGGACATTTCAGGGTTTCTTGGCGATCTTTTGGCCGGGGATTATGGGCCTTTGCCCGACAAACTGATCCTTGAGGTGGGGAGCGAATACTACGCGCATTTTTCCGACGCGGCGACCACGGCGGCGGCGCAATACGGGGCTGTGGCCGACATCATGGTCAGCGAAATCGCCCTGGCCCTTGCCGATCCTGCCACCAACCTGATCGATGCTGATCTGACAATCGCGCTTCAATCCGGCAAAACACTGGCCGACGACATCGACATCCGGGCTGCCCTGTCGCCGGTGTCCATCGACAACGTCGATATGCTGATCCATCACCGCTTCGCCTATCAACCCCAGGGCATCGACCCGAACATCGATACCTATCAAGACGTGCTGGACGCTTGGGAAGCGGAAACCGGCGACGCGCCAAACCTCTTCGTGTCGGCGTGGAATACCGTGACGCTGACGCGCAATGGCGTCCTTGGAGAATATGTCGAATACCAAGCCGCCCAAGGCTTGGTCATTGATCCCGAAGATGTCGATATGGACGGCCGCACCACGACCGAATTCGAAAACTTCTGGCAAGACACTTTGGATGCCGCCGCCTATGGGCAGGAACACGCAGCCTATCTGTTGGAAAGCTTCTCCAGCTATGCCGAGGCGGGGATGGACGCAGGCGCCGTCTTTGGCATTGATCTGATCCACCCCAGCCGGTTGTCCTGGCGCGAAAATGGCATCGATCACGATTTCATCGGTGCCGACATGTTAGACATGATCTACGAAAGTGTCGGCGGCACCCATGTACTGGCGTCTGAAGCTGACTATGACACCAGTGCAGCCGCCACGTCCTACGGTTTTGAAAACGCCGACAAACTGATCCTGTTTATCGCAGCAGGGGAAACGCCTCCCGGCGATGTGGCACTGTCCTTGGATGGTTTTGGCGACACCTATACACAGGTCTGGGCTGAACGGCTGACGGGCCAGGTGCCGGAAGACTGGATGAACATTTTCGACGTGCCGGACAATACCGCTGTCGACGAAAGTGCCGAAGCCGACAGTTATGCCGTCGGTTTGCGCACGCCAGTCTCACCGGGATTGGAAGACGGCGCTTTGACCTTTTCGCTGAACACCGCGCACGAGGTTATCCGGCTGTCCTTTGCCAAAACCGCCGCTGGCGCTGAAGAGATTGCAGGGTGGTCGCAAGGCGCGGCCACGGATCTCTCGGGCGAGGCATGGCCACCCGTTCTGCCAGACTGCGGCCCCTTGAAAGAGGGTCAGATTTGTTTGGACGACGAAAGTGACAGTGACGATGAATTCGCCATGATCGCCGATGCCATCAGTTCGGGCGGCGGCATAGGACTACTCTTCGCTCTATTGTTTTTTCTTTAAAGCACAAGTTCCCCACGACATGCCAAGCCGCGTGGGGGTTCAAATCGAGCATCCGATCAAAATTGAGCAAATTTGCCTTTCCTCTTGCCGAAAATACTTCTGGGGAATTGGCCAAAGGCCAAGGGGGCAGAGCCCCAAAAGAAAAGGCCGGCTGAACAGCCGGCCTTTGGTTGTCTAAGGTCAGGTCGCGTTATTCGCGGCTGCCCATGAACTGCAACAGGAACATGAACATATTGATGAAGTTCAGGTACAGGCTCAACGCGCCCATGATGGCTGACTTCTGCAACCATTCGCCGTCCATAGCTTGGGCATGGGCCAGATAGTCGGTCTTGATCCGCTGCGTGTCATAGACGGTCAGACCTGCGAAGATCAGTACCCCGATCACCGATATGGCGAAGGCCATGGCGCCGGATTGCAGGAACAGGTTGATCACCATTGCAATGATCAGGCCAATCAAACCCATCATCAAGAAGGTGCCCATACCCGACAGATCGCGTTTGGTCGTGTACCCGTAAAGACTAAGACCCGCGAAACCGGCGGACGTGGCCACAAAGGTTTGCGCAATCGACATGCCGGTGAAGGCAGCAAAAATCCATGCGATCGACAGACCCATAGCCGCCGCAAACACATAGAAGAACGTCTGTGCGCCTGAGGCCGACAAGCGATTGATCATACCACCAAAGAGGAAAATCATCCCCAAAGGCAAGAACATCGCGATCCAGCCCAGAATATTGGGTTGCAACGTGGTTGGGTCACGGAAAAGCGACAAAAGTGCGGGGCTTGTCCCAACGGCCCAGGCCACACCGGCCGTGACCAACATGCCTACGGACATGATGCCATAGACTTTGTTCATGTGGGCGCGCAGGCCTTCGTGTATTTCGGCCGTATTTACACCCGTCGTTGTCGTGCGGATGGTATCAAACTCAGCCATGTAAATATGCTCCTTGCTGTCTCAAAACGCCGATATCCGGCCATTCCTGACTAAATATGGTGGGAATAGCGAGATATTCAACACTTATAAGCATAGAATGCGACGATTTTTTGGACCGAGATGCCGTTTTAGCGACGCCAGCGTTCGGGGGCATCCCATGCGGCGCGGCGGGCTTCTTCTTTGGCGTCCGTAAGGCTTAGCCCCATGTCGTCCAAACGGTGTGCGTCCATCACCGAAAGCAGGCGTCTTTCTTTCCAGATGTCATGCAATACGAAAAGGTTGCGCAAAACCGGTATCTTATAGCGCAATCCTGATCTCGTTTGAAAGCCGGGCTGGCAGGTTTGACTGTGCTGAATCATCGGTTTTCCTTTCGTTACTGTGATGCATCCGGGGCAAGATATCAATTCTGTTGATGTATATGCCGCGCTCTGATAGATTTGAAAAACGAATTAATTTGACGCGATACATCAGGAACCGTGATATGCCCCGAAATCTTGATCTGACCGCCCTGCGATCCTTTGTCGCCGTAGCCGATACGGGCGGAGTGACAAAAGCCGCTTCTGTTTTGAACCTGACGCAATCTGCCGTCTCGATGCAGTTGAAGCGATTGGAGGAAAGTCTGGATCAGGGTTTGCTGGATCGGTCCGGGCGCGGCATTGCTTTGACCGGAGCGGGGGAGCAATTGCTAAGCTATGGGCGCAAACTGCTTGCGCTGAATGACGAGGTGTTTAGCCGGATGACCCACAGTGCTTACGAAGGCGATCTGGTTTTGGGCGTGCCGCACGACATCGTTTATCCTGCCATTCCCCCGGTGTTGCAGATGTTCGCTGCCGAGAACCCCCGGATGCGCGTCCAACTGATATCTTCGGCCACCGTGCGGCTGCTTGAGATGTTTAGGGCTGGCAAATGCGATCTGATCCTGACAACCGAGCAAAACGTGCAGGCGGGCGGTGAAACCCTGATGGAAAAACCGCTGATCTGGTACGGTGCCCCTGGTGGAAAGGCGTGGCACAAGCGCCCGTTGCCTTTGGCGTCCGAGCCTCAGTGCATGTTCCGCCGACCGATGCAGGCGGCGCTTGATGCCGCCGGGATCCCGTGGTCGATGGCGGTGGATTCAGATTCCAGCCGGACGGTTGAGGCGACCGTCTCAGCGGATATAGCCGTGATTGCCCAGCTTCAGGGCACCGCCGTGCCACAGATCGAGGCCTTGCCCAGCAACAGCGGCTTGCCGGACTTGGGATCGTTCAAGGTGAACATGTACAAAACCGAGGCAAAACGCGGCGACGTATTGGATGTTCTGGCCGATATGGTGCGACGGTCTTTCGTCGCTCCGCAATTGGCCCTTACGGCGTAACCACGATCTTTCCGGTCGACTTGCGATCTCTTAAAAGCTGAAGCGCCTCGGTCGCGCGCTCTATCGGCAGAACATGGCTGACGTGGGGTTTGATGCGTCCGGCGGCGTGCCATTCCATCAAAGTACTCAGACTGTCCTTCAGGGCCTCGGGGTGAAACGTCAGGTAATTGCCCCAATAGACTCCGATAGCCGAAATGTTTTTGACCAGCATGTGGTTGGGTTTCAGGGCAGGGAGGTCGCCGCTGGCAAAGCCGATCAGCAGGTGGCGTCCTTCTGGCGCAAGACAGCGCATGGCCGCGTCACCTAAAGCCCCGCCAACCGCGTCATATACCACATCAACCGGCCCGATCGATTTGAGGGCACTGCGCAAGTCATCCGTCGTGTCGCTGTCAATCACATGGGCGGCGCCTTTGTCACGCGCTGCGGTCAGCTTGTCCGAACCGCGCGCGACCGCGGTGACCTTGGCGCCAAGAGCTGCACCAATTTCAACGGCTGTCAGCCCAACACCACCACCAGCGCCCAAGACGACGAGGTGCTCGCCTTTCGAAAGTGCAGCCCGCCGCGTTAAAGCCAGATGTGAGGTTCCATAGGCGATCAGAAAGGCCGCGCCGGTGATGTCATCCATGGTTTTGGGGCGTGGGATACAACGCGTCGCATCCACCACAGTCTCGCTTGCCAAGCCGCCATGGCCCGAGAACGCAACAACTTGTAAGCCAACTTGCAGATTCGCGACATCCGGCCCGATTTCCAAGATTTCGCCGGAAATCTCCATTCCGGGTGTTAGCGGAAACGGCGGCATATCTTGGTAGCGGCCCTCAATCATAAGAAGATCGGCGAAATTCAGCGCACAGGCGTTAACTTTAATACGGACCTGTCCAGCCCTTAAATCAGGGGCAGAAAGGTCGCAAAGGTGGGGTGCATTGCCTTGAGATTCAACAACTATAGCGTGCAGCTTATGCGACATTTCATCTCCTAAACCTAAGTTAAACTAGTGAAAGTTGGCGGCTGCAACGTCACCGAACTGTTGCGAAACTTGTTTCTAAAGCGTACGCTTTGCAAAGTGATTTGAGCGGAACAATGGGAAATGGGCAAGTGGCATATGGTAGAGAATCGCCACTGTTTCGATCTCGTCCTGACTAAAAGGACAACTTCTAAGTTGTCTCAAAATACCGCATAGAACCATAGGTTGAATGAATGGGAGCCGAATCATGAAGCACCCGGTAGATGTGCATGTCGGAAAACGCGTAAGGCATCGTAGATGGCTTGTGGGTATGACACAGCAGCAGCTTGCTGAAAAGGTTGGGATCAAGTTCCAACAAATTCAAAAATACGAAACGGGTATGAACCGCGTCTCTGCGTCACGGCTTTGGGACATCTCTGCGGCACTATCCGTTCCGGTCAGTTTCTTCTTCGAAGGACTGTCATCGCAGGACCATGCGAATACGGATGGCGCCTCGCAGGATATCCCGTTGGACATCCTGAAAGACAAGGAAGCTCTGGAATTGGTGCGCTCTTACTACGCCATTCCCGAGACACAACGACGCCGCCTGTTTGAACTGGCGCGCGTTCTAAGCGACGTCGCATAATTTCTAAGGGCCGTTCGGGCCCTGCGTTACCACTCTTGACGCCTGTCTGTCCGCTGCCTAGTCCAAAGGTCTAGTTGCGAAAGAGGACGCGTGTCACATCCAACGACAGACTATTCCACGCTTTGGCCGGTGGCCGAAGCCTTGGCCGATGCCGCGCGTGTCGTCACTCTCAGCCATTTCCGGCGTGCAGATCTGACGGCTGACAGCAAAACGGTGGATTTCGATCCCGTCACGATTGCAGATCGGGATGCCGAAGCCGCGATGCGGGCAATCTTGGAACGTGAGCGCCCGGACGACGGCATATTGGGTGAAGAACATGGGGTGAAGCCCGGCACCAGCGGTATCACATGGGTGCTTGATCCCATCGACGGCACACGCGGCTTCATTTCGGGGACACCGACGTGGGGCGTGTTGATTGCAGCCGGTGATGCGGATGGCCCCAAGCTTGGGATCATCGATCAGCCCTATATCGGCGAACGCTTCATGGGCGGCGGTGGCCGTGCCGAGGTGCGTGGCCCTATGGGAACGCACGCCTTGGGCGTTCGCAACACCACGGCCTTGGCGGAGGCGACACTGTTCACCACGTTTCCTGAGGTTGGTACGCCTAAAGACCGTGCCGCTTTCGAGCGGGTCGCCGACACGGTCAAACTGACGCGTTTTGGCTGTGATTGCTATGCCTATGCGCTGTTGGCGGCGGGGCAGATAGATCTGGTGATCGAAGCGGTGCTGCAACCCTATGACATTCAAGGCCCCATTGCCGTGGTCGAAGCCGCAGGCGGTCTCGTGACGGACTGGAACGGTGGCCCGGCTCACAACGGCGGCCACGCCATCGCGGCGGCCACGCCCGAGTTGCACGCCGCCGCCTTGGCGCTTTTGGCGTGACACGCCGTCTTCTGAAAGGCGCGGACCACGTGGTCACCATGGACGGCGAAGACTTGGCAGGCGCAGACGTGTTGATCGAAGGCGGCGTGATCAATGCTGTCGGTGCGTCCCTGCCCACGGACGGGGCCGAGGTGTCGGACATGGCCGGCAAGGTTGTCACCCCCGGCTTGGTCAACACGCACCACCATCTGTTCCAAACTCTGACCCGGGCCGTGCCGGGCGGGCAGGACGCGCTTTTGTTTGGCTGGCTGAAAACGCTCTACCCGATCTGGTCTCGTTTTGGCCCGGACGAAATGCGGCTGTCGGCAGAATTGGGGTTGGCAGAGCTGGCGCTGTCGGGCTGTACCACCAGTTCGGATCATCTGTACCTGTTTCCCAATGGTGCACGTCTGGACGACACGGTCGAAGCGGCCCGGACCGTAGGCTTGCGTTTTCATCCGACGCGGGGCGCGATGTCGATTGGCGAAAGTGCCGGGGGCCTGCCGCCGGATGCCTTGGTGGAAGACGAAGCTTCGATCCTGGAAGATTGTATCCGCGTGATCGACGCGTTCCACGATCCGCGCCCAGGTGCCATGGTCCGTGTCGGTGTTGCGCCCTGTTCACCGTTCTCTGTCAGCCGCGAATTGATGCGCGACGCCGCCCTATTGGCACGCGACAAAACTGTGCGGTTGCACACTCATCTGGCCGAAAACGACGAGGACATTGCCTATTCTCTGGAACACTTCGGCTGTCGCCCCGGGCAATATGCCGAGGATTTGGGCTGGACCGGCGATGACGTCTGGCACGCGCATTGCGTTAAACTGGATGCAGGCGAGATCGACCTGTTCGCGCGCTCTGCCACGGGCGTGGCGCATTGCCCCTGTTCCAACTGCCGTTTGGGGTCAGGTATTGCGCCTGTCCGGGCCATGCGGGATGCGGGTGTGCCTTTGGGGTTGGGGGTGGATGGCTCGGCTTCGAACGACCGGGCATCGCTGATCGACGAGGCGCGCCAGACCATGCTTTTGCAGCGTGTCGCCTTGGGGGCCGATGCCATGGCGGCGCGCGAAGCGTTAGAGATCGCCACCCTTGGCGGTGCCCGTGTCTTGGGGCGGGACGATATCGGAAAGATCGCGCCGGGCTATCGCGCCGACATTGCGGTCTGGGACGTCTCAGGGTTGGAAAGTGCGGGCAGCTGGGATCCGGCGGCCTTGGTGCTGGCGGGCCCAAGGCAGGTCGAGGCATTGATCGTCGAAGGCCGGGTCGTAGTGTCGGAGGGGCGGATAGTCAGCTTTGATTTGGCAGCAGCATTGCGGTCGGCGCGACACACGGTTCAGAAGTTGGCAAGCTAAGTCACAGGGCGGATCGTGTCGCCAGCCCGACAACGATCAACATGGCCAAAGCCATCGCGATATTGATCCCGCGCTGCACCTTCGGGTCAAGATCCATCCGTTGGATCGTCACACCGATCCACAGCCAGATAAAGTGAATGCTGATCCAGAGACCGTTCAAAAGGATCAGCTTGATCACCATCTCAAGGACAGGCCGGTCTGCCATAAAGGCGAAACCGGAAAACAACGTGGTGTTGACCACATAGGCTTTGGGATTAACCGCTTGCAGCAAAAGGCCACCGCGAATACCCGGCGGACTAGGGCGGTCGATAAAGGCGATTTTCGCGCCGGCGAAGGCGATGCGAAAGGCCAGCCACAAAAGGTACCCAACCGAAATCAGCATGAAGGCCAACCGTAACCGTGGTTCTGCCAAAAGGACCGCGGCCAAGCCGGTGATCACGCAAAGACAGACCAGATTGGTTCCGATAAACAGTCCGACAAGATAGCGTAGCCCGTGACGATACCCAAAGGCAGCCCCCACACCGGCCAACGACAAGACGCCGGGACCGGGTGTGATCAGCAAGAAGAAGACGGCAATTGCGAACGTGATCATAGAGTGTCGGGTTCTTTCCTTATGGTGAAACGTTTGCGCTGATGGCACAGCACGGATTTGCGTATTTGAAAAGAGATGAAAGCCCCGTCTTGTCCCTTGTTCCCTAGGGGGCGTTAACTTTGAGTGAGATTAAAATTCTGCGCATGCCCGGGTCTTCATCTCTTTTTTAAATACGCATATCGCAACAGATCATCCGGGTGTCACGATCTGGCCCATGACACGCACCTGCCGGATGGCACGGTCGTCGCCCATCATGATCGTGGGAAAAAGGGCCTGCCAGATGTCGTCTGCCTGAGCTGCCCGTTGTGCGATCGCGGGGGTTGAGGCAAGGTTTAGGACGGTGAGATCTGCTTCGAAACCGGGCTGAAGTCGTCCGATCTTATCGTCCAGCCGCAGGGTTCTGGCAGAGCCGACGGTCGCCAGCCAAAGAAGTTCGGACGGATGAAGCGCACGGCCTTTGAGTTGCGCCACCTCATAAGCCGCCGCCATCGTGCGCAGCATGGAAAAGGAAGACCCGCCGCCGGTATCTGTGGCCAGTCCCACGCGCATGTTGTGGGCCAGGGCGCGGTCCATGTCGAAAAGGCCCGAGCCGATGAAGGTGTTTGAGGTCGGACAATGGATCAGCGCACCGCCGACCTCGTCCAGGCGGCTCCATTCCCGGTCACTCAGATGGATTGCGTGACCATAAAGTCCGCCAAATCCCAAAAGGCCAGTGGAAGCGTAGGTGTCCAGATAGTCGCGGGCTTCGGGGAACAATTCGGCAACCCAAGCCAGTTCCGCAGGTTGTTCGCTCAGATGCGTTTGCATGGGGCAATCGGGATGCTCGGACCAAAGCGCGCCCAAAGCGCTAAGTTGATCGCGGGTTGATGTGGGCGAGAAACGCGGTGTGATGGCGTAGGAGAGACGGTCTTTGCCATGATAGCGTTCCAACAGGCGCCGGCTGTCGTCATAGGCGGATTGGGCCGTGTCGCATAGGCCTTCGGGCGCGTTTCGATCCATGCAGGTTTTGCCACCAACCGACCGGAGGCCACGCGACAGGGCTTCTTCGAAAAAGGCCGTCACGCTTTCGGGGTGCACGGTGCAATAGCTGGCAACCGTGGTGGTGCCGTTGGACAGGGACAGATCGAAGAAACGCTTGGCGATCACGGCGGCGTAGTCGGGATCGGCGAATCTCATCTCTTCGGGGAATGTATAGTCGTTCAGCCAGTCGATCAGCTGTTTGCCCCAGCTGGCGATGATCGCAGTCTGGGGGTAATGCACATGGGCGTCGATGAAGCCGGGTAGGATCAGGTCGTCGCCGAAATCGGTGATGCGGGCTTGGGGGAACTGGCTTTGCAGGGTCGCGCCATGGCCCACGGCCTCGATCATGCCGTCCCGGATCAGGACACCACCCCGGCTGTTGTAAGTGGCGGTGACCGGCAGGTCAGCGGACAGCACCAGCGTTTGGCCGATCAGAAGGTCAGGTTCTTGTCCCATAGGCGCAGCTAAGCCGGGGACGTTTCGGTTGTCCATCCCGGGTGATGCTCTAAGGTGCGCCGAATTGTGACAGGAGGCCGTTTCATGATCGATCAGTCCCAAGTGTCCGAGGCCGAAGGCAGCCGCGATGATGACTATGCACTGGATCGCAGTCTGACGTCAGACGTGCTTCGCTGTGTCGAGACGCAGGATCATAAACGGCTGGAAGAGCTGTTCGCGCCTTTGCACCCCGCCGATATCGCTGACTTTCTGGAACAGGTGGATGGCGCCCAGCGGCGCGAGTTGATTTTGTTCGCCGGGCCGTTGATCGACGGCGAGGTTTTGTCGGAGATCGACGAAGATATCCGCGAAGATGTCATCGAGGTTCTGCCAGATGCGCAATTGGCCGAGGCCGTGCGCAAGCTGGAATCGGACGATGTTGTCGACATTCTGGAGGACCTGGACGAACCGCAGCAAGAAGCCATTCTGGAGGTTCTGGACAGTTCGGATCGGATCGCGGTTGAGCAGGCCCTGTCACACCCGGAGTTTTCCGCCGGTCGTTTGATGCAGCGCGAGGTTGTGACCGCGCCTGAACACTGGACCGTTGGCGATGCGACAGATTATTTGCGCGGTCAGACGGGCCTGCCGGAACAGTTCTATCATGTCATTTTGGTCGATCCGCGCCATCGGCCCGTGGCCTATGTCACCTTGGGGCGGTTGCTGGCGTCTCCGAGGGATACGCTTTTGGCAAGCCTCACCGAGGACAGTTTCCGCATCTTCCGCGCTGATGAGGACGAAGGCAATGTGGCCTATGCGTTCAACCAGTATCACCTGATTTCAGCCCCCGTTGTCGATGCCGATGGACGGCTGACAGGGGTGATCACGATTGATGATGCCATGGTTGTCTTGGACGAAGAGCACGAAGAAGATGTGTTCCGTCTGGCCGGTGTGGGCGAGGAAAGCTTGTCCACCTCGACCCTTCAAATTGTGCGGCGTCGTTTTCCTTGGTTGGGGGTGAACCTTGCCACATCTATCTTGGCGTCCATTGTGATTTCGTTTTTCGAAGACGTGATTACGGCTGTGGTGGCTTTGGCGGTTTTGATGCCGATCATTGCGTCCATGGGCGGAAATGCGGCGACACAATCTATGACCGTGGCGGTGCGGGCTTTGGCGACGCGGGATTTGACCGCGGCAAACGCGCTGCGCGTGATCCGGCGGGAAACGGTGGCCGGTTTCTTGAATGGGCTGATTTTCGCGGTGGTCATGGGCGTGGTCGGCGTGATCTGGTTCGGCTCGCCCATGTTGGGAGTCGTGATTGCGGTGGCCATGGTCGTGAACCTGCTGGTTGCAGGACTTGCCGGTGTGCTGGTGCCTTTGACGCTGGACAAGATCGGCATTGATCCGGCGCTTGCATCGGGGTCTTTTGTGACAACAGTGACGGATGTGGTTGGGTTCTTTGCCTTTCTTGGTCTCGCCTCGATGGTGTTGTTGTGATCGAAAAGAAAACGCTTCGCAAAGAGATGGCGGCCCGGCGCACCGAGGCTCATGCTGTTGTCGATCCGGTGCCTGCTTTGGCCCATCTGGAACAAGCGCTGAATGGGGCCGACCATCCGGTGTCGTTTTATTGGCCCATTCGCTCCGAGATTGACCCGCGCCCCGTGATGGAGGCTTTCGCCAAACGTGGGACGGTGTGCCTGCCGGTGACGTCGGGGTACAACCCTTTGACGTTTCGCGTCTGGACACCCGGTGCGGACATGGACGTGGACGGGTTTGGCGTTGCGGTGCCATCGGTTGATACGCACGTCGCGCCGCACACTTTGGTGCTGCCGCTTCTGGCCTTTGACGTCCATGGGCAAAGGTTGGGGTACGGCGCGGGGCATTATGACCGGACGTTGGATCAACTGCGCCGTCTTCACCGCGTGTTTGCGATTGGCTTTGCTTACAGCGCGCAGGAATGCGACCGGGTGCCCACGGAACCAACAGATCAGCCGCTGGATCTGATCGTGACCGAGGCGGGCGCAATCACCCCGCATCAAACCTAATGTGAAAGAAACGCGCCTTTCCAGCCATCCATTCTTGCTAAGCACCGCGCTTAGGACTAGGGCTGATCTATGCGACTTCTTTATCTAGGAGACGTGGTGGGCCGTGCGGGCCGCCGCGCGATTGCCGAGCGTCTTGGCCCGCTGAAAGAGCGGCTGAGCGTGGATTTCACCATTGTGAACGGCGAAAACGCCACGTCAGGGGCAGGGATCACGCCGGAACATGCGAACGGCATTCTAAGTGCCGGAGCCGATGTGATGGTTCTTGGAGATCACGCCTTTGACCGGCGCGAGATGATGGCCGGCATCGAAAAAGAGCCGCGCATCTTAAGGCCGATCAACTTTTCCAAGGCTGCGCCCGGTGTGGGGTTTCGGGTTTACAATGCGCCCGCAGGCAAGAAGGTTCTGGTGGCGCAGGTCTTGGGGCAGGTGTTTATGAAGCGCCCTTTCGATGATCCGTTTTCGGCCATCGAAACCGTTCTGAAAACGCACCCTTTGTCTGGCCCCATTCATGCCAGCGTGATCGACATCCACTGTGAAGCAACCTCCGAGAAAATGGCCATGGGGCATTATTGCGACGGCAAAGCCAGTTTGGTCGTCGGTTCGCACACCCATGTGCCCACGGGCGATGCGATGATATTGGCGGGCGGTACCGGATACATGACAGACGCTGGCATGTGCGGTGACTACAACTCGGTCATCGGCATGGAAAAGGCCGAACCCATGCGTCGTTTCCTGACGGGGATGAGCGGGGGCCGGTTCACGCCCGCAAACGGAGACGCATCCTTGTCGGGCGTTCTTGTGGAAACCGACAATGCCACTGGTCTTGCCACGTCGATCACGCCAGTGCGCGACGGCGGCAGACTTGCGCCATCGCCCTGACATCAATAGATGATCCGCGAAGTCGGCTTCCTGTTCTTTGTGCTGGCCCTGATGGGGGCAGGGTGGGGCATGACCCAACCCTTGGCCAAAATTGCGGTCAGCGAGGGATATCTGCCCTTTGGTCTGATCTTCTGGCAACTGGCCATTTCGACGATAGCGCTGGCTTTGTTGCAAATGCTGCGTCGAAAGCCGCTGCGGCTCGATAGGCGCGCGCTGCTGGTTTACCTTTTCATCGCGCTTGTCGGCACGCTTATCCCCAATTCTGCAACCTACGAAGCCATCCGCCATCTGCCGTCTGGCTTGATTTCGATCCTTCTGGCATTGGTGCCGATGTTTGCTTTTCCGGTTGCACTGGCGCTTGGAAACGAACGCTTTCAAGTCACGCGTTTCATGGGCCTTGTCTGCGGTCTGATCGGCGTTCTTTTGATCGTCGGTCCCGAGGCCAGTTTGCCGGACCGCGCTATGGTCGCCTTTGTGCCCTTGGCCCTTATCGCACCGTTTTTCTACGGGCTAGAGGGCAACGTCGTTGCCAAATGGGGCACGGCGGAACTGGATGCGGTTGAGGTGCTGTTCGGCGCGTCGCTTCTTGGTGCGCTCATCGCCTTTCCTTTCGCTGTGTTCTCGGGTCAGTTCATCGATCTTCGGTCATGGGGGCCGCCCGACAAAGCCATCCTTGCCAGTTCCCTGATCCATGTCACTGTCTATACCGCCTATGTCTGGATGGTGCGGCGGGCGGGGGCGATTTTCGCGGTGCAGGTTAGCTATCTGGTGACGGGCTTTGGCGTTCTTTGGGCGATGCTGATCCTGGGCGAGCGGTTTTCGCCCTGGGTCTGGGCCGCTATGGGCGTGATGATGATCGGCATGTTCCTGGTGCAACCCCGCCTTGCCCCCAAAGCGCTTGATACGGAACGAAGAAACGGACAACATCGCGCGTGATGGCCGATCTATTGTCCCTTTCCCAAGACGCTCAAGCCGTGCTGTCGCTTTTGGTGGTGATTGGCATGTTCGTGTTGTTCTTGCGCGAAACTTATCCGCCCGAGGTCACGGCTATCTTCACGGCGGCGACCTTATTCGTTTTCGGCCTGTTGCCCTATGAAGCGGCTGTGACGGTGCTGGCCAATCCGGCCCCTTGGACGATTGCGGCGATGTTCGTGGTCATGGGCGCTTTGGTCAGAACCGGCGCGTTGGAATGGTTCACCCAAGCCGCCGAAGCCCGCGCGGAAACCCAACCTGCCTTGGCAATTGGCCTTTTGATTGTTTTGGTCATCGTGGCCTCGGCTTTCGTGAATAACACGCCCGTCGTGCTGGTGATGATTCCTGTGTTTGTGACCCTGTCAAAGAAGCTGGGCACCGTGCCATCAAAGCTGCTGATCCCTTTGTCCTATGCCGCGATTTTGGGGGGCACGCTGACGCTGATCGGCACCTCGACCAACCTTCTGGTCGACGGGGTGGCGCGCAGCGCCGGGCTGGAGGCGTTTTCGATCTTCGAGGTCACGCCCCTGGCCATCATCCTTGTGGTCTGGGGCATGCTTTATCTGCGGTTTGTGGCCCCCCGCCTGTTGCCCCATCGTCCCAGCCTTGCCGCTTTGATGTCGGATACGTCGAAACGCAAGTTCTTTACGGAAGTTGCCGTGCCGGAGGACAGCGGCTTGATCGGCCGAAACGTTTCGGACGTGGACCTGTTTCGCCGCGACGGGGTGCGCGTGGTGGATGTCCTGCGCGGAGATCTGTCGCTGCGCCGCGATATGAAGGGCGTTGTGCTTGAGGCGGGGGACCGCGTGGTTTTGCGCACTCAGATTGGCGAGCTTTTGGGCTTGCAGGAAAGCAAAGAAGTGCGACTGGTCGACAAACTGTCGTCGGTCGAAACCTCTACCGTTGAAGTGCTGATAACCCCCGGTGCCACCATCCTTGGCCGGTCTTTGGGGCAACTTCGATTGCGTCGCCGTTATGGTGTTTATCCCTTGGCCGTGCACCGCAACAACGCCAATATCGGACGCCAACTGGACGATGTGGTGATCCGCGTGGGCGATACGTTGTTGTTGGAAGGCGCGCCCGAAGACATTGGCCGTTTGGCACAGGATGCCGGGCTGGTGAACGTGGCGCAGCCGTCCGACCGGGCGTTTCGCCGCTCGCAAGCGCCGATGGCGCTTGTTGCTATCGCGGGGATTGTCGTGTTGGCCGCTCTCGGCGTGGCCCCCATTCTGGCGTTGGCCATGGTTGCGGTGGCGGCTGTCTTTGTGACCCGCTGCATCGATGCTGACGAGGCCTTTGCCGCCATCGACGTGCGATTGCTGGCGCTGATCTTCTCGATGTTGGCCGTGGGTGCGTCGTTGGAACACACCGGTGCCATTGCCTTGATCGTCGATTGGATCTCGCCCGCATTGGCCAGCCTGCCGCCTTGGGCGATTGTCTGGGCGATTTATCTTTTGACCTCGGTCCTGACGGAAATGGTGTCGAACAATGCCGTCGCCGTCGTCGTCACACCCTTGGCCATCGGTTTGGCTGCCTCGCTTGGGGTTGATCCGCGACCCTTGGTTGTGGCGGTAATGATCGCCGCCTCAGCCGCGTTCTCAACACCCGTCGGATACCAAACCAACATGCTGGTCTATGGCCCGGGCGGATACCGTTTCACCGATTTCCTGAAAGTTGGATTGCCCCTGAACCTGTCGATTGGCATGCTGGCCTCTTTCATGATCCCGTTTTTCTGGCCGCTTTGATCCACGCTTCCTTAAGATTTGATTTGCGTTTTCCCGCCACTCCCCTTTGATCCCCTGAGACCCAAACGGAGCCGACCCCCATGAACATCAAACTGCTGAAATCCCTCTGCGAAACCCCCGGAGTGCCCGGTCACGAAGAGCGCGTGCGCAAGATCATCGAAAAAGAGGTGAAAGGCCTGTTTGACGACGTGTCGACCGATGCCATGGGATCCTTGCACTGCGTGCGCAAGGGCAAGGGCAAGAACCCGCAAAAGATCATGCTGTTGTGCCATATGGACGAGATCGGGTTTCTGGTCAGCCATATCTCGGACAAGGGATTTTTGTACCTGCAAACCGTCGGTGGATTTGATCCGCGCAATCTATTCTCGCGCCGCGTTCTGGTCTGCACTGATGCGGGCGACATAAAAGGCGTGATGAACCCGGCCGGACGGCCTGTGCACATCGCATCGCCCGAGGATCGCAAGAAAATCCCAGCCCCCCATGAATTCTTTGTGGATACGGGTCTTGGGGCCAAAGCCAAGGACGTGGTCAAAGTGGGCGATATGGTGGTGATGGACGAACCGTTTCTGGAAATGGGCGACAAGATCGTTTCCAAAGCCTTGGACAACCGGATTGCCTGCTGGCTGGGGATCGAAGCGGCGAAGGGTCTGGGCAAAACCAAGACCAAATCGGAAATCCATGTTGTCTTTACCACACAGGAAGAGGTTGGCCTTCGCGGTGCCCGTACCGCGTCGTTCCGCGTCGCGCCTGACATTGGCATCGGCATCGACACGACACTGGCCTGCGACACACCGGGCGTGCCCGAACAGGACCGCACCACGGTGCAGGGCCAAGGCTTTGGCCTGCATATCCGCGACGGCAGCTACATCGCCGACAAGGGATTGATCGCCGAGGTCGCCGCCTTGGCCGAGAAGAAGAAAATCCCCTATCAGCGCACCATGCTGCGCTCGGGCGGCCAAGACGGAGCCGCCGCCCAACAAGCCGCCGCCGGGGCCCGCGTGTTCGGTATCGTTGTTGGCACGCGGTATATCCACACAGTGACCGAGATGATCGAAAAGACCGACCTGCAAGCGGCGAAGGATATCTTGGTGGCGTATTTGAAGGCGAACTAGGCGGGGTGGCATTGCGGGCTGAAGCTGTCGGTCACTAGATGCGCCGGAATTTATGTCGAAGTGGTGCAAAACCAGAGAGTAGATTACCAGACGATTCCTGGTTTGCGGGCGAGCAATATGAAACGTGTCGATGTCGTGAAATGGGTGGCGACAGTTATCCAATTGATAGGTTATGGCCTTACTGGCCTCAACGTCGTTCCTTGGAACGTCTTCGCATTCATCGTGGGGATCGTTCTTTGGTTTCTCGTTGGTGTGATGTGGAAAGATCGTGCGATTATGGTGGTTCACATTGGTGCATTCATCGCCATTGTTGGGGGCTACATCAGTTCATAGTTCGCTCTTGGCATGGTAGGTATAGGCACAATGGGAACATTTAACTCTATGCCCGCATTCCCTGACCGATCGAGAAGACTATCCGCGACAATGTTCAGCCAACTTGCTCTGGCCAAGCCACTAGCCTAGCCTAGCCTTGGTCACGGATTGAAAACACCCCGGGGGACTGTTGATGGATCTAGGAGTATGGGCGTCGTGGTATGATCTGAAGGAGTCCGACAGGGCCACGTTCCAAGATTGGGCGCATCGCGAATACCTGCCCTATCTCAGAACCATGCCGGGCATCGCTTGGGTGGCGCAGTATGCCAACGAAGGTGGCGGGCCGGGCATGGACCAACTGGTTGAAAACGTCATTGGCCATACGGACGATGAAATGGGCAATGGCTCGCAATTTGTCATTCTGGTCGGCGCGGCCTCGCCCCATACGTTCTTCAATCCGTATATCCCCGAGGTCGAATGGCCCGACGGGTTCCAAGAGATGCTGGACAAACGGCAAGGCCTGCGCAGCGCGATTTTGGCGGAAGTGCACCGGGTGGACGGACCAGATGGCGAGACGACGCCAATCGGCGGACCTCCGGGGCCATATATTCAGATGGGGTCATTTCGGATGAGCCGGGAAGACAAGGATTTCGAGATCGGCAAATGGTATGCTCAGTTCCGGCTTCCTTACATGGCGGGGATGCCGGGCAGTATCCGCACGCGCAAGTTCGTGGGCGTCGCGGGGTGGGCCAAACACGCGATCCTTTACGAATTCACATCGGCTGAAGCGCGAATGCAGCACTTTGAAATCAAACATGAAACCCATGGACTGGAGTCCGGAGCATGGCACACGAAGGTCATTCCCTTCACCGTCCATAGCCCCGGTTCCCCCGTCATTGGGCCGCGTCTTTGGCCGCCTTTGGACTAGGCTATTCCGCCGCCGTTTGAAGCTTGCGCTCGGCCGCGCCCACTTCCGCGAATTTCGACGCAAACGCCTCGATATCCTCGATTGTGACACCTTCGACCGCGTCCCATTGCTTGCGGTTGTAGTCTTCGGTCTCAAGGTCAGTGCGGAAACTGTCGTTCAACCGGTTGATCATGTTGAACATGGCGCAAGCCATTGAAATCTCGACAATCTCGGTGTCTGTGAAATTGGCCTTCATATCATCCCAGACCTGGGTTTCCCTTTGCGCCGTGTTTTTGGTCATCGCCTCGGACCAAGCAATCGCAGCGCGGTCCCGGTCATTGAACAGGGGGCTGGTTTTGTAACTGTCATCCATCATGGCTTCCAGTTCTTCGTCCGTCATGCCCAAGCCCTGACCAAAAACCGAAGTATGCGCCGTGCAATATGAACAAGCGTTCACCATAGAGGTCTTGATGCAGGCCAGCCCGCGCAACCGCACGTCCGTGCTGGCGCCGAGATCAGGCTGACGCACTGCGGCGACCAATCCACCGAACCAGCGGGCCAGATAGGGGCTGTGGGTGGATAGAATGCGTTGCAGGTTCGCGGTGCGCCCTAAAAACTGATCCGATCCTTCAAAAACCAGCTTTGCGGTTCCGGTGGCCTCGTCATGGCTCATGCCGCTAAGTCTCTGAGTCATCGTGGTGTCCTCCCAATGGTCTTTGTGCTGCGCCGATCTGAACACGGAGCCGCAATAAAATTCAGTGATGCACGAAGGTGGGCGGTTTCTGCATTTCATGTCAACGCCGCGCCGATTGAGAGATCTTCTATGACCTATCTGGTTTGGTACTACCTTGTGATTGGTGGGGTTGAGCCCAGAGCTAACACATTTGGTGCGACGCGCTGACCAGTGCGGATCAAAGGCGAAGCCGCCGCGCAAAGCATGGCCGTCCCGCGGCCAGGATTTCGCGTTGCGCAGGACGTTAGGCGACGGACAAAACCCGCCACGCCTTCATCCGTGCGCGAAACCAGCTTCGCTGTCGTTTGGCGTATTGCCGGGTGGCGATGATCGCAGCTTGGCGGGCATCTTCCAGCGATATTTCACCCCGGACATGGGCGATCAGGTCTGCCGCTCCGATGGCCTTGGCCGAAGGCAGGGCGGGGTGCCAGTCTTTGGCATTCCGGCGGGCTTCGTCCAAAGCGCCAGCCGCCAACATCTGATCAAAGCGCTGCTCGATCCGGGGCGTCAGCCAGTCTTTTGGTGCGTCGATCAAAAGGGCTTGGGCGCGATCCAAGGGCAACAGCGCCGGGCCGGTGTCATCCTGCCAATCGGCTAAGCCGCGCCCGGTGGCTTGTAAGACCTCCCAAGCCCGCTGAATGCGCATAGGGTTCTGTCGATCAATGCGCGCCGCCGTTTCCGCGTCCAACTCGGCCAACAGGGCCGGGGCCTCGCCTGCGGCGATCCGGTCCATGGCGGTTTGCCGGATGGCGTCAGGCGTGGCCGGTATATCGGCCAGACCTTCGGTCAGCGCGGTGAAATACAATCCCGTGCCACCGACGATCACCGGGGGCGGGCCGTCCAGAAAAGGGGCGACCTCGCGCAACCAATCTCCAACAGAATAAGCCTGATCACCCGGCACATGGCCGTAAAGCGCGTGCGGGGCCGAAGCCTCGTCCTGCGAAGATGGACGCGCGGTCAGAACCCGCCAATCGTTGTAAACCTGCAAAGCATCCGCATTCACGATAGGACCACCCAGTTTCGTCGCGATTTCCATCGCCAACGCCGACTTGCCACTGGCCGTCGGCCCTGCGATCAGCACGGGCTGCGCGGGGTCCAGCGCATTTGCGATATCCTTGAAAGATCCCTCGTTGAACATTCCCGCGTTTTCCGACATTTTCGCGCCGGGCGCAAAGCCCGTCTGCACCAGCCCCCGATCGCACCATTCAAGGAGTGTGCCCCATGACCCCTTCATCCGATGCCACCTATTCCCGCGTGATGCTGAAGATTTCGGGGGAGGCGCTGATGGGAGATCAGGGCTTTGGTCTGCACCCCCCAACGGTCGAACGGATCGCCCGCGAGGTGCAAACCGTCCATGCCTTAGGCGTCGAGGTTTGTATGGTCATCGGCGGCGGCAACATCTTTCGCGGCCTGCAAGGCAGTGCGCAAGGGATGGAACGGACGACGGCTGACTACATGGGCATGTTGGCCACGGTGATGAACGCGCTGGCCATGCAGTCCGCGCTTGAAGGTCTTGGCATCCACACGCGGGTGATTTCCGCCATCACCATGAACGAGGTGGCCGAACCCTACATTCGCCGCCGCGCTGTGCGCCACCTTGAAAAGAAACGCGTCTGCATCTTCGCCGCCGGCACCGGCAACCCCTATTTCACCACCGACACCGCCGCCACTTTGCGCGCCTCTGAAATGTCATGCGAGGCGATCTTTAAGGGCACCAAGGTGGATGGCGTCTATGACAAAGACCCCGAAAAGCACGACGATGCGGTGCGTTACGATAAAATCACCTATGACGATGTGCTAGCGAAACACCTGAAGGTCATGGACGCCTCGGCCATCGCGCTTGCCCGCGACAACAACCTGCCGATCATCGTCTTCTCGCTGGACGAACCGGGCGGCTTCAGGGGCATTCTGGCGGGTGAGGGGACTTACACAATCGTTCAGGACTGATGCGCGCTCTGATCCAACGTGTGTCCGAAGCCAGTGTCACGGTAGACGGCGCGGTCATCGGCCAGATCGGCCCCGGCCTGTTGATCCTGACGTGCGCTATGGCGGGTGATCCGCCCGAGGTCGTTGCGAAACTGGCCAGCAAAATCTCGAAACTGCGAATTTTCCCCGATGAAGCTGGCCGGATGAACCGCTCGCTTCTGGATACGGGCGGCGCGGCGCTCGTGGTCAGTCAGTTCACGCTGGCCGCAGACACGTCGCGCGGCAACCGACCGGGGTTTTCCACGGCTGCGTCCCCCGACGAAGGGGCCAAGCAGGTCGACGCTTTTGCGTGCGAACTTACCGCCCTTGGCATCGCAGTCGAACAGGGCCGCTTCGGCGCCGATATGAAAGTCGCCCTGATCAACGACGGCCCGGTGACGATCTGGCTGGATACGGCGGACTAAGGCATGATTCTACGCGTTTTCACAGTGACCCATGGTCAAGCCTTGCACAGGAAAGCCACGGTTTCTCTATACAATTGCCGTGGGTTAACGGTATAGAGGGCCGGAACAGCGGCAGACATGCCGGAATAGAAGTGACGGACGGGCATGGCAGACGACTTTGAAATCGATATCGACGATCTTGAGCGTCGCATGGACGGCGCTATGACCTCTTTACGCCAGGAATTTCTGACATTGCGGACAGGGCGGGCTTCTGGCTCGATGTTGGAACCTGTGATGGTGGATGCCTATGGGTCGATGACGCCGATCAACCAGATCGGGACCGTGAATGTGCCAGAGCCGCGTATGCTGACGGTAAACATCTGGGACAAAGGTCTTGTAAGTAAGGCAGAAAAAGCGATCCGCGAAAGTGGTCTTGGCATTAATCCCGTGGTGGATGGCACGATCATCCGTCTGCCGATCCCGGAATTGAACGAAGAACGCCGCCGCGAGTTGTCGAAGGTGGCTGGCACCTATGCGGAAAACGCCCGTGTGGCGATCCGCAACGTGCGGCGCGATGGCATGGACCAGATCAAAAAAGCGAAGTCCGACGGTATGAGCGAAGACGACCAGAAGTTTTGGGAGGCCAGCGTGCAGGAAAGCACGGACAAGGCCATCGAAAAGATCGATGCTGCGCTGGAAAGTAAGCAAGAAGAAATAATGCAGGTGTAACTTGCAAATGCGGGGCAGTGATCAGGAGAGCCGTTTTGGGCAGTCGTAAAGACCGGGGAATCCCGGAGCATGTAGCTATTATCATGGATGGCAATGGCCGTTGGGCGCAGGCCCGTGGCAAACCGCGTTTGTTCGGGCATCATGCCGGGGCCAAGCGTGTGCGCGAGATTGTCGAGGCGTGCCCGGATCTGGGTGTGAAGTACCTGACCATCTTCGCGTTTTCGACCGAGAACTGGAAGCGAACTCAGGCCGAAGTGTCGGGTCTGATGAAGCTGTTCAAGCGCTATTTGATGAGCGAAACCAAAGAATTGAAAGACGCGGGCGTGCGCGTGCGCTTTATTGGTGATCGCATCAAGCTGGATGAACGCCTTGTCGCCCTGATGGACGATCTTGAGCTTTTGACCTGCGAGAATGACAAGCTGCATCTGACCATCGCGCTGAACTACGGCGGGCGGGACGAAGTGGCGCGCGCCACCAAACGTCTGTCGCGTGAAGTGGCGGCGGGCCGGATTGATCCAGAGTCAGTCGATGGCGAAACGCTGGCGCGATTCCTGGATACCTATGTTCTGCCGGACCCTGATTTGGTGATCCGCACCAGCGGCGAAGCGCGGATTTCAAACTTTTTGCTCTGGCAGACGGCCTATTCTGAATACGAATTTATCGACACGCTTTGGCCCGACTTCACGCGGGAAGAATTCGCCCAAGTGCTGGCCGGGTTCTGCAATCGCGAAAGGCGGTACGGAGCCGTGCCTGGATGACATCCCAAGGGGGGCAGTGGGGCGATTTAGGACCGCGACTGATGTCAGGCGGGATCGCGGCTGTCTTCGGGCTTTGGGTCATGTGGCTGGGCGGCATTCCATTCCACCTTTTGGTCGCGGTGATCTCGGGCATCATGGTCTGGGAAGTGGCCCGCATGGTGGGGGCCGGGGAAAAAGCGCCGGTCTTCGGCGCTTTGGCCGGGGTTGGACATCTTCTTCTAACAAGTTTTTCAATCAGTTACACGCTTCCTTTGGTGTTCGTGCCGGCTCTTTTGGGGATCGGGCAACTGGACAAACACAAAGTCTCATTCGCACTCTTCGCCACATCGATCATGATTGCGGGTCTTGGGCTTGTGATCCTGCGCGACAACTACGGGTTCATCTGGGTGGCGTGGCTGGCGCTTGTGGTGATTGCGTCGGACATTCTGGGCTACTTTGCAGGCAAGATGATTGGCGGACCCAAGTTCTGGCCTAAAGTCTCACCCAAGAAAACATGGTCCGGCACCATCGCCGGATGGGTTGGGGCGGCTTTGGTCGCGGTGGTCTATGTGATGATGGGATATGCCGGGTGGCAATTGGTTAGCATCTCGATCGCCATCGCCATGGCCGGACAAATGGGCGACGTGGCCGAAAGCGCGTTGAAACGTCGCTCGGGCGTGAAGGACAGTTCAAACATCCTGCCGGGCCATGGCGGCATGTTTGACCGGTTTGACGCCATGCTGGGCGCTTCGCTGTTTTTGTTGGTGATCGGGCGGATCATTCCCTTTCCACCGGTGCCTTTGTGACGCGGCGCATCTCGATTTTCGGTGCGACAGGGTCTATCGGGGCCAGTACGCTTGCGCTGATCCGGCTTAACTCCTTGGATTATCAGGTCATTGCCCTGACCGGCGGTCGCAACGTTCAGGCTTTGGCTGCGGCGGCGAAGGAATTTCAAGCCGAAATCGCCGTCACCGCTTTTGCAGACTGCCACGCGGAACTGAAAGCCGCTCTTGCAGGCACTGGCATTGAAACGGCGGCCGGAGACGCGGCCATCGTAGAAGCGGCAAATCGCCCGGCAGATTGGATCATGTCGGCCATCGTGGGCGCGGCGGGTCTGCCACCGGGCCTGAAAGCGCTTGAGCAGGGCACAACACTGGCGCTGGCGAACAAGGAAAGCCTTGTCACCGCTGGCCCGCTTTTGCTGGACACCGCGCATCAGCACGGCGCAACCATCCTGCCCGTCGACAGCGAACATTCCGCCGTCTTTCAGGCGTTGAACGGCGAACAAATCGAAACGGTCGAACGGGTGATTATCACGGCCTCGGGGGGCGCGTTTCGGGATTGGCCGCTTGCGGACCTGGAAAAAGCGACACCGGCCCAAGCCTCAAGCCATCCCAACTGGGACATGGGGCAAAGGATCACCATCGATAGTGCGTCGATGTTTAATAAGGCTTTGGAACTGATTGAAACACGTGAATATTTTGGCGTCACGCCTGAGCAAATCGAAACCGTCATTCATCCCGAAAGCCTGATCCACGCCATGGTGGGGTTCCGCGACAAAGGGCTGATTGCCCACGTGGGTCCTCCTGATATGCGCCACGCCATCGGGTATGCGCTTGGATACCCGGATCGGCCTGCTTTGCCGCTTGAAACGCTTGATCTGACGAAGATCGGCCAGTTCACCTTTCGCGAACCCGATCCTGCCCGATACCCCGCGTTGCAGATCGCCCGGGATGTGATGGAAACGCGGGGATTGGCGGGCGCTGTGTTCAACGGGGCCAAGGAAGCTGCCCTTGATGGATTTCTGGATGGGCGCATCGGATTTACGGATATGGCGCGCATTGTCGGTCGAGTGATCGAAAAGATGTCAGGCGAAAGTCTCGGAAAGGCCGTGATTGACCTTGATTCTGTGCGCGAGGCGGACCAAATGGCGCGTAGGCATTCGTTTGAGTTCATGACAGCAAGTTAACAACGGTACGATAACAACAGGACAGAAGCTCCTTGGATATTGCAGGCTTAATCCCGACCTTTGGTAATCTGATCTTCACGATCGTGGCATTCATCGTCGCGCTGTCGGTGATTATCGCCATCCATGAATACGGCCACTACATCGTTGGCAAATGGACCGGCATCAAGGCCGAGGTGTTCTCGCTTGGCTTCGGCCCCGTGCTGGCGTCCCGCGTCGATAAACACGGCACAAAGTGGCAAGTTGCGGCGCTGCCTTTCGGCGGATACGTGAAATTCAAAGGCGATCAGGGGGCCGCCTCGAACCCGGACGAAGAGTTCATGTCGGCGCTGACACCGGAAGAACGCCGATCCACCATGCACGGTGCGCCCTTATGGGCACGCTCGGCCACGGTCTTCGCAGGCCCGTTGTTCAACTTCATCCTGTCGTTCTGCATCTTTTTCTTCTTCATCATGTATTACGGGGTCGAGCGGGAGCCGCTGACCATCGAAAGCGTGCAAGACACGCCCTATGGCATCTCTGAACTGGAACCGGGCGATGTCATCTTAGAAATCGGCGGCATGCCGGCGGATACGCGACAAGCTTTGTCCGATACATCCTATGCCCTGACGCCCAAGATGACGTTGGATTACCGGATCGAACGGAACGGTCAGGAAATGACCGTCAGCGGCCCATGGCCCGCACCGCCCGCGGCCTCGGGCTTTTCGCTGGATTCGGCTGCCGAAGAAGCGGGACTGGAAGAGGGCGATGTTGTTGTTTCGGTGAATGGAACTGATATTTTCGATTTCGACGAGTTGAACGCCGCGACCCGCAATTCCAATGGCGAAACCCTTGCTTTGGGTGTTTGGCGTGGCGGAGAACAGTTGGTGTTCGACGTGACCCCCCGCAAGCAAGACACCCAGAACCGTGAAGGCGAGTTTGAAACGCGCTATCTGATCGGCATGTTGGGCGGGCCGTCCAGCATCTTTGATTTTGAAAGCGAAACGCCGGGCATTGTGGACGCCACATACTACAGTGGCGTGCGGCTCTACTCGATCCTGGAAGGCAGCGTGAAGGGGCTTTACAGCGTCGTCACGGCCAAGATTTCGACCTGTGCCGTGTCGGGGCCGATCACCATTGCCAAAACATCGGGGCAGGTGGCCGCAAAGGGATTGTCGGATTTCATCGTCTTTGTCGCCTTCATTTCGGCGGCCGTGGGCTTTATCAACTTGTTCCCTGTGCCGGTTCTGGATGGGGGCCACTTGGTGTTTCACGCATGGGAAGCCCTGACGGGCCGTCCACCCAGTGACAAGGCGCTGAATGCGATGATGTTCGTGGGACTGTTTCTGGTGGCCTGCCTGATGATCTTTTCTTTCGGAAACGACATCTGGTGCCGGTTTATCCTCTGACCGCAAGAGCTAGCGGAATTCCGCCGATCAATCTTGAAATGTCTTAAATTCCATTTGTGCGTCATGGAAGCGCCGCCCGTCCGCCAAAATCGTGTCACATTTGCTTTCTAGCAATGGGGTACGACATCCTCAGACGGGAATAATCCGATGCAAACGCTTCAAAAAGGGTACAAAGGGCTTGAGCTTCTGGTGGAAGTGAACCTCGATCGGTTCCTCATTCCGCTGGCACTGACTGCAGCACTTTTCCTTGGGGCCTACATCGGAAGCCTCTGAGCCTCTTCTACACGCTTACACACACACACACACTCAACCAGGCGCCGCCCCATTTCGGGCGGCGTCAGGCGTTTTGACAGCGTATAAGAATCCCTCTACCTAGAAGAGAATTAGAAAATCTCGTGGGGCGGGCGCATGAACGGGGCAGTATTCAATTCATTTAGGGCTTTGGCCGTTTTGGCGCTTTTGATCGCGTCACTGCAATTTGCGTCGGCTCAGACGCGGTTGAATGCGATCGCCGTGGAAGGCAATGCGCGGGTTCCAGATAGCTCTATCGTTAGTTTTTCCGGCCTGACACCCGGCGAAGTGGCGAGCGATGGCCAGTTGAACGACGCAGTGCAAGGGATCATGGGATCTGGGCTGTTTGAAACGGCCGAGATCATACCAACAGGCGCAGGCATCCGCATCATTGTTGTCGAGCGCCCGACGATCAGCCGGATCAGCATTGAAGGCAATGAGCGCGTCAGTGACGAGCCGTTGTTGTCTGTGATCACCTCGACGCCGCGTCGCGTTTATTCCCCGACCGTGGCGGCCGCCGATGCCTCTTTGATTGCGGACGCCTATGCCGCTTCGGCGCGACAAGCCGCCAATGTGACACCGCGCATCATCCGGCGTTCTGACAATCGGGTCGATCTGGTCTTTGAAGTGTCTGAAGGTCAGGTGATCGAAAACGAGCGGATCAGCTTTGTCGGCAACCGGTCCTACTCGGACCGCCGACTGCGCCGTGTGGTTGAGACCAAACAGGCTGGTTTGCTGCGTGCGATTATCGGCGGCGACACGCTGGTTCCGGAACGCATCACATTTGATCGGCAGCTTCTGGTCGATTTCTACCGCTCGCGTGGGTACGTCGATTTTCAGGTGCTGGACGTGGCAACAGATCTGTCGCGCGAACGGGACGCCACGTTCGTGACGTTCAATGTCCGCGAAGGCCAGCGCTATACGGTTGGCAACGTGACGGTCACCAGCGAGTTTTCGAACGTAAATCTGAACGAATACCAAAATGCCCTCCGGATCCGTTCGGGTCAGACGTGGTCGCCGACGCTGATCGAAGAACAGATTACCCGTTTGGAGCGCCTTGCCCTGAGACAGGGGTTGGACTTCTTGCGGGTCGATCCCCGGATCACCCGTAACAACCGTGATTTGACGCTGAACGTCGAGTTCGCAATGGTGCGTGGTCCACGGGTGTTCGTCGAACGGATCGACATTGAAGGCAACCAGACGACCCTTGATCGTGTCATCCGTCGCCAGTTCAATACGGTGGAAGGCGATCCCTTTAACCCCCGCGAAATTCGCAACGCAGCGGAACGCATCCGCGCCCTTGGGTTTTTCTCAAGTGCCGACGTGCAAACACGCGAAGGCACCACCAACAACCAAGTGATCGTTGATGTAGACGTCGAAGAACAACCCACAGGCAGCCTGACCTTTGGCGGCAGCTTTAGCGACGAAAACGGATTTTCGCTGCTGTTGAACTTTTCCGAACGCAATTTCCTTGGCCGTGGGCAAGCTTTGTCTGTGAATGTGGAATCAGGCTCGGACAATTCGCGCACGACATTGTCCTTTACGGAACCTGCGTTTTTGGGCCGCGACTTGGAATTTGGTCTGGATCTTGGTTATGTCACCACGGCGTTTGAAAACGCCAGTTACGACACCAAGGTCGCCAGCATCCGTCCCGAGCTGGCTTTCCCTGTGGGGGAAAATTCGCGTCTGTCTTTGTACTATTCGTTGTCTCAAAACGAGATCGAGAATGTCGACGCTGACAGTTCACCGATTATCCAGGCCGAAGAAGGGGCCGAGATCCGCAGTGCCGTCGGGTATCGGTATACTTTGGACCTGCTCAGGGGCGGGCTGAACCCGACCCAAGGCGTGCGTCTGACGTTCGGGCAGGAATTGGCGGGTCTTGGCGGTGACAGTGAATACCTGAAGACCACAGCCTTCGCTGTCGCACAGCGTGAAGTCTGGAATGACGAAGTCACCATACGGGCGATTTTTGAAGCAGGTGCTTTGACCTCGCTTGGGGATGGGGTCAGCCGTGTGACGGACCGGTTCTTCGTCGGGTCGCGGCAATTGCGCGGGTTCGATTCACGTGGCATTGGTCCGCGCGACACTGGTGCGGGTAACTCGGATGTGCTGGGTGGGAACACCTATATGTCGTTGCGGTTTGAAGCCGATTTTCCTCTGCCATTGCCTGCGGAATACGGCATCTCGGGCGGTGTGTTCTATGATATGGCCTCGCTTTGGGATCTGGACAATACGGCAGGCGCCGCAGCGGTGGACGACTCGTTCGAGCTTCGATCGTCTATTGGTGTGTCGCTTTTCTGGGATACGCCCATTGGTCCATTGCGGATGAACTTCTCGAAGCCGTTGGAGCAAAATGACCTGGATGAAACCAATACATTCGACTTTACGGTCTCGACCCGGTTCTAGGGCGCTTTGGGGCCTTCTTCTGGTGGGTGCACTGGCCTTCGCCAGTCCCGTGATCGCGCAAAATACCGGCCCCATTCTTACAATCGATCAGGATCGGTTGTTTTCAGAAACCCGATTGGGGACCGAAACGCTTGGCGAACTGGAAACCCAGGCGCAGGAGCTGGCGGCGGAAAACCAAGAGATTGAAAACGCCCTGATTGCCGAAGAACTTGAACTGACTGAAAAACGCAGCGAACTGGAACCGGAAACCTTCCGTGCGTTGGCCAATGCCTTCGACGAACGCGTTCAGATGCTTCGGGCGGAACAAGACGAAAAGGGGCGTCAACTGAACCGTCTGCGCGAAGACGCCCAAGGGCAATTTTTGCGCGATAGCGCCGGTATCATCTCGGAAATCGTCCGTGCCCGAGGGGCGTTGTTGGTCATTGATCGCCGCGACGTCTTTTTGTCGGCCGACAGCATCGACATCACGGAAGAAGCAATCCGACGGATCAACGAAGCCGAAAGCGAATAGAGGCCGATCTAGCTGGCTGTGTCGCCATTTACAAAATCGGCCACGCCTGCAGCAAGCGCGTTCCAATCTGTAAACTCACGATCGCGCACCGAAGGATCAAAGGTCTGTCCGTCTAAAACGACGTGCCGCAAGACTTGCGACGCGTAAAAGTCATAGCTGGCCGACCGAATGGCGCCCGCAACCAAAAGTTCATGAGACGGCGCAAACCCGGTGCGTAACTTCATCTCGTCCAGATAATCCTGCGCTTCGTCCTGACCATCGGCAAAAGCTGCCTTCAAACTGACCGACAACAATAGCGTCGGCTGTTCGGACAGGGCCGCGCTGCTTCCAGAGATAAAGATCTCGAACGCTTTCGGGTGGCGTCTTTCGTGAACCGAGGCTGCAAGGATAACCTTATCGATTTTATCAAACGTGATATGCTCGGACAGATCGGCCGTATCAAACAGAACGACGTCTTTGCCTGCATCGCGCAGTCGGGTTTCCACAAATTCCGCGATCTTTCGCGTTTGTCCTTCTACGGTTCCATAGACGATCAGAATGGTCATAGCAGCGCCTCCTGCCATCATTCTTATCAAGTCAAACGCTTGGAAAACTTGTCCTAGATCAACAAAACAGCTGGCGGCGTTGATCTGTCAACGGCTGAGAAAGAACCTGACAATCTGATCTGTTGCGACAATGTCTTTGCTGACACGTCCCACAACGCGCTCGGGCAGAACGCTTTTTTCAGACGGCCAGGTATGTCCGCCGCCAACCACCTTGTAATTGGCCACGGGGGCTTTTGAGCATCTCCAGGTTCGGTACTCGACACGTGTGCCATCGTTTACCTTGTCGATGCGTTTTTGTCCCGCGAGCGAACCACATCCGTTCCGACGGCTGAAAATAGCGATGGTTTTCTTGGCAGATTCCACAAGGTCGCGGGGCTTGCCCAAGGCTGTGACGCGACCGCCTTCATAGGGGACCAGAGGATCTTCGGTGCCATTGATCATCAGCAAACCGGTTGGACGTGATCTGTTGCAAGCTTGGGTCAAATGCACCGGAAGGTTCATGGCAACGGGTGCAATCGCGCGAACCTTTCTGGACTTGCACGCCAGCATGAACGAGGCATGCCCGCCGCGAGAAATGCCGGTGGCAAAGACGCGCGACGTATCAATCGGGTGTTTCGCGGCCATGTGGTCAATCACATGTTCCAAGAACCCCAGATCATTGCGTCGCCGCGACAAGCCTTCAGAAATCGCGCCTCCGCCCGTATCCCACATTTTGCCAATGGCATTCGGGTAGACGACATAGAACCCCATCTCGTCGGCCCATTGATCAAACCGGCGAAACGTGCCCCGCGAGATCTGTCTGGCCGTCCCGCCACCGCCATGCAGCACAATGATCAAGGGACGTTTGCCTGAAAGCTGTCTTGCCTTATCCGGGGCATAGGACAGATACATTCTGCGCTCGCCATCAAATTGCAAACGCACGGGCTTTAGTCGGTTTTCCTGAGCAGCCGCCCAGCTTGGAAAAAGCAGCGCCAAAAAGAGAAGGACTCGGATCATAAGGACGCAACGCTCCTGAAAGTGGGGGCCTGATCTACAGTGATCGGGTGTCACTGATGTTACCTCGGGGCAGGTGGAAAGGCGAGCATCCTCTCAGACACCCTTTGTTTTAGGCGGTGTTTTTCCCGGCGTGCTGCCATTGCCTAACCGTTTTTTGCGCAGTAGCTTGAGGGCATGAAATATGTTCCAAAGAAAAATACCGATGACGCGCTTATTCAGGAGTTTCTGAAAAAAGGCGGGGAAGTCAGCGTTGGAAAGACCAAGCCGTTGCCCGCCGAACTGGGGCTTAGCAATAACGTCTGGAACAACAAGCTGACCAAAGAAGAAAAAGCGGCGCGCGACAAGAAGTAGGGCGCGCTCTGGGCCTGAGAGAGACCGGCGCATTTGCGGGCCATCTTTTGGGGGCTTTCAGATTTTTCAATAGTCGCGGCGTGATGTTAAGCGCTCAGAACTTTCAAAACAGACCGTGCCGCGCGCAGACCGGGGGCGTCTGCGCCGCGGCCCAAAGCCTTCATCGCATCCGACATGGCCGTGATCTGTGCCGCACGCGCGGTTTTGTCCCCAAGCAGCTTGGACAATGCTTCGGCAATTGGGGCGGGTTGGCATTGGGGGCCAAGGAATTCCGGGATCGTCT
Organism: uncultured Rhodobacterales bacterium; assembly: GCA_964632495.1. Taxonomy (GTDB): domain Bacteria; phylum Pseudomonadota; class Alphaproteobacteria; order Rhodobacterales; family Rhodobacteraceae; genus CALKXV01. Next base: position 43,462 of record CAZWDS010000009.1, read on the forward strand.
GGGTGCCGGTCACAAGGTTCACCAGCGTCACCGTGTCGACCTTCAGCATCCGCGACATGATCGCCCAGGTTAGCCACTTCATATCATAAGCAATCACCATAGGCGTCTCACTGGCCGCCAGTTCCAGCGAGACAGTGCCTGATGCGGCAAGGGCCAGATCGGCCGCTTTGAACGCGGCGCGTTTTCTCGCAGTGGCCTGCGGGTTAGAGCGGGGATCGAGGACGAGCGGCCTGCCTGGCCAGTTCGCGGTCGCGTCGATCACGGCAGAGGCAACGGGGGCGGCGGCAGGCACCACGACGCGCGCGTTTGGATGCTGGGCCAGCGTGGCGCGCAGGGTTTCGCCAAAGATCGGGGCAAGGCGTGCGACTTCGTTCCGGCGTGATCCCGGCAGGACCAAAAGGATCGGCGCGTCGTCCAGGCCCTCTGAGTGTCGGAACGCCTGGGCTTCTGCGTCGCTTGCCACAGGTTCACTGACCACGGGATGACCGACAAAGTCACAACTCATGCCCGCCTTTTCCATATAGGGCGGCTCGAACGGTAACAGCGCCATGACATGGTCGATGTGGCGGGCCATCTTTTCTGCGCGGCCCGCCCGCCACGCCCAGACCGAGGGCGCGACGTAGTGAATGGTCTTGATGTTCGGGTTTTTCTCGCGGACGGCTTTGGCAAGGCGCAGCGAAAAATCCGGCGCGTCGATGGTGATCAGTGCGTCAGGTGCAAAGGCGAGGCAGTCATCGACCGTTTGGTTGAGGCGGCGCTTCAACTCGGGGTATTTTGGCAGAACTTCGGCCAGCCCCATGACCGACAGATCGTCCATAGGAAACAAGCTGTCCATGCCCGCCGCCTGCATGTCGGGACCGGCGACGCCCTTGAGCTGCACCTCTGGCTGAAGCATCTTTAAGGCGGTCAGAAGTGCGCCGCCCAGTTTGTCGCCCGAAGGCTCTCCTGCCAGAAGGTAGAGCTTCATGAGAACGCTCGGATTTGCGTATTTTGAAAGAGATGAAAACCCATCAGTCTTTGACCCAAAGGAACAGCTTTCGGGCATCGGCCGCGGCGATGGTGGCTTTGAGGTCCAGCACCATGACGCCGCCGGCTTCAATAACGATCCCGTCCAGGCCTGCGGTGGCGGCTTGGGTGACGGTATCGGGGCCGATGGTGGGAAGATCAACACGGCGGTCTTGGTCGGGTTTCGGGGCTTTGTAGAACAGACCGCCCGGAGGATCGGTCCGCTGTTGCAGGCTTTGCAACATCCAAGCCGTGCCAAGAGCGGCTTCGACGGCGATGATCTGGCCTTTGGCGACGACGCAGCCTTGGCCGATGTCTGCGGGGCCGATGAGTTCGAGGGCCTTGGCCGCGCGTTTGACGTTGGTTTGGGCCGTGTCGTTGGGTTGCGTGTGGGTCAGGACGCCTGCGTTTGGCAGAAGACCCGGTGCGACCTGATGGGCGGCTTTGATCAGAAGGCCCGCGTCTTCAAAGATATCCAGCACACTGCGCAGCGCTGCGTCGTCGCCTTCAGTCAGCGCGGTTTGCAGACGTTTGGCCAAAGGGCGGGTGGCGTTGTCGATCTGGTCTGGGTCTATGTCGGGGCGTTGGACGGCACCGGCAAAGCAGACCTCGGTGATGCCTTTGTCCTGAAGGGAGGCGATGAAGCTGCCAAGGTGTTCCAGACGGAAGGTCAGGTCCGGTTGCAGGGCAGGGCGGTTGCCCTGAAGGGCGGCCACCAGTCCGGCATGGGGTGCCAGAACCTCGGGCAAAGCGCCCTGGCCTGCGATCAGGGCCAGCATCTAACGCTCCGGTGTAAGGTAATGGCGGTCGGTGGCCCCAAGGACAAAATCGACGATCTGGCGGACATATTCGCTGGAGTTTTCTTCGCCCAACTTGCGGGCCCTGTCTTGGAACGCGCCGTCGCCTTGCGCCAGCATCTGGAAGGCCGCGCGCAAGGCGGTGATGTCACTACGCGCCACGCCTTTGCGCTTTAGTCCCACAAGGTTCAGCCCGTCCAGCTGGCCGCGCGGACCTTGCACCAGCCCGTATGGGATCACGTCGTTGGTCACCATAGTGACCGCGCCGATGATCGCGCCTTGACCCACGCGGACCCATTGGTGAATGCCTGAAAGCCCGCCAATGATGACGTCATGCTCGATCACGCAATGTCCGGCAATCGCACCTTGGTTCGCCACGATCACCCGGTCCCCGACGCGCGCGTCATGGGCCACATGAGCCCCCGTCATGAACAGGCAGTCGTCCCCAACCGACGTGAGCCCGCCGCCGCCTTCGGTGCCGGTGTTCATGGTGACACCTTCGCGGATGCGGTTGCGTTTTCCGACGACCAGCCGGGTCGGTTCGCCTTTGAACTTCAGATCCTGCGGGATCTCTCCGATCACGGCACCGGGAAAGACGATGGTATCTTCGCCCACTTCCGTGCGGCCTGTGACCACAGCGTGAGATTTAATCTCGACCCCGGCGGCCAGCACAACATCCGCGCCGATTAGAGAGAACGGACCAACCTTGGCGCCCGCAGCGATGGTGGCCCCATCTTCGACCACGGCGGACGGGTGGACGAAAGCGTCCGCGTCCACGCTCACTTTGGAAGATCCATCATGGCGGTGAATTCGCATTCGCAGGCGACGTCGCCCTCAACAGTGGCGACGCCCTTGAATTTCCAGACCTTGCCACCACCGCGCAGCTTGGTGACTTCCATGCGCAATGTATCGCCCGGCACAACCTTGCGGCGGAACTTCACGCCGTCCATGGCCATGAAGTAAATCGCGATGTTCTTGTCGGCCAGATCAAGCCCGACACCCGCAATCACCGCCGAGGTCTGAGCCATGGCTTCGACCATGTAGACGCCGGGAAACACCGGCTCGCTCGGGAAGTGGCCTGTGAACTGGGGTTCGTTCATGGTGACATTTTTGATGCCCACCCCCCGTTCGGTGCCGTCTATCTCAATAACCTTGTCGACCAGAAGGAAAGGATAGCGATGTGGGATGATCCGTTGGATCAATCCGATGTCTGCCGATTTTAGTGCCTCGTTCATGCGCGAACCTCTTTTTTTCAAGGGGTATCAAGGCCAAGGCCGTGCTGCAAGCGCGTGTGTTGGGTTTGGGCGCGAAGGTTCGCTGGTACCTGTCACGATTGTAATGGTTCGCGAGAATTTTAGGGGGTTAAGCGTGGGTTTTGATTTTGCTGAAGACGGCGGGCGGACAGGACGCGAGGGGTGGAGTGTTCCGAGGGTGCGGTTTGTTCGCTGTGTGTGACGGAGCTGCCATTCGAAACGATGCTTCCTTTTTCTATCGAAGTTCGGAAGTTACCTCACCCCGGGCGATTGGGTTTGATGAACTTCCAGGAAAATGGAGCCCGTATTGGCTATACAGCGGCCCGTCGGAAACTCATGGATGGATTTTCACTGGGGTAGCTTCGGGCTTAAACCGGACAACCATGTTTACCTCCGCCCGCCGTCTCAAACGCGTAACATTTCGTAATCCAAGCGTCCTCACGTCCGTTCAGAAGGCCGCTGTGAACGCAGGTGCTAACGTTTCGAAATCCCGAGCGCTTTGGTCGCAATCCGTAAACACCACTGCACGCCTGGAGCCACAAAGCGCAAAACCGCCCTTCTATGACACGTGCTTTTGGGTCGCGTCGACCGTGCGTGGCCGTTGAGTTGCCTTTAAGCGCCGCGCCAGATCCAGCCGCCGCCCAGGACGCGGGTGCTGTCGGTTTCGTAAAAGACGCAGGCCTGACCGGGTGACACGCCTTCTTCGGGCGACAAGAGTTCGACCTTTGCTTCGGTCGCCGACAGGGGGCGCACAACCGCTTCCATCGGCGGTTTGGTCGAGCGGATTTTGACCGAGATGTCCCAGGTCTTTTGGCTGTCAAAGGGCGCATCCCCAAGCCAGTTGATTTCGCGCACAGGCACGGTTCTGGCCGCCAGCATCTCTTTTGGCCCCACAACAACTTGGCCCTTGTCCACGTCCAGTTTGACGACGAACAACGGTTCTTCCAAGCCGCCAATCCCAAGGCCGCGACGTTGACCGATGGTGTAATGGATCACACCCTTATGTTCGCCCAGAACCCGCCCGTCAGCATGGACAATCTCGCCCGGTTCCGCCGCGCCGGGGCGCAGCTTTTCGATAACCGAGGCATAGTTGCCATCGGGCACAAAGCAGATGTCTTGGCTGTCCGGCTTGTCCGCCACGACCAGCCCATGGGCTTGGGCCAGTTTGCGGGTGTCGTCCTTGGACGCCAGATGCCCAAGGGGAAACCTGAGGAACGCCAGTTGTTCAGGCGTCGTGGAAAACAGGAAATAGCTTTGATCCCGCGTGGTGTCGGCTGCCATGTGCAACTCGGGGCCAGCTTCGCCCATTTTGCGCTGGATGTAGTGACCCGTCGCCATGCAATCGGCGTCCAAATCCTTCGCCGTTTCAAGCAGATCCTTGAATTTCACCCGCTCGTTGCACCGAATGCAGGGCACAGGCGTGGCACCGGCCAGATAGCTGTCGGCAAACTCGTCGATCACCGCATCGCGAAAGATGTTCTCGTAATCCAGCACATAGTGGGGAAAGCCCATGTCTTCGGCCACCCGGCGCGCATCGTGAATGTCGATCCCCGCACAACAGGCGCCTTTCTTGGCCAAAGCCGCCCCGTGATCGTAAAGCTGCAAGGTCACCCCCACAACGTCATAGCCCTGTCGTGCCAGCTCGGCTGCGACAACAGAACTGTCCACGCCACCTGACATGGCGACAACCACGCGGGTCTCGCTTTCGGGCTTCGCAAAGCCCAGGGAATTCAGCCCCGTTGTCTGATCAAGCGCCATAAAAGCCATCGCTACTTAAAGGAAGTCGATCGAAATATAAGAAAATTGGCCGGACCCACAAGGCCCTGCCTTCACGCAAGATTAAGGTCCCTCGGCTTAGAAGTATGCGACGAATTTGGAAATGGCGTGCTCTGATGTATTTGAAAAAGGTGAACGGACCCCGCGCGGTGACCCTGCCAGACGGCAGTGTGATGACCCGCGCCGACCTGCCTGATCCCGAAACCCGACGCTGGGTTGCCAGTCGGAAGGCCAGCGTGATCCGCGCCATCGCACATGACCTGATCAGCCGGGACGACGCGCTGAAAATCTACGAACTCTCCGAAGAAGAACTGGACGCTTGGCACGTTGCGGTTGAGCGACACGGTGAATCCGCCCTGAAAGCCACTACAATTCAGCGCTATAGACAACCATAGCGTGTAATGCTATTTCTTAAGAATAGTAACGAGCAGTTAACCAATAGCCGCCATTTTGAGTTTGATAGTAGGACATGACTGCGGAGATATTTTATGCGTGTACTCTTGGTTGAAGACGATCCGACAACCTCTCGCAGCATCGAATTGATGCTTACCCATGCGAATCTGAACGTTTATGCGACGGATATGGGGGAAGAAGGCGTCGATCTTGCAAAACTCTACGACTACGACCTGATTCTTCTGGACCTTGATCTGCCTGACATGGATGGGCACGAGGTTTTGCGCCAATTGCGCTTGGCGCGGGTGGACACACCGATTCTTATTCTCACGGGGTCGGATGACACGGAAAGCAAAATCAAAGGGTTCGGATTTGGGGCAGACGATTATCTGACCAAACCGTTCCACCGCGAAGAACTGGTGGCGCGCATTCATGCGATTATCCGCCGCTCGAAAGGTCACGCGCAATCGGTCATTCATACAGGCAAGGTGGCGGTTAATCTGGATGCCAAAACCGTCGAAGTCGACAATAAAACAGTGCATCTGACCGGCAAAGAATACCAGATGCTGGAACTTCTGTCGCTTCGCAAGGGCACGACGCTGACGAAAGAGATGTTCCTGAACCATCTTTATGGCGGCATGGACGAACCGGAGTTGAAGATTATCGACGTTTTCATCTGCAAACTTCGCAAAAAACTCTCTGTCGCAACCGATGGCGACAACTACATCGAAACGGTTTGGGGGCGCGGGTACGTTCTGCGCGATCCTGAACCGCTTGAAATGTCGCCCGAACCTGTTCGGGCCTCCGCTTAACTCTCTTTCTGTCGCAAACCACTTCTTCATCCTCTCCGATGAAATGGGCCGCCGATTTTCGGTGGCCCTTTTTTTCTAAAGTGCGGCAAAGCGTTCAAGGGCTGGACGTCTCATAGACCCGGGCCTATCCATATCCTGAAAGAGCCAAAGGAACGGGCGATGAAGGATATCCAATCGCTATCGCGAGACGAGGCGGCAAAAGAACTGGCCCGTTTGGCCAAAACTTTGGACGCTGCGAACCTTGCCTATCACCAAGCCGACGCGCCCGAGATCGCGGATGCCGACTATGATGCTCTGAAACGCCGAAATGCTCAGATCGAAGCCCGCTTTCCGGATCTGAAGCTTGAAAACTCACCGTCCGATCAGGTTGGCGCGGCCCCGGCGTCCGGGTTTCAAAAAATCGTTCACAGTGTCCCGATGTTGTCCCTTGGCAATGCTTTTGACGACGAAGATGTGGCCGAATTTGACCGCAGTATCCGGAAATATCTGGGGTTAGACGCGGACGCCGTGTTGGCCTATACCGCCGAACCGAAAATCGACGGCTTGTCTTTGTCGCTGCGGTACGAAGAGGGCACGTTGGTGCACGCCGCCACACGCGGCGACGGGACAACCGGCGAAAACGTCACGGAAAACGCTCGCACGATCACCAACATCCCAACCAAGATCAAAAATGCGCCCGCCATTTTGGAAGTGCGCGGCGAAGTGTACATGAGCCACGCTGACTTCGACGCACTGAACGCCCGACAAACCGAAGCCGGTGACAAAACTTTCGCCAACCCAAGAAACGCCGCCGCCGGATCGCTGCGCCAGTTGGATGCCACGATCACGGCCAGCCGTCCTTTGAAGTTTTTTGCCTATGCGTGGGGTGAATTGACCGCTCCCCTGGCCGATACGCAAAACGGGGCCATTCAATGCTTGGCCGGTTTTGGGTTTGAAACCAACCCTTTGACCGCTGTGTGCGCTGGCCCTAGCGACATGATCGCGCACTACAAAAAAATCGAAGAGCAACGCGCGACCCTTGGCTATGACATCGACGGCGTGGTCTACAAGGTGGACGACCTGGCCCTTCAGGGGCGACTTGGTTTTCGCTCGACCACGCCCAGATGGGCGATTGCCCATAAATTTCCCGCTGAATTGGCCTGGACCCGGTTGGAAGCCATCGACATTCAGGTCGGCCGAACCGGGGCGCTTTCGCCCGTGGCCCGCCTTCAACCCGTGACCGTCGGCGGCGTCGTCGTCTCGAACGCGACCTTGCACAACGAAGACTATATCGCGGGTCGCAGCGCTGACGGAGGCGTTATTCGCGACGGCAAAGACATTCGCATCGGGGATTGGGTGCAGGTTTATCGCGCAGGCGACGTGATCCCGAAGGTGGCGGATGTGGATCTGTCGAAACGGCCCGACGATACGCAAGCCTATGAATTTCCAACAGTTTGCCCCGAGTGCGCATCCCAAGCGATCCGCGAAGAAGGCGACGCGGTGCGGCGCTGCACCGGCGGATTGATTTGTCCCGCGCAAGCTGTCGAAAAGCTGAAACACTTCGTTTCACGCGGTGCATTCGACATCGAAGGCTTGGGCGCGAAACAGGTCGAGCAATTCTACGAAGACGGCTGGATCAAGGAACCCGCCGACATTTTCCGGCTGCGCGACCGCTATGGTGCGGGCATGCAGCAATTGAAAAACCGCGAAGGCTGGGGCGACAAATCCGCAGATAACTTGTTCGACGCCATCGACGAACGCCGCCAGATTGACTTTCACCGCTTTCTGTTCGGCCTTGGCATTCGGCACTTGGGCGAGGCGGCGGCAAAAGATCTGGCGCGGCATTTCCCGGATTGGGACACCTTGGCCGAAACGTCGGATCGTGCCGCGTTGGAACCGGCGACAACGGACACGTCGAAGAACGCTCTGGCTGAAAGTCCGGCGTGGCAGACATTTCTGGACATCGACGGGATCGGTCGCGCTTTGACACAATCCCTGATCGCAGCCTTGTCCCAAGATCACGAGCGTCGCTCGATTGATGCCTTAGCCGGCGAACTGACCATCATTCCACCCGAAGCCTTGTCCAGCGACAGCCCCGTCGCAGGCAAAACTGTTGTTTTCACGGGGACCTTGGAAAAAATGACCCGCGCCGAAGCCAAGGCCCGGGCCGAAGCGCTTGGGGCCAAGGTCTCGGGCTCGGTCTCGGCGAAAACCGATCTAGTGGTCGCGGGGCCGGGGGCGGGATCCAAAGCGAAAAAAGCGGCTGATCTGGGGATCGAGACTTTGGACGAAGATGGCTGGATTGCCTTGATCGAAAACGCATGAGCACACGCCCCGAAATTCTTTTCCCGCTGTTTGCGTCCCTTGAGACGCTGCCGGGCGTGGGCGAGAAGACGGCGCGCAGTTTTGCGCAGATGCATGTGACAGCCCCGCGGGATCTGTTGTTCACTTTGCCGACCTCGGGCGTGGACCGCCGGATGCGTCCCACGGTGCGCGGCGTTCCTTTCCCTGCCACGGTCACAACCGAAGTAACCGTCGAACAGCATCACCCGAACCGCGTGAAAGGTCGGCCATACCGCATTGATGTGACCGATGCTGAAACCACCTTTCAGCTTGTTTTCTTTCATGCCCGCGCGGATTACCTGCTTCGGCAATTGCCTGTGGGCGAGCGGCGTGTGATTTCCGGCAAGGCCGAGGTATTTGACGGTGTTGCGCAAATTGTCCATCCAGATCATATCCTTATGCCGGATAAAGCTGCGGATTTACCTGTGTATGAGCCAGTGTATCCATTAACCCAAGGCGTCACTCAAAAGTTAATGGTCAAAGCGACCACCGCGGCGGTGCTACGAGCGCCCGAATTGACGGAATGGATTGATCCGGCTTTGATCGAACGCGAAAACTGGCCGGATTGGTTAAGCGCGGTGCAATCCGCCCATGCTCCCGAAGGCAGCGGAGACTTGGCGTTGACCGCGCCGGTGCGCGAACGTCTGGCCTATGACGAATTGTTTGCCCATCAGGTGACGCTTGCTTTGGCACGGGCCCGCAGACGGCGTCGGGCCGGGCGGCCTTCTGTTGCGACGGGCAAGTTGCAGTCGAAGGTGTTGAAAGCACTGCCTTATCGTCCGACCGGTGCTCAAGACCGCGCGATCCGCGAAATTGCCGAAGACATGGCGTCACCTGATCGGATGAACCGCTTGCTTCAGGGCGATGTCGGCGCGGGCAAAACACTGGTTGGCTTGATGTCGTTGCTGGTCGCGGTTGAAGCAGGCGGGCAGGGCGTCATGATGGCCCCGACGGAAATTCTGGCGCGGCAACATCTGGCCGGACTGAAACCTTTGGCCGAAAGCGCGGGCGTGGTTTTGGAGATCCTGACGGGCCGGGACAAGGGCAAGGAACGCACTGCCAAGCTGAACGCTTTGAAAAACGGCGACATTCACATTCTGGTCGGCACCCATGCCGTGTTTCAAAAAGACGTCGAATTTCAGGATCTTCGGCTGGCCATCGTGGACGAACAGCACCGCTTTGGCGTCGCGCAACGGATGGAGCTGGGGCGCAAAGGTCAAAGCGCCGATGTGTTGGTGATGACGGCGACACCCATTCCCCGGTCGCTGAGCCTTGCGAACTACGGCGATATGGATGTCTCGATCCTGGACGAAAAGCCGCCCGGACGGACGCCGGTTGCAACCGCGTTGGTCTCGAACGACCGGATGGATCAGGTGGTGGAGCGTTTGCGTCAGGCCGTGGCCGAGGGGCGGCAGGCCTATTGGGTCTGCCCCTTGGTGGACGAAAGCGAGGTCAGCGCAAAGACGGCGGCGGAAGAGCGGTTCAAGCGACTGCGTGCCGCTTTGGGTGATGATGTGGTCGGGCTGGTCCATGGCCAGATGCCGCCCCGGGACAAAGACGCAAGCATGGCGGCGTTCCAAAGCGGCGAAACCAGAGTTCTGGTCGCGACAACGGTGATCGAAGTGGGCGTGGATGTGCCCAATGCCTCGATTATGGTGATCGAAGGGGCCGAGGGCTTTGGACTGGCGCAGATGCACCAATTGCGGGGACGGGTCGGGCGCGGATCGGCGCAATCGACCTGTTTGTTGATGTATCAGGGGCCATTGTCGGAAACCGGCAAGCGACGGTTGGAGATTTTGCGCGAAACGGAAGACGGGTTCCGTATCGCCGAAGAAGACCTGGCGATCCGGGGCGCGGGCGATGTTTTGGGGACGGCGCAATCTGGTCTGCCGCGGTTCCGGATTGCCGATCTGGAACGACAAACAAAGCTGCTGGCGGTGGCGAATGACGATGCCCGCGCCCTGATTTCCGCCGATCCTGACCTGTCCAGCCCACGGGGAGAGGCGGTTCGTGTGCTTCTTTGGCTGTTGGAACAGGACAAAGCTATTGAAATGATTTCAGTGGGTTAGCTCGTTATGGAACATTTTGTTCACAAATGTTCTTAAAAAGTTCTTTACACATCGATTCAAATTTGAGAACAATCTGGCAACAAAGCAGCCCGCCCGCTGCGCCTGACCCGAAAAGAAGGACCAGATTGAGATGCAAGAGCTGAAAGACACCCTGAACCGCAATGCCGCCACGCTTCCCGGAGATCTTGCCGGTGTGGCCGCCCTTGTCGTGATCTTTTTCATCGGGCTTTCACTGCCCGCATTTTTCTAAAATTCGAACTGCCTGCGGTCTGGATACCGGTCGACGCATTCTGTCCCACATAGATGCGTGAGTTGTCCCTCGTTATGGCCCCGTCCCGGGCCAATCGACCGGTGCCTTGCCAGATACGCCACTTCCCCGCCGCCATCTTCGTGATGTGCGGCGGTTTTTTTGTTTGACGATAGTAAGTTAAGCGCAGGCAGCTTGTTCGGCTTCGGCAAAAGCTTCGGCGGTGGCGTCCAGCGCCAGAAGGATCGAGGCATGGCGGTTGCGGAAGTCTTGAGCGGGTCCAAGGACTTCGTAGCCGTCGAAAGGTGCTTCTGGTGTGGGGGCTCCGTCGGCCAGCATGGCGCGCAACTGGCTTTGGGCCTGTTCGATCTGGGCCCGTGTGCATCCGATCACGACCTGACCCAACACGGACGCCGAGGCCTGACCCAAGGCGCAGGCTTTCACGTCCTGACCAAACTCGGTGATCTTGCCGTCTGCTACCGTCACATCCACGGTCACGGTCGACCCGCACAAGGGCGACCGTTTGCGCACCGTGGCGTCTGGCGCGTCCAGCCGATCGGTCAGGGGAATGTCCGCGGCCAATTCGAGGATGCGCCCCGAATAAAGCTTTATGAGATCAGTGTCGGCCATCGCTTTCTTTCTTTGCCTGTCCCTCTTATCTAGGGGGACGTTTATGCAATTGAAAGGATTGGCTGATGGCCTTCGATCCTGCAAGTCTGAAATACAATGATCAGGGTCTGATCCCGGCAATCGCGCAAGATGAGGCGACGGGCGAGGTGTTGATGCTGGCCTGGATGAATGCGCAATCCATATCGCGCACTTTGGCCACGAAGAAGGTGACTTATTGGTCGCGCTCGCGGGCGGCGTTCTGGGTGAAGGGCGAAACCTCGGGGCATACGCAGCGGCTGGTGGATATGCGGATCGATTGTGATCGCGATTGTCTGTTGTTGGTGGTTCACCAAGAGGGGCCTGCCTGTCACACGGGACGGAAGAGTTGTTTTTACACCGGTGTTAGGCGCGGCGATGAGGTGGAGTTGATGGCTCCGGAATAGGGTTTCGCGGGCCCGCGGGGCCCCCTCCCGGGGGGGGGGGGGGGGGGGGGGGGGCGGGGG
>CAZWDS010000009.1:55257-68559 GCA_964632495.1 uncultured Rhodobacterales bacterium
CTGGGCGCGTTTCGGGGGTGCGCTGGCCGGGGCGCACCGGCGGGGGGGGGGGGGCCCCCCCACGGCGCTTTCAGAGCCTCCCCCCAAGCGTATTTTTAAAGAGATGAAACAGGCAGACCCAAGTGGTGACGGATGTCCGTCGGGGTAAGGCCGTCTGCGCGGTAGTGGCGGATGGCGCGAGCGTCGTCTCGTTTGGCAAGACGTTTGCCGGTGTCGTCGCGGATCAAAGGGTGGTGGATATAGATCGGGGTTGGCAGGTCAAAGAGCGCCTGAAGCAGGACGTGGATGGGGGTGGCTTCGGCGAGGTCCTCGCCCCGGATCACATGGGTGATGTCCTGGGCCGCATCATCCACGACGACCGACAGGTGATACGACGTGCCCATGTCGCGCCGGGCCAGCACCACGTCCCCGATGGATTTGGTTAAGGCGTCAGGATTAATGTTTATATTTTCGTAAGTTAACCCCTCTGGGGCTTTGGTAAGCATTTCGTAAGTTAATGCGGGTGCGCCGTCGTTCAAGTCTTGTAAAGACGGGCTGGAGCGGGCGGCGTTAACCAAAAATCCGTTTCGTGTTTCTGTCGCCGCTAAGGCTTTGAAGGTTGGAAATGTGCTGGTCACTTTGTCTTGTTTAGTGACATCCGATTGACCTTTTTTCGCGACTTCGACCGCGCGGGTCATATCAAGGCGCAGGGCGGCGTTTTTCGGGCGGTTTGAGGTGGGCGGAGAGGCGGGTTTGCAGGTTCCGGGATAGATAATGCCGTCGGGCCCCATCAGCGGGGCGCCTTCTTGTGGTGCGTTTGCGGCGGCTTTGATGTCGCGGCGATTGCAGGTGCAGGGATAGAGAAGCCCGAGATTCCAAAGCTGGTCCAAGGCGGTGTCATAGGCGGTTTGACGGTCCGACTGGCGCATTACCGGGGTGTCCCAAGACAGGCCCAGCCAGTGCAGGTCTTCGTAGATCAGCGCGTCCCATTCGGGTCGGGCGCGGGATTGATCGATATTTTCCATGCGCAAAAGGAATGTGCCGCCAGCCGCCTGCGCGGCATCATGGGCAAGGATCGCGGAATAGGCGTGACCAAGGTGCAAAGGCCCCGTCGGCGAGGGCGCGAAGCGTGTTCTCAATTGCGCTTCAGGACATAGACGGTCGATCCGATGTCCTTGGCGGGCAGGTGGGGGCCGTGTTCTTCGAAGACCAGTTCGATCTCGGGGATCAGACACGCGCGGTCCAGCGCATCGGTATAACCGCGATCTGCCAAAGTGGCGTCGTTGTAGGAAAACCCAAGGTAATTGCCGTGGGTCATCGCACCGACCAGAAGTTCCAGCGTTTCTGGTGGTGCTGCGCCAAGGCTGACCACACCGCAGGCGCAGATCGTCGGGTAATCGCCAAGCCCGATGTGGCCCAGTGATCCCGGTTGGCCCAGCCAGACCTGACGATACGCGCCGCGCGCTTCGGCTTGGGCCAGCATTTCGGGCGAAATGTCGGTGCCATCGACGGTTTGAAAGCCCACGGCCGTTAAAGCCATGCCCGCCAATCCGGTGCCGCAGCCATAGTCCAGAACGCTTTTGTCCGTGTTCGCCCCCGCCAACCGCAAAGCCAGCGCGACGCGGGGCGGCGTGGCATAGCCCCATTCGGCGACGTCCTTGTCATAGTCACCGGCCCAGTTGCGATAGATCTCTTGCGTTTCCTCGACAGTGTGCCGGGTCCAAAGCTGGTCTTTTGGGTCATTTTCCATAGGGAAGACTTTAGGGGGCCGCGAAACAGGCGTCCAGCGGCGTTAGACAGGTTCCAGTTGCGTTTCCGCCGCCAGCCAGCCGGTCCAATCCCTCTTGGCGCGATCCGTATAGGCTTTGTAGCGGTCCTTGCGGTTTCGCCGTCCGCCTTTTGCATCAATCGGAGGAAAAAGCCCGAAGTTGACGTTCATGGGCTGGAAGGTCTTGGCCTCGGCCCCGCCGGTGATGTGGTGGATCAAAGCACCTGTGGCGGTGGTGTTCGGAACGGGCGGCAAAGCGCTTCCGGTGATCTCGGCCACGGCGAGACGCCCGGCCAGTAATCCCATGGCGGCGCTTTCCACATAGCCTTCGACGCCGGTGATTTGCCCTGCGAACCGGATGTGGGGTTTCGAGCGTAAACGCATTTGCTCGTCCAGCACGATGGGGGAGTTTAAAAACGTGTTGCGATGGATGCCGCCCAGACGGGCAAATTTCGCATCCTCTAGCCCCGGTATGACTGAGAAAACATCACGTTGTGCGCCGTACTTCATCTTAGTCTGAAAGCCGACGATGTTCAAAAGCGTCCCCATCTTGTTGTCGCGCCGAAGCTGCACGACGGCATAGGATTTGACGTCTGGATTGTGCGGATTGGTCAGCCCGACAGGTTTCATAGGGCCAAAGCGCAAGGTCTCGCGACCCCGCTCGGCCATGACTTCAATCGGTAGGCATCCGTCGAAGTAGCCCGCGGTTTCGCCTTCGTGAAACTCGGTCTTTTCGGCGGCCAAGAGGGCGTCGATGAACGCCTCGTACTGGTCGCGGTCCATGGGGCAGTTGATATAGGCTTTCTGTTCGTCCTCGGTTTCACCCTTGTCATAGCGCGATTGCGCCCAGGCGACGGACATATCGACGGTGTCGGCGTAAACAATGGGGGCGATGGCGTCGAAGAAAGCCAGCGCATCTTCGCCTGTTTCAGCGGCAATGGCTTGACCAAGGGCCCCCGAGGTCAACGGGCCGGTCGCGATAATCCAGTGACCATCGTCAGGCAGGGCGGTGATTTCGCCGCGTTCCAGCGTGATATTGGGGTGATCGAGCAGTTTGGCAGTGACGGCTTCGGAAAAACCTTCACGGTCCACAGCCAAGGCCCCACCCGCTGGCAGTTTGTGGCGGTCGCCCATTTCCATGATCAATCCACCGGCTTGGCGCATTTCCCAATGCAAAAGCCCCACGGCGTTTTGTTCGTCGTCATCCGAGCGGAACGAGTTGGAGCAGACCATTTCGGCCAGTTTATCCGTGCGATGTGCGAAAGTGCCTTGGGTGGGGCGCATTTCATGCAGAACGACGAAAATCCCGCGATTAGCCGCCTGCCAGGCTGCTTCCGAACCTGCAAGGCCGCCGCCGATGATGTGAAGTGTCTGTGCCATGAGAGGCGATGTAGCCCCCGCTGACCGGTTTGAAAAGGGATCAGGCTTCGCGCGCGATATTCAGGTCTTCGCGGAACGCGGAAATGTTGCGCCGCGAGGGCGTCTGCGCCTCGGGCTGCGGGGTCGAAACGATCTTTTGGACGTGCTGTGTTTCGGGATCGTCCACGGTGGTATTGCGCTGGTCCGACTGGCCTTGGCCCACGCCCGCAGACATCAGCAAGCCACCGATCAACGCCAGATCGCGCCAGAACCCGGTCAGATCGCCATTGGCGTACATCGTCATATAGCTGGCCCAGAACAGGATCATGGACAGGACCAAAGCCGCAGGACGGCGCAACAGGCCGAACAGGATAAAGGCGGACAGGGCGACGACGATGCCGCTTATCATATAGGTGTCATAGGGGGCTGTCAGAAACGGTGCGGTCAAGCGCGACAGATCTGCCCCTTCGATCAATCCCATGGCAAGGGCCAGGAAATAGGACAGGATTAGAATGCGGGTGACATGAGACGCCGCAAAGGTCTGTGTAGCTGTGTCGCGCAAGGATCAAATCCTTCAGTTCGTTCAACAAAAATCTTCTGGACACTGGTACCTTACGTGCAGCCGGGCAAACCGACGAGAAAACACCCCGGAACAAGGGGCGGTGGCGTTTCGCAGATGGAAACAGATATTTCAGTCTCACGAGTGTTAGGCAAAAATAAGGCGGCACCCCGGAAGGCGCCGCCTTGTGTGTTCTGAAGACCCTGAATGCTTTACCAGAGGTTCCGGCGCAGCAGGGGTGCCACGGGATCGACAGAACGAAACGCACGCGTTTCAGGATCGGCGCCACCAGACGCCCCAAACGTCACGCTAAGGCCCAGTCCGATCCGTGTTTGCCCCGCTTCACCATCCCGGCCCGTAAGTCCGCTATGATTGACGCTGGCATATACGCCCCAAGGTGCGCCCTCGGGGCTGTAGGCCGCTTTGAAACCGGCGTCATAAGAAATGGCGCGCAGGCTGGTTTCGTCGAATTCCGCCAGATCCAGCGTCGCCGAGACATCGAACGCGTTGGAATAGGCATGGCCCAGCCCGACCGAGCCGTAAAAGTAATCCAGACCGCCACCCGTTGCGGCCCCGATCCCGGCGCTGGCCTCCAGTGACGTGTTGGCGTTCAGGGCGATCATCCCTTCGGCCCCGATCGTCCCATAGGTGAGGGATCGGCCGTCAACGTCGCTAAGCTGTGCGAAAAACCCATACTTTTGGCCCTTTCGCGGCGCCATATAGAGATGCGCACCCAACGATCCGACACCGCCCGCTTCGGTGTCGGCAAAACTAAGGTCACTCTGAAACTTGTGCACATCCGTAATCGCAACATCGACGACCGCCCGGCCTTCCACCCGCGTCGTCCCGCCTTCGTCCTCGACCACCCCGGTCGTTACTTGCGCCCCTGAAATCCCCAAGGAGCTTTGCGCCACTGCCGGCACTGCAATACATGCGAAAATCGCAACCAAAACACTCTTCATAACCACACTCTCCAACACGGCACCCCTACCGGTCTGATGGTTTTGCCGCAAATTGTTCCAAAAATATAGATAAAATAATTCATATGGTTAACAGGCATAGTTAATGTAACGTGAAGGGTTGGGAAGTGACGGGAACCATTGGATTTTCAAGGTTAACGAAATCTTGTGCAAAAACGGTAGATTTGAACGCGCCAAACACTGTCGCGCCCTAATTGCTAAAATCCGATATGGTATTCAGGCGACTCGGACGGCGCTTTTACGCTTCAGGCGTCTCGCCGGACCCGTCGGTGTCACCGGTCTGATCCGCGTCTTCGTCGTC
Source organism: uncultured Rhodobacterales bacterium (assembly GCA_964632495.1). Taxonomy (GTDB): domain Bacteria; phylum Pseudomonadota; class Alphaproteobacteria; order Rhodobacterales; family Rhodobacteraceae; genus CALKXV01. The sequence continues at coordinate 60,204 of CAZWDS010000009.1, forward strand.
GTCCTGTTCCGCAATCCAGGCCACTGACACAACGGTTTCGTCCTTGGCAGTGTTGAAGACCTTCACGCCGCCGGCAGACCGGGACCGGAAGGAAATGCCATCGACAGGCACACGGATCGATTGACCGGTGGAGGTGGCCAACATGATCTGATCGCCCATTTCCACAGGGAAAGACGCCACCAAAGGCCCGCCGCGCATGGCTTTGTCCATCGCCATCACGCCCTGACCACCGCGACCCCGGACGGGATAATCGTGGCTGGAGGACAATTTGCCCGCACCGCCTGAGGTAATCGTCAGGATCAGATCCTCTAAAGCGGACATTTCGGCGTAGCGTTCTGGTGAAAGCTGGCCTTCTGCGACGTCTTCTTCGTCTTCGTCGGGCTCTACCTCTTCCTCGGGCGCACCGGCCATCAGGCGACGCTGCTTGAGATAGGCCGCCCGCTCGGACGCTTCGGCTTCGAAGTGGCGGACCACGGCCATGGACACCACGCTGTCGCCGTCGGCCAGCTTGATGCCCCGGACACCGGTGGAATCGCGGCCCTTAAAGACGCGCACGGCTGTGGTGGAAAAGCGAATGGCGCGACCAAGGGCGGTGACCAACATAACATCGTCATCTTCGGTACAGATGCGCACATCGACCAATTCGGTGTCTTCCGGCAATTTCATCGCGATTTTGCCGTTGGATTTGACGTTGGTGAAGTCAGACAGAGCGTTCCGACGCACATCGCCTTGGGTCGTGGCAAAGAAAATGTGCAACTGGTCCCATTCATCTTCATCCCGGTCCACGGGCATGATGGCCGCGATGGAAACGCCGGGGGGAATGGGCAGGATGTTGACGATGGCCTTGCCGCGCGAGGTGCGACCGCCCAAGGGCAGGCGCCATGTCTTCAGCTTGTAGACCATACCATCGGTCGTGAAAAACAGCAGTTGTGTGTGGGTGTTGGCGACGAAAAGTGTCGTCACCACGTCGTCTTCTTTCAAAGATCCACCCGAAAGACCCTTACCACCACGCTTTTGCGCCCGGAATTCGCCCAGAGCCGTGCGTTTGATGTAGCCGCCTTGGGTGACTGTCACGACCATGTCTTCACGCTCGATCAGGTCTTCGTCTTCCATGTCGCCAGACCAGTCGACGATTTCCGAGCGACGCGGCACGGCGAACAGTTCGCGCACCTCATTCAATTCGCCCGAAATGATCTCCATGATCCGCTCGCGCGATCCCAGAATATCCAAGTAATCCTTGATCTTAGCTGCCAGTTCTTCAAGTTCGTCCGTGACTTCTTTCACGCCGATCTGAGTGAGGCGTTGCAGGCGCAGTTCCAGAATGGCGCGGGCCTGAATTTCCGACAGATAATAGGTGCCGTCGTCGTTGACCGTATGGCTTGGATCATCGATCAGCTTGATGTAATCGGCGATATCCTGAGCAGGCCAGCGGCGCTCCATCAGCTTGGCGCGCGCTTCGGCGGCATCGGCAGAGGCACGGATGGTCGCGACCACCTCATCGACGTTGGACACGGCCACGGCCAGACCGCACAGGATGTGGCTGCGTTCGCGGGCTTTGCGCAGATCAAAGGCGGTGCGGCGCGCTACAACTTCTTCGCGGAAGTCTATGAAATACGTCAGAAAATCGCGAAGGGTCAGCTGCACAGGGCGGCCACCGTTCAGGGCCAGCATGTTGCAGCCGAAAGACGTCTGCATCTGGGTGAACCGGAACAACTGGTTCAACACCACTTCGGGCGTTGCGTCGCGCTTCAGCTCGATCACCACGCGGACACCGATCCTGTCGCTTTCGTCCGCCACGCCCGAGATGCCTTCCAGCTTTTTCTCGCGCACCAGTTCGGCGATCTTTTCGATCATCGCGGCTTTGTTCACCTGATAGGGGATCTCGTCCAGCACGATGGCGTAACGATCTTTGCGGATTTCTTCCACGCGGGTCTTGGCGCGGATGATAACGCTGCCACGGCCTTCCATATAGGCTTTGCGCGCGCCGGAGCGGCCAAGGATGATACCGCCCGTCGGAAAGTCGGGGGCGGGCACGATTTCGATCAACCGCTCGGTCGACAGATCCGGATCTTCGATCAGGGCCAGTGTGGCGTCGATCACTTCGCCCAAGTTATGGGGCGGGATGTTAGTGGCCATGCCGACCGCGATACCGCCAGCGCCATTGACCAGCATATTCGGAAAGCGCGCGGGCAGGACCGTCGGTTCCTGATCCTTGCCATCATAGTTGTCGGTGAAGTTGACCGTGTCTTTTTCGATGTCGGCCAGAAGATAAGCGGCCGGTTTGTCCATCCGAACTTCGGTATAGCGCATGGCGGCTGCGTTATCGCCATCCATCGAACCAAAGTTGCCCTGACCGTCCAGCAAAGGCAGCGACATGGAAAACGGCTGAGCCATCCGCACAAGGGCGTCATAGATCGCGTTATCGCCGTGGGGGTGGTATTTCCCCATGGTGTCGCCCACAGCGCGGGCGGATTTGCGATAGCTTTTGTCGTGAGTGTTTCCGGCCTCGTGCATGGCGTATAAAATGCGCCGATGCACCGGTTTCAGCCCGTCGCGCAGGTCCGGAATCGCCCGAGAGACGATGACCGACATGGCATAGTCCAGATAGGACGTGCGCATCTCGTCTTCGATCGACACCGATGGTCCGTCATAGGGCGGACGCGTGGGTGGCGTTTCGTCTTCGTTTTCAGGTGGTTCTGGCGTGTCGCTCACTTGGGTGCTCGCGTTTGGGCCCGGATTTGGACTTGGGGCCGATTTGTTGTTGGTTTATTGTATCAGACCGCAAGACCTAGGTGCAATGCAGTTTTGCGTCCACAAGTGGTGGAATCGCGCTTGAAGCGCGGGCGCGCATTTTCAGGTGGGTCTAGAAGGTGTGGGCCGACACAGCACTGGCGTCGGCCCAAAGGCAGGATTAGCGCTTTTTGCGACGTGAAGCCGCGACGCCAAGGCCGGCCATAGCCAATGCCAAAAAGCCCATCGAGGCAGGCAGCGGCACGGCGGGTGTTGTGCCCGCTTCGTCGTATTCGTAGGTCAGCGTCAACGTCCCGCCGTCAAACCCACCCCAATTTGCTTCGAAGGAGTTTGCGGCATCAAAGAACAGGCCAAACGTGAGGGGCCCGTTGTCGATGAAGTTGGCCAAGCCGAAGGTGCTGTCCAAATCAAGATCGGCAAAGCTGTAATCGAGGACAAAACCCGAGGCGGAGCTGACTTCGGTCATCTGGTGCTGAACCGAGGCGGTGCCGGGTGTGGGCCAGAAGATGAAGCTGGACAAAGACAGGCTGACATCGGTCAGAGTGCCTTCGGCGCTGTCAAAGGACTGAAAGTCCAAAAACGCGCTGCTTTCGCAAGGCACTTGATCGGAGCCCCTGCAGAAGATGTCAAAACCCAAAGATTGAGAGGTGGTCGCGGCATGGGCGCCAGAGCCCATGACAGTCATCAAAGATACGCCGGCAACTGCGGCGATTTTGGATACGTTAAGATCGGACTTAGCCAATTTACTTCCCCTAAGAAATTACAAATACACATGTTAAAATCGTTAAGGGGCGACATGTGCCGCCCAGATACCTAAAGTGTGAAAAGGACTTAGCCGTTTTCACACGCACTATCTGTCTCACGGTAAACAAGGTGTCAACGAAAAAGTGGACGTTAACCTTTTGTTAACGTTTGATTTAATTTGCGTGCCTCAGATGCAACGAAGGCCGTTCGGTCTTGGGAAATGGATCACGTCCAAGCGCGTTGGTTTTGGCGGGGTCGCTTAATCTTCGCGCAGCGCCAGCACCCAGATATAGGCCAGGATCAACGAGATCACGACGTTCCAACTGGCCATCGACAGACCCGCAACGGCCCAAGCGACCTCGTCACACATAACGATGGTGTTTGGCGCGTCTGTAGACAGAAGATCAGCGCCCGAGAGACCGGACAGAGCGTTGGCGTCACCGGTGCAGGAACTGGGGCCTTCCCAATAGTCGCGCTCGACACCCGTATGGTAAACGCCGATCGCAGCGGTGGTGAGGGCGGACAACAGCCCTGCAACGCCAAGCAAGGTCAAAGGGCCAAGAACAAGCACCAAGGCGCCGATGGCAACGGCTGCGGCATGGGGCCAGCGTTGCCAAAGACACATCTTGCAGGGCGCGTATCCAAGCGCTTGAAACGCAAAGGCCCCCAGCAACAACGCCAGCGATCCAAAGGCGGCAAACAGCATGAGGTTTCGGCGCATCATAGGCCCAGCCATCCCTTAATCAGACTTGCAAGCGTCGCGCCTGCAAAGATGAGCGTCGCGATCCAGACCGTGCCGATCACCGAGCCGACCAGAACAAGAATGCCGTCGCGTTGCAACAATCCCATCGAGATCAGAACCACGGCAAAGCCCGGGACCGTGTTCGTGCCGGGCAGGGGCACAAGGATTGACGCGCTGAACAGCACCAGTGCAAGGCCGACAAACCGGTCAAATGGGGCATGGGTCAATGCTGCAAACCGCGGGCGGCTCAGCGCCTCGACCCGTTCCAGCCAGGGTTTCGCCCGCTCGGCCAGATTTTGCAGGCTGGCTTTCGAGACCTCCCGCCCACCAAGGCGTTTGGGAAGCCAAGGTGCTTTGCGGCCCAACAGGATCTGCGCTGAGATAAACATCAAAGGCAAAGCGACGACTTGCGGGATGCCGTAGAGAAACGGAATGCAGCAGGGCAACGCAAGGACCAATAGAAAAAGCCCGAACGCCCGTTCGTGAAGCTGGGCGAGAATCCAGTCCAGCGTGACGATGTCGCCCTCGGCGTCTTCGGCCAACCGAAAAAGCCGACGCGATATCGGCATTTCGTCATGGGATTGCGTGTCCATTCGGGGCGTCTCCGGTCAACTGCTTGTTCGCCACCGTCGCCCTACCAAACCGCTGTCGCCTATACCACTCTTCAATTTTGCCGATGCCGTTGCTGTCAGAGTGTGGCATGTGCAGTATGCGCACACATGACTGGTGACGGTGAGGGAGAGCTTGGATGAAGTGGCAGGGGCGACGGGGCAGCAGCAATATCGAGGATCGACGCGGCAGGACGATGGCGCGGGGCGGCGGTATGGGGCTGATCGGGATTTTGGTCGTTTTGGGCCTTGGCATGTTGTTCGGTGTCGATGTCACGCCATTCTTACAGGGCCAGCAAGGGGGCGCTCAGGTGCAGCAAAGCAATGCGCCTTTGACCGAGGCTGACGAGCGTGCGGGACAGTTTGTGTCCGTCACTTTGGCCGATACCGAGGAAATCTGGGCCGACATTTTCCGCCGTCAGGTGGGCGAGACGTATCAGCCGCCCACCTTGGTGCTGTTCAAAGGCGTGACGCAATCACCCTGTGGTGGAGCTTCTGGCGCGACGGGGCCGTTTTACTGCCCGGCGGATCGCAAGGTCTATCTGGACACTGGGTTCTTCACGACGATGCAAAACCGCATGGGCGCAGGCGGTGATTTCGCGGCCGCTTACGTGGTGGCCCATGAAGTGGCGCATCACGTGCAGAACGAGTTGGGCATTTTGGGGCAAGCGAACCGGTTGCGCGCGCAATCCAGCCAAGAGCAATCCAATCAGATTTCGGTGCGGATCGAACTGCAAGCGGATTGTTTTTCGGGCATCTGGGCGCGTCTGGCGGATCAGCGGTTCGGATCACTGGAGCGCGGCGATGTGGCCGAGGCGATGAATGCGGCCAAGCAGATCGGCGATGATACGTTGCAACGCAGCGCGGGCCGCGTGCCTCAGCCGCACACGTTTACCCATGGCACATCAGAGCAACGTCAGAGGTGGTTCGCCACCGGGTTTGACAGCGCCGATGTACAGGCCTGCGATACATTCTCGACGCGTCAGCTATAAGGCCGGTGAGTTCTGGCTGATCTGTCTTGGTCGACCCAGAGCTCACGCTTGTCACGCGCCTCTGATTGCCTCTATGGTCAATAAATCGCTTGTTTTGAGTAAGGTATTCATTGATACGCGTAACATTTTCACTTTCGGTCTTCATGCTGGCCGCGCTTCCGGTCTTGGCTGAAAACACTCTAAGTCCTCAGTGTCAGAAAATCCGCGACGATATTCTGGCAGACCATCCGACAGATTTTGAGCAATGCGGGGCCGAGGTTGCAGCCTATGAGTTGGACCAATGCACGCCGCCCGAGACGTTTGGCGGCGAAGTTCCGACCAGTCATATGATCCTGGCGATGGATGCGTCTGGGTCGATGGCTGGGCAGGTCGGCGGTGAAACCAAAATGGCGATTGCGCAGCGCGAAGCCTTGGCGTTCCTGACCGAGATCCCGCGCGAAGTAAAAGTTGGCCTGGCCGTCTATGGGCATCGCGGGAACAACCAGTTGGATGGCAAGGTCGAAAGCTGTGAAACGACCGAATTGATCCATGATTTCAGTGCGAACCGGCGACAGCTGAAAGACTCGATTTCGGCGCTTAGACCCACGGGCTGGACGGCTTTGGGGGGTGTTTTGAACTTTGCAGGCGAGGTGGTGGCCGAGTTGGACCCTCCGAGAGAGGGAGAACTTGCGCCGGTGATCTATATTCTTTCGGATGGGGAAGAAACTTGCGACGGTGATCCGGTGGCCGCTGCCGCTGCACTTTATGAAGCTGGCGTTCAGACGACGGTGAATACCATCGGGTTTGACGTGGATGCAGACACTGCCGCGCAATTGGAAGCGATCGCGGATGCCGCAGGTGGCACCTATTATCCAGCTGACACGGCGCAGTCTTTGCGCGATCAGTTGAATGCGATCCGTGACAGCGAGATTTCGCTGAACAACTACAATCTATGCGTCAATCGCAACATGGGTCGCATCGCGATGGTCTATCACAATGCCAGCGTAGAGCTGGTTGGCTGTTTTGGCCGGAACAACCCGGCAAAGGCACGCGGCGCCCTTTTGAATGCCATGAACAAGGCCGAGCGCGAGAACGCGCCCGAAGCCGCTTGTGCCGCTGAAATCCGGGATTTCGCCTTGAACCGGATGGATTCGGGAGCGGATTGGCTGTCGTCGCGGGCAGATCCTTTGACGCAAGACCCACTTCGGCTCATTGAAGACTACCGCAGCTCTGTCTGGAAATCTCAAGCAGACTGAGTTTCAGGGGGCAGCGTCGTCACGCCGGGACCCGGCGCTTTGGACCGATCCTTGCCAAAAGCATGAGTGCGATAGAGACGTTCAGGACGTTCCAGCCGACCCCGTGCCAGATGGCCATCGCATATGATCCGGTCTGGTCATAAAGCCAACCTGCCGCCCATCCACCAAGGCCCATGCCAACGATGGTGGCGCCGATCACGATGCCGACGCGTTTTCCCGCCTCTTCAGGGGGCATGTATTCGCGCACGATGATGGCATAGCTGGGCACGATGCCGCCTTGGGACAAACCGAAGATCAGCGCGACCACGAAAAGCGACGTTAGCCCGCCGTTCAGCAAGAACAGACAAAGCGCGATCATCTGGAACGTGCCGCCGATGGCGAGGGTCATCAGGCCTCCGAACCGGTCGGCGAAGGCGCCGAAGGCAAGGCGCGAGATCACGCCGCCGGCCAGCATGAGGCTAAGCATGCCAGCGCCCGCCGCCGGACCGTAGCCCCGGTCGATGCAAAGCGCGACAATGTGAACCTGCGGCATCGCCATGGCCATGCAGCAGCCGACCCCGGCCAGCATCAGAAGGGCTTGCAGCACCTGTGGCGGCAATCCAGTGGATTGGGCGTTTTCTGCCGCCAGAGTGCGCGCCTTTGTTGCCGAGGCCGTGTCGATGCGGCGGCGCAGGAGGCGGGCACCGGGGATGAGGACCAGAAGGGTGACGCAGGCCAACATCAGGTAAGCGCCGCGCCAGCCATGATCGACCATGATCCAGGCAATGATCGGCGGCCAAAGCGTGCCGGACAGGTAATTGCCGCTGGCCGCAATGGCGACCGCGATGCCGCGCCGTTTCAGGAACCATAGCGAGATATCGGCGATCAGGGGGCCAAAGCTGGCCGCCGCGCCGAGACCCAGAAAGAAGTGCAGCGCGATAATGACCGGGATGGACGGAACAAATGTAGAGGCTCCAAAACCGAAAGCCAGTGACAGAGCCGCGCCCGTCAGGACCGGCGCCATGCCAAAACGATCCACCGCACGGCCCAAAGCCAGGTTGCCAATCGCGAAGCCGACCATGGTGACCGTATAGGGCAGGCTGGCGGCACTGCGCGAACCGCCGAAGTCTGCCTGCATCTCGGGCAGAACCACGATGGTGGCCCACATGCCGATGCTGCCAACGATGGACAGGACAAGGCTGATCCAGAGACGTTGCCAGGCATAGGGGCTGTCGAGTTCACAGGTCTCCATAGTCGCAACGCAAGGGCTGCGGCCTTGGTGGAGCCAGTGAAAAAGCGCGTTTG
>CAZWDS010000010.1:0-62131 GCA_964632495.1 uncultured Rhodobacterales bacterium
ATTTCTACGGGGACGTAGAACGTTGCAGTTCTCTTGCTTCAAATTTCTCCCAAACGTGCATCCGGCCCTTTTGCCGTGCGTCGGCAAGAAACAGTTTCTTCCGAGCATCGGTTGTTTCCAAGTTTCGGAATTCTCCACCTGAGAATTTTGGCCAATCAATCGCCAAGCCCTTTTTCACCATTTCCGCAGATAGATTTCTTCCGTCGGGCAAGTAGCATTGAGCAACTGTTCGTCCATAGTGATCCGTTTCGGTAATTTCTGCCCGAATATCGCTTCCCATGCAGAGTTTTATGAGGGCCGATTTCGCAATTCTTCCATAGGGATGATTTAATTCCGGTGCGTCGATCCCGAAAAGGCGGATCTGTGTGTTTTTTATCTTGATAGTATCGCCATCCGTCACATAAGCGCGGCCAGTTATGACAAGTGGGCTCTCCAGAATTTCGGCGCTTTTGTCATCAAAGCGGTTGGTCTGGACCGGTTTGACGTTGTTAAATTGGCCAAGATTAGGTTTCGTTTCCTCAGGAGATTTAGTGTCTGAAGGATGTTTTAGGACTTCAGATTCACTAGGTCTAAAGGCAAAATATGCGCCGACTACTAAAATAATGAGAACTAACAGAAGCTCCATAAAAAATATCTTTCAGAATTATTCTTTGATTCCGAAAGTACAGAAAATATTTGTTCAAAATTTGACGTTGCAAGATCAAGATAGATAATGACTAACGTAATCGAGAGTATGCCGTCGATTGAGCCTACTTTCAGAGTTCGATACCTAACTCTAAGATCCCGTCATTCTAAACTCATCCACGCTGCGGAACTGATCGACAAGAAAGTCGATGAAGGCGCGGGTTTTGGGGCTTAGGTTTCTTTTGTCGGCGAACATGGCGACGATGTCGGTGCTTGGGGGGGAGTATTCGGGGATGACGTGGATCAACTCGCCTTTCTCGAATTTGTGGGCGGCCAGATAATAAGGCAGGCGGGCGATGCCAAGTCCAGCGAGGGCGGCGCGATAGACGACATCGGTGCTGTTGCCTTCGAAGTTGCCACGGGCTTCGAACCGGTCTTCATTCATCGTATTTGATCCTGTCCAGACATTGCGCCCACTGGTGCCCGAGACACGGATGCAATTGTGTTTCGCCAGATCCTCGAAATTCTTCGGGGTGCCCTTGCGTTTCAAATAGGAGGGCGCTGCACACAACACGCGGCGGCTTTGCATGATGCGGCGGACGACGGTGTCGGGGTGTTTGCGTTGCTCGGCAAAGCAGATGGCGGCGTCAAATCCTTCGCTTTGCAGATCGACGGCACGGTCGGTCAGGTTGAGCGAGACTTCAACTTCCGGGTATTCTTCCATGAAGAGAGACAGCCGGGGAAGCAGCTGAGATTTCCCGAAAGCCACGGTGGAGGCGATCTTGAGCGTCCCGCGCGGTGTGCCATCTAGATTGAGTATCAAAGCCTCGGCTTCTTTGTACTTGTCGGCCATGGCTTTGCATTTCTGATAGAACTCGTGGCCTTCCTCGGTTGGTGACACGCCGGTTCGGGTGCGGTTCAAAAGCCGATAATGCACGTGATCTTCAAGCAGGCCGATCTGTTTACTGACTGCGGAAGGGGTTTGCCCCATAGATCGCGCGGCGGCAGAGATGCTGCCGTGTTCGACCACCGTCGCGAAGATCAACATTTGCGCTGAGATATCCATGGGTCACCAATTACCTGTTCCGCTTTGGCACGGGGCCTGTTCCAATTTAAGAAATTGTGAGAGCTGCGATTACTGTCTACCTCTGCAGTGCAGCATAAATACTGCGCTGCAGCAACAGGCAAGGTACTGACATGGCAATTACACGCTCTCGTAGCCGACTAGATGTCCTAATAGATGCTGGCTGCGCATTCTTTCATCAAACGCGCGACAATCTGCGTGCCGAACTTGCGAAACGCGAAGCCTATCGCAAGACCTATTACGAGCTTTCGATGCTGACGGACCGTGATCTGACCGATCTTGGGATCGCACGCAGTAACATCAAGGCGATCGCGCTGGAGGCCGCAAATGGCGTTTAACGCACATACGTTTGGTGCCACAGAAAGTTCGGTAAACAGGTTTTTTGGTGCATTCCATAGGGTCTGGGCCAAGGTTTCGGCTGTGGCATCCCATGCCCTTCAGGCCGTTCAAGTGGCCCGGATGACCTCGGTTTTATCGGACATGACCGACAAACAGCTTGCCGAGATTGGCATCTCGCGGTCCGGCATTCCTGCCTATGCCGAGAGACTGATCGTAGGCGAGCAAATGGAATAAGACGCTCTGACGCGGGCTTCTCGCGACGGGCAAACACAGACATGCTGGCTCTCACTCCTCCCAGAGTATTCCGGCATTCGCGGCGGCGATAATCAACAGGGATCGCCAAAGCAATCGGCCAGCATCTTCACCTCCTCCCGAAGATGCTGGCCGTTTTTTTGATTTCCAGTCGTAGGTTTTAGGCTTCGGATCCGGCGCAAAAGCAGGACACACCGGTGGACGGATCGGCGCGGGCTTCGGCTAAGGCCAGCCGTTGGGCTATGTGACGGCCTTCGGGAGTGTCCGCAGCGCCTTGGGCGGTCAGACAGGCGTTCAGGCCGCGCAGGCTCCAGACATTGTCGGGGTGGATTTGAGCGCGGGGCAGATTGCCGCCAAGGCCAAGGTCTTCGCGGTAGACAACTTCGGCTTCGACTGTGTGGCCTTGTTCCAGCAACAGAGCGCCGAGCGCGTGACGCACCGGTTGCATCCAGCCCCAGGGTTCGTCGTAGGGCAGGGCGTCTTCTAATGCGATGGCGTCGCGCAGGCGTTGGAAGGCGAGGTCGTAGTTCTTTTTGCGGTATTCGATTTCGCCGTCCAGCATGGCGGTGGCCACGGCCAGTTGTTCATGACACATCACGTTGTGATTGCTTCTGGTATCAGGGACGGCATCGCGCGCCGCGTGAAAATCGGTGCGGGCCTGTTCGGCCTGCTGGATATGGCCCAATGCGGCATGAGCAACCCCTTTGGCATAGTGCAGGGTTGCCGTCTGATTGGCGTAGAGGATGGGATCGTCAGGCAGCGGTTCGTCGATAATCTGTTGCCAGCGGCCAAAGCGGATCAACACGTGGACCCAAGGTGCGAGATAGCTTTCGTAGTAGTCAGCAAAAGGGGGTGATTGGACGCGCAAGAACTCTTCCGGCAAATCATCGACCATTTCGCGGGCCGAGGCATAGGCCGCTTCGAACTGCCCAAGGAACATCGCGCCATAAGCGGCGAAGTGGGAATTGTGGATGCGGTAGCCGGTGTAGATGTTGAAGATGCCCATTCGGTCCCGGGCCAGCTTGTCGGCTTCGACGGCCTTTCGGTTCCAGTAATAGACACTTTGATAGTCGCCGCACTGGATGTCGATGTGGGTGGGCATGTGAACCAGATGGCCCGCGTCGGGCACCAGATCGCGCAGGGCATCGCCGGCTTTCAGTGCGGCTTCGGGGGTGGCGGACATTTCCATCAGGTGGACATAAAGGTGCAGCAGTCCGGGATGTTTCATGGCGCCGGGTTGCGTTTCAAACGCGTCTTCCAGAAGTGTGCGCGCGGTGGTGGTGCCGTCTGTCGTAGGTGCTCCGGTGGTTTTGTTCCACATCTTCCACGGCGTCAGGTTCATCAGCGCTTCGACACGGACGGTTCGGACATCAAGGTCGCTGGTGAATTCGGATTGCACCTTTTCCATCGCATCCGCGAAGTCCCGGTTCCAACGTTCCATCTGATCAAAGTCCGTCGGGTCACGCTGTGGGTACCGTTTGGGGAGCGCTTCGATCAGGGCTTTTTCGACCAGAGTGACGGTATTCTTACGGGCGAGGGCCGATTGGGTTGCGTCAAAGGCGGTGGCCAGTGCGGTGGTCAGCATGGTTTCGTCGTGAAGCGCCCAGGGCATGTTGTAGTTTGGACCGGTCGCATAGGCGCGACCCCAGTGGGCCATGGCACAATCGGGGTCGGCGGCGATGGCTTTGTCGAAACAGGCAAGCGCTTCTTCGTGGAAAAACGCATAGGTCCAGATCAGTCCACGATTGAACCAAAGCTGTGCATCTGGGGACTGAGTGGTCACCGGCCGGTTGTAGACGTCAATGTTGTAGTAACTCATTTGGCCCCTCGTTCGATGATCCGACAACCCATTCTTCATTTTCGTTAATTTGAAAAGGTTGGCCACAAGATTGCCATATTCCGATCACGTTTGCGGCTAAGCTGTGTTCCAGATTTCACCTCAAGATCATTACGAACGGTAGAGGAGCGCGCAAGCGTTGAGCACATGCCAAAAGTACATAAGATCGCAGGACTAAAGATTTCACGCCTTGCTGGACGGGACCTTCTGCCCGAGTTGGAGCCCCCGGAAGAGCGGTTGCAGCGTGAAAAGAGCAACATTTTTTCTTCGGACTCCATAACCTTATCGCACAAGTCCGCAGTTGAGGATGTGTTTCAGCGCGACATGCGGGCTGAGCATAGAGATCTGAAAGCGCGGTTGACGGTTTATGTCATGAACTTGATTGTCATCGTCTTTTCGGCGCCGGTGGGACTTGCCTTGTTGGTGATGAACATCCTTGGGGGCGAGAATTTGCGAACGACGGCGCATGTTGTGGCTTTGACCGGTATGTTCCTTGCCTTGAACCAGGCGGGCGCCCTGGTCTAGCCTTTGAGTGTCGCTGTTAAGGCCGGGATCTGTCGCAAATCTTCGGTTTTGGGCAGAAATCCCGTCTGAAACTGGGTCTATGGACACGTTTTATAGCGATGCGCGTAAGATTGACCCGTCTTGCGGGGCGCTTTTGGGGGACAACACCCCCAATGATGCCAATCGGGTCGAGATCGGCCCGCCGCTTCTTGCCTTTGAGGAATGGGCGGCGGCGGGGTTGGAGTTGCCTGACTTGCAGGCCATGCGGCGCTATCGGTGGCAACGTCTGACGGACCATATCGTGGCGCGGGACTATGGCGGGTTGCTGCTGTTTGATCCGTTGAACATTCGGTATGCCTCGGATTCCACCAACATGCAGCTTTGGAATACGCATAACCCGTTTCGGGCTTTGCTGGTCTGCGCCGACGGTTACATGGTGATGTGGGATTACAAGAACAGCCCGTTTTTGTCGTCTTTCAACCCCTTGGTGCGTGAGGCGCGATCGGGGGCGGATTTCTTTTACTTTGATCGGGGCGACAAGGCCTATGACGCCGCTGAACGTTTTGCGGCTGAGGTGCGCGACGTGATCGGCGAACATGGCGGCGGCAATATGCGGCTGGCCGTGGACAAGGGCATGTTGCATGCGTTCCGGGCTTTGACGGCTGCCGGATTCGAGGTGATGGAAGGCGAAGAGGTGACCGAGAAGGCGCGGTCTGTCAAAGGGCCGGACGAGATCAAGGCGATGCGCTGTGCGTCCCATGCCTGCGAAACGGCAATCCGTGCGATGGAGGATTTCGCGCGTGAGAAGGTGCCAACGGGGACGGTCAGCGAGGACGATATCTGGTCGGTTCTGCATGCCGAGAACATCCGGCGCGGAGGTGAGTGGATCGAGACGCGACTGCTGTCGACCGGGCCTCGCACCAATCCGTGGTTTCAGGAATGCGGGCCTAGGGTCGCGCAGAACAACGAGATTTTGGCGTTTGATACGGATTTGGTGGGCAGCTACGGGATTTGCGTGGATATCAGCCGGACGTGGTGGATTGGGGATCAGGCTCCGAGGCCTGATATGGTCTATGCAATGCAGCATTCCCATGAGCACATTATGACGAACATGGAGATGATCGCACCCGGTGTGCGGATCGAGGACCTGAGCCAGAATTGTCATCGGTTGGACGATAAGTTTCAGGATCAGAAATACGGCTGTTTAATGCATGGGGTCGGGCTGTGCGACGAGTGGCCCTTGGTGGCTTATCCCGACAAAATGGTGCCGGGCGCATTTGACTATGAGTTAGAGCCGGGAATGGTGCTGTGTGTTGAGGTTCTGGCCGGTGAGACGGGCGGGGATTTTTCGATCAAGTTGGAAGATCAGGTTTTGGTGACCGAGGATGGCTATGAGAACCTGACGACTTATCCTTTTGATCCGGCGCTGATGGGTCTTTGATATCGCCGCTGCTGTGCTGCATCGATCCGCTGGGGGCTTTGCCCCCAGACCCCCAAAGTATTTTCGGCAAGAGGAAGATCAGGTGAGGTGATCCGGGAGGTTTGCGCCCCTGAGGAGCTCTTCTGCGGTCATGGGGCGTTTGCCTTGGCGTTGCGCCATCGTGATTTGGACGGCGTCTTTTCCGCAGGCGATCTTGAAGTTGCCAAGGTGCGTGCCGGGCGCGGCTTTGCCTTCGGTTTCGGTGGCGTTCAGGAGTTTGACGCGTTCACCGTCGATCTCGCACCATGCGCCCGGGAAGGGGGAGAGGCCGCGGATTTGGCGGCTGATATCCGTGGCGGGTTTTGACCAGTCGATGCGGGCTTCTGCCTTGTCGATTTTATGGGCGTAGGTGACGCCGTCGTCTGGCTGAGGTGTTGGCGTGAGGGTTTCGTATTGGTCGAGGGTTTTGGTGATGAGCCTTGCGCCAAGGGTGCTGAGTTTGTCGTGGAGGCTGCCGGTGGTGTCGTTTGCGGTGATCGGCAGGGTTTCGGACATCAGGACGGGGCCGGTATCAAGTCCGGCTTCCATTTGCATGATGGCGACGCCGGTTTCTGTGTCTCCGGCCATGATGGCGCGGTGGATCGGAGCGGCTCCACGCCAACGGGGCAAGAGAGAGGCGTGGATGTTGAGGCAGCCGTGGGTTGGGGCGTCGAGGATCGCTTGCGGCAGGATCAGGCCATAGGCGACAACGATTGCGATATCGGCGTTGTGGGATTGGAAGGTCTTGCGCGCGTCTTCGGATTTCAGGGATTTTGGTGTTAGGACGGGAAGGCCAAGCGTTTCGGCGCGGGCGTGGACTTGGGTTGGTCGATCTTTTTTGCCACGTCCGGCGGGGCGCGGGGGCTGGGTGTAGACCGCTGCAATGTCGTGTCCGGCGTCGGCGAGCGCGTCCAAAGCGGGGACCGAGAAGTCGGGTGTGCCCATGAAGATCAGTCTCATCGGGATTTCCGGACTTTTTTCAGGAACATCTCGCGCTTGGTGCGGCTAAGGCGTTCGTAGAACATCTGGCCGTTCAGGTGGTCGATCTGGTGTTGCACGCTGGTGGCCCAAAGCCCTTCGAAGTCTTGCTTCAACCGGTTGCCGTCTTTGTCGGTGAAAGCGACGGTGACACTGGCGGGTCGTGTGACTTTGGCGGAAAAGCCGGGGATGTTGGGGGAGGCTTCGTCCCAGTCGCTGGTGTCCTCGGACGTCGCCAGAAGGTCTGGATTGGCCATGCGGATGGCGCGGCCGCGCTCTTCTGAACAATCGACGACGGCGAGGCGCTGCATGATGCCAATTTGCGGCGCGGCAAGGCCATAGCCGGGCATGGCATCCATGATCTGGATCATCTGGTCCCAGATTGTGCGGATGTCGTCGGTGATGTCTTCTACGGGATCGGCGGGTGTTGAGAGGCGCGTGTCGGGCCATGGGATGATGGTGGGGCGGGTCATGTCGGGGCCTCGGCGTAGTCGATGCAAAGGAGGCCTTCGAGGTGGTCGGCTTCGTGTTGGGCGATGACCGCAGCATCGCCGGTTAGTTCTTCTTCGTGTGCAGTGTCTGATGCGTCGCGCCAGCAAAGTTGCACGTGGGCTGGCCGCGTGACCATCACCGGTTGGTCAGGGATCGACAGGCACATTTCTTCGCAGGCCCGTTTGGTGTCATCCAGCGCCGAGATGAAGGGGTTGGCGCAGATGTAAGGTGTTTGCGTGCCGTTTTTCCAACCGGGATCCATGACGAACAATTGCAGGGGCACGCCGACTTGGGGCGCTGCCAGTCCACGTCCGCCCGCCAGATACATGGTTTCCAGCATGTCGCGGGTCAGCGTTTCAAGGGAGGCGTCGAAATGGTTCACGCGTTCGCAAACGGTGCGCAGCATCGGGTCGGGGTATTGGAGGATATCAAGCCGGGCCATGGTGCCTTAGGCCCGTGCCCGCTCGCGTTTCAGCTTCTTCATCTTGCGGGTGATCATCTGGCGTTTCAGCGGCTTCAGATAGTCGATGAACAATTTGCCGTCCAAGTGGTCGATTTCGTGTTGCACGCAGGTGGCCCAAAGACCGTCGAAGCGTTCGGTTTGGGTTTTGCCGTCCAGATCCAGCCACGACACATCCACTTCCGCCGGGCGCTCGACATCGGCGAATTGCTCGGGGATCGACAGGCAACCTTCTTCGTAGGTGTTAAGGTCATCCGACGTCCAGGTCACCTTCGGATTGATCAAGACCATGGGGCGCGGGATTGCGTTGTCTTCCTTGATGCAATCCATGACCAGCATGCGGCTCATCACCCCGACCTGCGGAGCGGCAAGGCCGATGCCCGGAGCGGCATACATGGTTTCCAGCATGTCATCGGCCAGCCGTCTAAGCTCGGTGCCGATCTCGGCAACGGGGTCGGTGACCGTCTTCAAACGCGGGTCCGGGTGGATCAGAATATCTTTGATCGCCATGGAGATGATTTAAGCCAAGGCGGGGACCTCGGCAAGCGGGGTTGCGGTGATTGTGGGCGCTGGTAGGGTTCGCCGCATGACATATGATTTTGATACGCAACTCTCGCTGCGCGGGCAGCATGTGACCAAGTACGACGCCATCGAGAAAGTCTATGGCATTGATGGTACGGATGTGATCCCGATGTGGGTCGCCGACATGGATTTCGCGGCGGCCCCTGCGATTAGGGCGGCTTTGCAAAAACAAGTTGATCTGGGCTTTACAGGGTATTTTGGCGTGCCGGATCCGGTGAACCATGCGGTGGCCAATTGGTACAAGACGCGCCATGGCTGGGACGTTGATCCAGATTGGGTGCGGTACACCCATGGTGTGGTCAGCGGCTTTGGGGATGTGATCGCGGCTTATAGTGCCCCGGGGGATGCGGTGATCCTGTTCTCGCCCGTGTATCATGCGTTTTACCGTCAGATCGAAGCTATGGGGCGCGAGGTTGTGGAAAGCCCGCTGGTCGAACGAGATGGTCGGTTTGAGATGGACCTTGAGGCGTTGCAGGCGGCTTTGACGGGGCGCGAGAAGATCGTGACGTTTTGTTCGCCCCACAATCCCGGGGGGCGGATTTGGGAGGCTTCGGAAATCAAGGCCTTGGCCGAGTTCTGTGCCCGGAACGATCTGATCTTGATCTCGGACGAAATTCACATGGACCTGACCTTTCCGGGTGTGGCCTTTACACCGACGGCTGTGGCCGCGCCGGATCATCTGGACCGGCTTTTGGTGATCACGGCGGCGTCGAAGGGGTTTAATGTAGCGGGTGCCGAAACCGGGTTGCTGCTGGCTCCGGATGCGGGTGTTCGGGCGGTGCTGGACCGGGTGATGCTGGATCGCGAATCTACGCCCAACCGGTTTGGCATGGCGATTGTGCGTGCTGCGTTTGATGAAAGTGGCGATTGGTCGGAAGCAGTGCGTGGCTATCTGGCCGAGAACTTTGCGCTGTTCGAAGCGCGGATAAATGCCATTCCCGGTGTGTCAGTGATGCCGATGCAGGCGACCTATCTGACTTGGGTGGATTTTTCGGCCCTGGGGATGACTGATACGGTACTGTTAGATCGATTGCTTGGGGCGAAAGTGGCCCCGAACCCCGGAACTCAATTCGGGTCCGGTGGCGAGGGGCGCATGCGCTTTAATCTTGCGCTGCCGCGCCCCACGCTGATGACGGCGATTGAACGGATCGAACGGGCTTTTGCCGATCTTCAATAGCTGTCGCGGGTTTACTCGTTGATGTCGTGATCGAAGTGTTTCACTTGGCCTTCACGCACGCCCAACAGGGGGCGTATCAAAAGCCACGCGATCAGCGACAGCACCGCGAAGACCAAAAGCAGCATCGGGATTGAGCCGGATAGTCCCGGCACTCCGACCAAAAGGGCCAGTCCGACGCCCGCAGCACCTGCGGCAAAGCCCAGGAAAATCTGAGCGGGGGCGAGGACTTCGAGAATGGCAAGGGCCAAAGCCCCGACCATCCAGACCCACCAGAGAGACCACCACTCCATTACGATCTTCCTTTCAGCATTTTAAAGGCGTCGCCAAAGGCTTCCATCGCATTGGCAGGCACAACAATGGTGTTCGAACCTTGTCCATTTCCGAGGGTGTTCAGGGATTCCACCTGTTTCAAGGCGACCTGATATTGCGCAGCCTCAAGACCATTGTCTTGGATGGCTTTGGCAACGACACCTGTGGCGTAAGCTTCTGCATCCGCCGTGATACGTCGGGCTTTGGCGGTTTGCTCGGCGGCGTAAAGGTCGGCGTCAGCCTGCAATTCGACCGAGCGTTTCTCACCCTCGGCACGGGTCACGGCGGCGCGGCGCTCACGTTCGGCGTTCAGCTGCTGCAACATGGCATCGCGGGTGGCTTGATCAAGGTTCACGTCCAACAGTTCGGCGCGGGTCACTTCGATGCCCCAGTCGTCGACCTGTTCTTCCACGGCCAGTTTGATCGTCGAGATCAGCGTGGCGCGGTTCGATTGAACTTCGTCCAGCTCCATCTTACCGATTTCCGCACGGACAATACCGGCGACCGTCGTTGCAATCGCGGCATCCACATCGCGGATCCGGTAAACGGTGCGCTCGGGTTCGGTGATGCGGTAAAACACGCTGGTTTCCACCTGCACCAACACGTTGTCGGCGGTGATGGCGTCTTGGCTGGCGTTTGGCAGCTGACGTTCCAGAATAGAGATTTTATGCGCAACGCGATCCAGAAACGGCACGATAAAGTTGATGCCGGGCCCAAGAACCGTGCGCAGTCGGCCAAAACGTTCGACCACATGCTTGTCGGACTGTGAAACGATCTTCACGCCCTTGTACACACAGATGATGATGAAAATGGCCAAAAGCAGCGTCGCAACACCACCTCCGCCAATGATTGAAACGATCTGTCCGATAATCTCCATATAGCTGTCCCTTATTGTTATGTGAGTAAGATATGGGGACTGAAGCCCGCTTTTTCAATAGCTTAGGGTAGGGGTGCGGCCTATGCGGCACCGATTGTCGCGCCTTTGCAACGGGTGCAATTTCTAGGATTTTCCGCGTTGGTCCAAATATTGACGCAGGTTGTCTTTTTGGTGCGGAACTGCGTGGGCTTCGTCCAGAAACCAGTCGATACTTGCAAGTTTCCACATTTGGCCTTCGTTGCCGAAAACCACGGCGGCTTCGTCGAAATCCGGGACCTCGGCGGCGAAGAACCACACATCGCGGCCTTTGCGGGTGCCACGCTTTTTGTAGATCAGTGCATTT
Organism: uncultured Rhodobacterales bacterium; assembly: GCA_964632495.1. Lineage (GTDB taxonomy): Bacteria > Pseudomonadota > Alphaproteobacteria > Rhodobacterales > Rhodobacteraceae > CALKXV01. The sequence continues at coordinate 11,318 of CAZWDS010000010.1, forward strand.
TCGTCCAGCCGGATCGCCAGTTCTTCTTCCAATTCGCGCAAGACGCAGGCTTCGGGTGTTTCATCGCCTTCGCGCGCACCGCCGGGGATGTCCCAATGGCCGGGCCATGGGATGGTGGGGATATCGTCGCGCAGGATGCTGACGATGCGGTCGCCGACCAGAATGGCCAGTTTTGCGCCCAGAAACGGCTCTGTCACTGATGGGTTCCCTTCGCTACATTGCCCCTATGCCTGCCCTTTGCCGTGATTGCCTGTCAATGTTTGACGCCGGAGCGCGCTGTCCCGAGTGTGGGCGGCCCCGTGTGATTGCGCATCCCGAACTGTTTGATCTGTCGATTGCCCACATGGATTGTGATGCATTTTATGCCAGTGTCGAAAAGCGGGATGATCCGTCATTGCGGGACAAGCCCGTGGTGATCGGCGGCGGGCGTCGCGGTGTGGTGTCGACGGCGTGCTACATCGCGCGTGTCAAAGGCGTGCGGTCTGCGATGCCGATGTTTCAGGCGTTGAAGCTGTGCCCGGATGCGGTGGTCGTGAAGGGGCGAATGAGTGCCTATGTCGAGGCCAGTCGCGAAATCCGGGTGATGATGGATGATCTGACGCCGGTGATCGAGCCTTTGTCGCTGGACGAGGCGTTTATTGATCTGACCGGCACTGAGCGTCTGCACCATGCGCCCCCCGCGGTGATGTTGGCGGGTTTAGTTAAGCGAATGGAAGACGAGCTGGGTCTGTCGGGTTCGATCGGGTTGTCGCACAACAAGTTTCTGGCGAAGGTCGCGTCTGATCTGGACAAGCCTCGTGGGTTTTCAGTGATTGGTAAGGCCGAAACAGCTGAGTTTTTGCGCGAAAAGCCAGTCCGTTTGATTTGGGGCGTGGGTCAGCAGACGCAGGCGTCTTTGGACAAGGCAGGCATTCGGACCTTCGCTGATTTGCTGAGGTGGGAAAAGCAGGACTTGATGGCGCGGTTCGGCGGCATGGGCGAGCGGCTGTACCACTTGGCAAGGGGCGAGGATCGTCGCCGGGTGTCGTCGCGCACGCCGGTGAAATCGATTTCGAATGAGACAACCTTTAACGAAGATACGTCGGATCCGGATATTCTGGATGGGCACATCTGGCGGCTGGCCGAGAACGTGGCGGATCGGGCAAAGGCGAAGGACAAGGCGGGACGGACCGTGACGTTGAAGCTGAAGCGTGCCAATCATCGCATTCTGACGCGGCAGACCAGCCTGCCCGAAGCGACGCAGATCGCGGATCGTATCTATCGCACGGCACGGTCGCTTTACGATCAGGTGGCCGATGAGGGGCCGTTTCGCTTGATTGGCGTCGGGATCTCTCACCTTGAAGCGGCGGATGCGAATGAAGCGGGGGGCGATCTTTTGGACCCGCAGGCGCGCGTCAGGGCCGAGGCGGAACGCGCCTCGGATAAGATACGCGAGAAGTTTGGAACAGATGCGATTATGAAAGGTCGCGCGCTTCGTTAAGGATTGGTCGGGCAACAAAAGTCGCCCGACCGGGGGGCTTTAGGCGCAGTCAGACAGCAACCAATCGTTCAACTGGTCCGCCTCGTCTTCCTTCAAAGTCATCATGAGATCGGTTTGATCGTCGATCATCAGATCGGCCAGTAGGTCTTCGGACTGATCCACATCGTCCGTCATGCCGTCGGGCGGATCCATGTCGGTCACCCACGTGTCGAACGACTTCATAAAGGCATCGAACAACTGTTCCTCTGACGTTTCCCAGATCATCTGGTCGCCGTCCTGACGGACTTCGAACGCCTCGCTTAGATCGACTGTGAAATTTGTGACCCCGCAGGACGGAAAAACCTCTGGCGCTGGATCAGAGGAGAGCGCGTCGCTGTCCATCGTGACCTCTTCGTCGATAGGGAAATCCACCATAATCGGATCGTTTTGGTCCGTCACTGGTGTCTCGGGTTCCGGGGTTTCTTCTGCGATGATGGGTGGATCGGTTTCGGTTGGGGCTTCGTCGACCGGGTCTTCTTCGGGTTCACCTGTGCCGGGGTCGGTCCATGCACTGACGTCGGCATCGGTTGCCGCAAAGACCTGTGTGACCATGACGGCCTGATACTCGCCGGTTGGGCCGGTGAAGGTGCCGACTTCGACGCCAAGGCCAACATCTTCGGCGTCGGGGTTCAGGATGTTGGCGCGATGGCCCGGGCTGTTCATCAGGCTTTCGTGGACTTGTGCGACGTCGTCTTCAAAGCCGTCGTCACCGCGCAGGCTTTGCCAACCGATGTTTTCTGCAGACAGGCTTTGGCCTTCGAAAGGATAACCCGCGTCTTCCATACGATCGCCGGGCGTTGAGCCGTCTTCGCCTTCGTGGCTGAACTGGTTTTCCGCAAGCATCCATCGGCTGTGGGCTTCGGCGGCGTCGTTCAAAAGCGTGTTCAGCGTCAGGGGTTCGAGGCCTGCGGCCTCTCTTTCATTGTTTATCAAGGCCAGCAGGGCGAATTCGAAAGGGGATGCAATTGCCATTGGTCTGTTCCGTTTGGTTTCAGGAAACAGCAGAAGGCACGGGCGAAAGTGTTGGGTCGATGCCCAGCAAATCATCGCCGAAATTCAGGCATCGCGTTGCCGGATCAGTTCGGAAAGAACAGCCAGAAGATGCCAAGCAATGGATTGCGCATAGACGGCCAAAGGCTGCCGAAGCGTCAGTCGGTCAGGATTTCAGGGCGCGCGCGGGGCCGTATGAACCTGCCTTTTTGGGCCAGTCGGACATGTCCGGGGCGGGCAATCAGTTCTTCGGTTAAGGTGATCGGTCCGGTCTCGCCCGTCAGGCGCGCGCGATAGACCGGCAGACTTTCGGCCACGCGCATCACGTAGTTCCGCGTTTCATCGAAGGGGATATGTTCGATCCAATCGACGATGTCGATTTCACCTTGTCGTGGGTCGCCGCGTTGTCTCATCCAGCGGATCGGGCGACCGGGGCCTGCGTTGTAGCCTGCGGCAACCATCACGACATTGCCGTCGAAGATCTCCATCAATTCATCCAGATAGGCCGTTCCTAAGCGCGCATTGTAAGGCGGATCAGTTGTAAGGCGTTTCCTCGAGTACGGGATGTTCAAGTAAGATGCGACAGCTTTGGCCGTGGCGGGCATCAGCTGCATCAAACCTTGCGCACCGGCGCCGCTTTCGACGCCGGGGTCGAATTCGCTTTCCCGTCGCGCGATGGCCAGTGCCAGTTCGCGCGGCACCGGGAAGTCGACAAGGCCAAGGGAGGCCACCGGGAAGTACATTTTGGGCAAAGTAATGCCGCGCCGCGCCGCCTGTTTGCCGATCATGACGGCAAGGTGGGGCTGGTTCGCTTCCAGCACATAATCCCCAAGGCTTCCGATTTCGTTGCGGGGTAAGGTTTCGGCCATGTGTCGCAGGAATTGTTCGGCCCGATTGATTTCACCGGCGGCGATGAACAATTGCGCGGCTTTGAAAACGGAACTTGAGGGCAACGACGTCGTGCGCCAGCGGGGGTACTGTGTGGTCCCTGTCAAAGCCGGATCAAGAGATTTCCCCGCTCTTTCAGCGGCTAACAATCCATAGAAGCTTGTCTGGTATTCGGCGCCGAAAGAGTAGGCGAGAGCGGCGTTTTCCGTGTCGCCCAAAAGTTCATGGGCGCGGCCTTCCCAGTACCCCGCGCGCCCCAAAGAGATTGGGGTTTCTACCGCGCCGCGAAAGCGCAGAAAATGCTGCAACGCGGTTTCGCCGTCGTTTCGATATGTCAGGGCCAGATATCCTGACAGCCATTCAAGATCGGCAAACGCGGACCCTTCGCTTAGCCCGTGTTTGGACGCAAGTTTATAGGCCTGATCAATCCGTCCCGCGCGCATTTCGGCCCGGACAAAGGCGCGTCGCCAACCGGCCCACAAAGCTGGGCGACCCAGATCGTCAGCGCCAGCAGCTAGCATCAGATCGATGGCATCCTGCGTTTTGCCGCGCCGGGCGCGCCATTGCATGCGTTCGTAGTTTAACCCCGGTGTGTCGCGCAGTTTATCCGGCACTTTGGCGATCAACCCGTCAACGTTCGTTTCGTTCCGGCGCAGTTTCAGTCGGGCTTGGGCCAGTGTTTGCCAGCCTTCCGAAACACGGGGATACATCCGTTCTGCGCTGTTCGAGGCATTGCGCCACAAGAGCATATCTAGCCTTGCTTCGTGGTGCTTTTTGAGTGTTTCGCCGTATTGGCGCAGAAGCACGGCCTCGTCAGAAGCGGCGATGATTTTGGTGCGCCATGTGTGAACAGCCTCGGCCTGGGCTTCGGCAGTCATGCCTTTGGCTTGATAGGCTGCTATCAAGGCGCGAGCGCCGGCACCGGTTTGTGGGGGTTGGTTTGCGAAATAGGCGATCACCTCGTCCGCACGCGATCCCAAGGGCAGGCGCGTTTCGGATTTGCGGCGCAGCAGTTTCAGCCCCGGCCAGTCGCTGCGTCGGTCAAGGAACTTTTGGACGGAGTCGAAATCTCCCCTGCCCGCGCGCAAGCGATGCCATTCAATGATATCGCGCGCTTCGGCACTGGCACTTTCTGCTGTGATCAAGGCCCTGCGCCAATCCCCATCTCGCATCGCGTCTAGGGCAAGCTTATAGCTTGAAACCTCGGTGCTTGCCTGCGCAAGCCCAAGGTTTGTCGACCCGATCAAAAGGAAAGCCGTGACCAGGGCTTTGAACATTGGCAGTGGTCCGTTCATCTGCGCCCCTCAACCGCCTTACAAAAGCATGTTCAGCCCGTCTTGGCAATTCCGAAGGTGGGTTATAGGGTCCGCGCGTTACGTACAATTGAAGCAAATATGTAGGGGAAATGCGTCATGATCCAAGGTTCAATGCCTGCTTTGGTCACTCCGTTTAAAGACGGAAATCTGGATACTGATGCGCTTAAATCCCTTGTGGATTGGCAAATCGCTTCGGGTTCAACGGGTCTTGTGCCTGTGGGGACCACGGGTGAAAGCCCGACGTTGTCCCATGATGAACACGATGCGGTGATCGATACGGTTGTAAAGGCCGCTGCCGGTCGGGTGCCGGTGATTGCCGGTGCAGGGTCGAACAACACCGAAGAAGGGGTGCGGTTGATCCAGCACGCTGAAAAGGTTGGTGCGGATTTGGCCTTGGTCGTCACGCCATATTATAACAAGCCGACGCAAGAGGGACTGTATCAGCACTTCAAAGCGATGCACGACGCCGCCAATTTGCCGATTGTGATCTACAACATTCCTGGCCGGTCTGTGGTGGATATGTCGGTCGCGACCATGGCGCGGTTGGCCGAATTACCGCGAATTATCGGTGTAAAAGATGCGACGGCTGATCTGGCGCGTGTGCCGCAGCAACGGCTGGCCTGTGGGCCGGATTTTGTGCAGGTGTCAGGCGAGGATGCGACGGCGCTTGGGTTTAACGCTCATGGTGGCGTGGGTTGTATCAGTGTGACCGCCAACGTCGCACCCGAGCTTTGCGCTCAGATGCAGGCAGCGACTTTGCGGGGCGACTATAAAACGGCGCTTGAGATCACCGACAAGCTGATGCCTTTGCACATCGCGATTTTCGCTGAACCAGGTCTGGTGGGCGCCAAATACGGGCTGTCGTTGTTGGGCAAGTGTTCGGCAGATGTACGTTTGCCCCATGTGGGTCTGACGGATGATGTTAAGGCTCAGGTGCGTGCCGCTATGGAACATGCAGGGCTTTTGAGCTGATCTGGCTATTTTGGGCGGTGCCAAATTAGGCACCGTCTGGACAGAGCGCGATCTAACCCCTATCTGATCTCGGCTATGGCCAAACCCAAGGATAACCCCAACTACAAGGTGATCGCCGAGAACCGGCGGGCACGCTATGACTTTGCCATCGAGGATGATGTCGAGTGCGGCATTCAGTTGTTGGGCTCGGAAGTAAAGTCTTTGCGCACGGGTCAATCCAACATTGCTGAAAGCTATGCGACGGTTGAAGCGGGCGAGTTGTGGTTGGTGAACAGCTATATCGCGCCTTATGAACAGGCCATGTTTGGACACGAAGATCGGCGTCGGCGTAAACTGTTGGTTTCCAAGAAACAATTGTCGGACATGTGGAATGCGACGCAACGCAAAGGCATGACACTGGTGCCACTGGTTTTGTACTTCAACCACAAAGGCCGGGCGAAGATTAAGATCGGTTTGGCTAAGGGCAAGAAAATGCACGACAAACGCGAAACCGACGCAAAGCGCGATTGGAACCGGCAGAAGGCAAGGTTGATGAAAGACCACGGCTAGTCTTTCGGCAAGCCTCCGCTTTGCCCGATTTCTGCCGTTGTTTCGCTTCTAAGCGTAACGTAAGCATTTATTAACTTTGAGCTGCTGCCGGAACTGCTGTCATGTTTGAACTTTTGAATATCAAATGGGGTCCGTCGACCTATGGAACAGCCAGTGGGCCGGTTTCGTGGTCAGAGGACTTGGATGGCTTGCCGGTTGCGAATGGTTCAGACGTGAATGACATTGTCGCCTCTTTGTCTGACGCGTTCCAGTCTTGGGAAGACGTGGCAGCTCTGTCGTTTAACGAAACAAGTGGCGCTGCAGATATTTCGGTCAGCTACGCGTCGTTCAGTACTGATAGCAACCCGCTGAACAACGGTGCCGCGGGCACGGCCACTTGGACACCTACGGGTAACGGATTGAATGAACCGGTCGATGTGCAGATCGAGTTCAATTCCGACTTTACGTGGTCGCCCAACGGAGGCGCGGGTGGCGTGGATTTCTTTGCTGTGGCTTTGCACGAGATTGGCCACGTCATCGGTTTGAACCACACTTGGGAGATAGGTGATCCTGAAAGCGCACGTGACGACAGCTTGATCATGAACGCGCTTTTGACAACAGACACTTTGGGTCAGGGCGATATTGCTGGGGCGCAAGCGATCTATGGCGTTGATGCTGGCGATGAGCCTGTCGATGACGACAACGATGATAGCGACGATAATGGGTCCAACCTTGGCGGCGGTGATGATGGCGGCAGTGGCGGCGGCGCTGCTGTTGGCCTTCTTCTGGGGCTTTTGGCGTTGATCGTTGGTCTGTTTTCAGGTGGTTTGGGGACGGCTGCAGTTGTCGCTGCTGGCACAGTTGCTACGGACGAGGACGATGAACTGGCCGAAGAAGATCATGACCATGATCATGACGATGATCACGACGAAGACCATGATGACGAAGATGACCATGGGCACGATCACCCAGACAATTTCCACGTTCTTTATCTTCCGACAGTTCCTGTGGATGAGACTGCGCAACCCTACTCCGAGGATGAGGACGACGACGACGTCTTCCTGCTTTGAAGGTTATTCAAATATTCCAGCGACACGCCCCAAAAGCATAAACGCCCGGGCGGTTCTTGTTTCGGACAGTGCAACGATTTCCTGGTCTGTCAAAGAGTCTGTCATCCCCGAAATCGTTTTGTCGAACGCGCGTAGAAAATGGTGAGACGTGTCACGGAAGATGGCTTCTTGCCGCATTCTGGCGGAAGACAACGCAAGCGATGATCTGTCCCGAATACCCCCAAGACCCGCGATCACATGTCCGCGTTCGCCGGCCGCAAACTTGCGCCAAACTTCTGGGCGCGACCGGTCGGGCGTAAGATCGTCCATGTATATCCCGTCTTGACTGAGCAGCGTCAGAACGTCTTGGCTGGCTCGGATCAGGCTTGAAACGCGATGATCCGCAAGCGCGCGTCTTAGAGAGGCAAAGCCTTCGCGATCATCGGCCGTTTCTGGAAAATTCATCGCTGAAATGAAGTCGGCAATAGAGACGGCGTGGCTTGTCTGACCTTCGGGTGTTGCCAATGCAAGCGCGGCTTGAGCCTGTGGAACAGCGACTTGAACGGACCCGTTCTGAGCCTGAGCCAAAGGACGGCTAGGTTCAGCAGCGACTGGGGATGCGATAAAGCTTTTGATGGTTTCTTCTGCACGTCGTTGCGCTTGTGCCAACTCGTCGATCTTGCGTTCTACACTGGGCCCCATGGTTGTGGAAGCCATCTGTGCTTGGCTGACATAGACCTGCCGCATCGCATCCATCGAGGCTTGTAATCGCGCGCTTTCGTCCCGGATCACCGAAGCACTCTTGATCGCGATCATGGCAATCCAGATCAACGCGATAGGAACCGCGATCACCAGGAACAGGATCAGAAACCGCAACGGCCCCAGAACATTGCTGTCGCCAAGGCCCGCCAAAGACACGAACAAGGCGCACATCACAATCCAGATCAGCGACAGCACAACAGCCAGCTTGTCGGCTGGATCAAATCCGGGGGTATTGTTCGCCCGGCTATAGATTCCCAGATCAACGGGTGGTTCAGGGCGGTTGTCGGCCATCATGCGTCCTTAGACGTATTCGATTTTGAGAATCTCGTAGCCCTTTTCGCCGCCAGGCGTGCGGACTTCGACGCTGTCACCCTCTTCCTTGCCGATCAGGGCGCGGGCAATGGGCGATTTCAGGTTCAGCTTGCCGTTTTCAAGATCTGCTTCGGGCTCACCGACGATTTGATACGTTTTCTCTTCATCGGTGTCTTCGTCGACTATAGTGACCGTGGCGCCGAACTTGATCGTTCCGGAAAGAGACGCCGGATCAATCACATCGGCTAGGCCAAGGACGCCTTCCAGCTCTTTCACACGGCCCTCAATAAAGCTCTGCTTCTCGCGGGCGGCGTGGTATTCGGCGTTTTCGGACAAGTCGCCATGTTCACGGGCTTCAGCGATCGCACGGATCACAGCCGGGCGCTCTTCGCTTTTCAGCTTTTTCAATTCCGCGTTCAGCGCGGTATGGCCCGCGCGGGTCAAGGGTATCTTGTCCATGAAGTCCACATCCATCGAGAGTGTCGAAACTTTCTACAGCCCCGAAGGGGCGTAGGGCAAGCCCTTGTCCTTGATATGCTTGCAACCCGTCACGGCCTTTGAGACAGACAGCAATGTTTTGCTAAGGGAGTGTCTTTCGCTCATCGTAACCCTTGGAGGGATGCGAGATGAAAACGAAGACAGGGCCGAATGGATCGGCTGCCAGACATGTAAAAGAAATCAAGCGTAAGACGCGCCGAAAGTTCTCTGCTGAAGTGAGGATCCGGATTGTCCTGGATGGCGTGCGCGGCAAATCGCATTCAGGACGACAAATGTTAACGCTTGTAGGAGAGGTACGCTTGCGACCACAGCAACAGCGAACCACAATCGGCACCTAACCGTCTTAAGCTTTGTGAGTAGAGCTCAAGGAACTACTAGAAGCGCTGGTGATAGAACCATCCCCATACTCAACAATATGAATAGAAACTCTTCCATGATAGTGAATGATACTCTCGATTCAAATGTCAGCACAAATGATCGCCCAAGCCTTTTTAGTATTCATTTTGGTGGGTGTGGGCTCAAAACAGACCGTCGCTCTCACATCTATTCTGGCTGTTTCTCAACGACACCGTTGCTTCGAAACCTGTTGACGGCCCCCAAAGCCTGCCCGAACGTGGTGCGGTGGATACATTCGACTATGTCATTGTAGGTGCGGGGTCGGCCGGGTGCGTTTTAGCGGCGCGGTTGGCCGAGCAGAATCGGTATAGCGTTTGTCTGATCGAGGCGGGGCCTCGTGATTGGCACCCGATGATCCATGTTCCTGTTGGTTGGATGAAACTGATGCGGAATGCGCGGTTCAATTGGATGTACGAGGCCGAGCCCTCGGAATGGACGGGGGGACGTCGCATCCCGGTGCCGCGGGGCAAGACTTGGGGCGGGTCGTCTTCGATCAATGGGAACATCTTCAATCGGGGTGCGGCGTCGGATTTCGATCACTGGGCGCAGCTTGGTAATCCGGGTTGGGATTATGAGAGCGTTTTGCCCCGGTTTCGCAGTCTGGAAGATTGGTTGGGGCCTGCCGATGGCGACAGTCGGGGCAGGGGTGGGCCGTTGAAGGTGACGCCAAGCGAATGGACCAATCCGTTGTGCGAGGCGTTTCTGGCGGGGGCCGAGACTTTGGGCATCCCAAGAAACCCGGACTACAACAGTGGCATCCAATTTGGGGCGGCTTATGCGCAACGGACCATTGCATCGGGGCGGAGGCAAAGTGCGGCGACGGCCTTTTTGCGTCCGAACCTGCGCAATCCGAATTTGCAGGTTTTGTCGAATGCGCATGTGACCGAAGTCACCTTGGAGGGGCCGGTTGCGACAGGGGTGCGCGTTCACAAGGGCGGGCGCAATTTTGAGGTTACGGCGCGGCGAGAGGTTATCTTGGCTGGTGGTGTCATCAACTCGCCGCAGCTTTTGCAGCTTACGGGAATTGGGGATCCGGATCACCTGAAGGACATTGGCGTGCCGGTTCGGCATGCGTTGCCGGGTGTTGGGCAAAACCTGCGCGATCACTACACGCCCCGATTTACGGCCCGCGTGACCGGAACGCGTACATTCAACGAAAAGTCGCGGGGGCTGGCCCTTGGACAAGAGGCGCTGAAATGGCTGATGGGCCGTCCCTCGATCCTGAGTTTGCCGTCGACGGTGTGTTATGCCTTCGCGAAATCTGACCCGATCCTAGACGAAAGCGATCTGCAACTGACGTTCATGCCCGCCAGTTACAAAGAGGGCAATCAAAGCCAGTTGGACGATGAACCGGGCATGACTTTGGCAGCCTGGCAGCAAAGGCCTGAAAGCGTGGGAAGTGTTCTGGCGCGGACCGCGAACCCTTTTGACAAACCAAGGATTGATCCGAATTACCTGAGCGCGCCCGAGGATCGCAAGGTGCTGTTGGCGGGTTTGAAATTGGCGCGCCAGTTGATGCGGACTGACCCGATGCGGCCCTATTTCGGCGGTGAAATTTATCCTGGTGCGGCCGTTCAGACGGATGAAGAATTGCTGGCCACCGCGATTGAACGCGGCACGACGACCTTTCACATGATCGGTACGTGTCGGATGGGGCCTGCGCATCAGAAAGGCGCTGTGGTTGATCACGAATTAAGGGTGCATGGGGTTGAAAACCTGCGCGTTGCGGACGCCTCGATCATGCCGACAATGCCCGCGGCGAACACCAATGCCGCCGCTTTGATGATTGGTGAAATGGCGGCGTCTTTCCTGACGGCAGGTGATTAAGGTTTGGGTTGGGTCTGGGCCGATCTTGGCGCACTTTACGTCACCATCACCCCTAAGGACCTGCGAAAAGGGCGTTTTAGTCGCGTTCATGCCTGGCTTGAGGAGGGCGGGTAACGTCACGGTCAAATTTGCTTGGGACGCTGGGTCGCAATTGACCAGAAAGTCCTTCAATACTAGGCAGGTGCGAACCGTTGCAGAGGGAACCGTTTCATGGCCGAGATCGAACGCGAAAGCATGGAATATGACGTGGTCATTGTGGGCGCGGGGCCTGCGGGGCTTTCGGCTGCGATCCGACTGAAGCAACTTGACGCTGATCTTGAGGTTGTCGTGTTGGAAAAGGGCTCGGAGGTCGGGGCGCATATCCTGTCAGGTGCTGTTCTTGATCCGTCGGGCCTGACGCGGCTGATCCCGGATTGGAAGGAAAAGGGTGCACCGGTCACGGTCGAAGTGAAAAGCGACAAGTTCTATGTGCTGGGCGAAGCGGGCAAGCTGCGTCTGCCAAACTTCATGATGCCGCCTTTGATGAACAACCACGGCAACTACATCGTTTCTATGGGCAATGTCTGTCGCTGGATGGCCGAGCAAGCGGAAGAAATGGGGATCGAGATCTTTCCCGGCATGTCTTGCTCCGAGATGGTTTATGGCAGCGATGGTGAAGTGAAGGGCGTGATTGCTGGTGAGTTTGGCAAGAATGCTGATGGCACACCCGGTGATGGGTACGAGCCGGGCATGGAATTGCTGGGCAAGTATGTCTTCATCTCGGAAGGGGTGCGCGGATCGCTGGCCAAACAGGTGATTGCCGAGTTTGATCTGGATGCGGATTGCGATGTGCCGAAGTTTGGCATTGGCATGAAGGAAATCTGGGAAGTTGATCCTGACAACCATAATGAAGGATCGGTTCTGCACACGCTTGGATGGCCGCTTGGGTTCAAGCAGTCGGGCGGATCGTTCATGTATCATCTTGATAATAATCAGGTTTATGTCGGATACATCGTCGATCTAAACTATAAGAATCCGCATCTGTTTCCGTACATGGAATTCCAGCGGTTCAAGCATCACCCCGAGATTGCGAAGGTTTTGGCAGGCGGCAAGCGGATTGCTTATGGCGCCCGTGCTGTGACCAAGGGTGGTTTCCAGTCGATGCCGCAATCTGCATTCCCGGGTGGCGCGTTGCTTGGCTGTTCGGTCGGGTTGGTGAACCTGCCGCGGATCAAGGGTAACCACAATGCGATGCATTCGGGCATTGCGGCCGCCGAGGCTGCGTATGCGGCGATCAAGGACGGAAGATCTGGCGACGTACTGGAGGACTATGATTCCGAACTGCGTGCCGGCCCCATTGGCAAGGATTTGAACCGGGTGCGGAATGTTGCCCCGCTGAACGCCAAATACGGGACTTTGGGTGGCTTGGTGCTGGGCGGTTTCGACATGTGGTTCCAGACCTTGTTCGGCGGTTTCAGCCTGTTTGGCACTTTGAAGCATGGCAAGACGGATGCGCAATCGACGGAAGAGGCGTCAAAGCATGACCCCATCGATTATCCCAAGCCGGATGGTGTTTTGTCGTTTGATCGCCTGACCAACGTCAGTTTCTCGTTCACCAACCACGAAGAAAGCCAGCCTGCGCACTTGCAACTGGCCGATCCAGATGTGCCGGTGAAGGTGAATTGGGCGCAATATGCCGGACCTTCTGCGCGGTATTGTCCTGCTGGTGTCTACGAATTTGTCGGCGAGGATGCTGAGCGTAAGTTCCAGATCAATTTCCAGAACTGCGTTCACTGCAAGACTTGTGACATCAAGGATCCGGCTCAGAACATCACATGGACCACGCCGCAGGGCGGGGACGGGCCGAATTATCCGAACATGTAGATTTCTGTTGAGACAACGTTGGAATTCATTGAATTCGCGCGACTGCCTGCGCATATGACCTAATGTAACAGTTAGGTCATGAATGCCGGTCAGGCTGGTCGAACGATTGCGCCATCCTAGTGTGCACACTAGGCTATGCGCAAATGTAAGGAGCTTTTGGATGCGAATTGCCCATTTGACCGGTGTTTTTGCCCTGGCGGTCACGATGACTGTCCCGACATTCGGTTTTGCACGTGATGCCGGAAGTTATCTGGCTGCACGGTCCGCAATGTTTGAAAGCGACTATGACGCGGCGGCTCAGTATTTTGCGCGTGCCTTGGTGCGGGACCCGACCAATCAAGCGATGCTGGAAAATGCGTCAACCGCCTTTTTGGGTCTGGGTGACATTGATCGTGCCGCCATGATGGCCGAGCGTTACCGCGCCGCAGGTGGGACCAGCCAGTTGTCCAGCTTGATCCTGTTGGGAAATGCCGCTCGCGAGAAGGCTTGGGATGCACTGTTGGCTGATTTGGACGCTGGTCAAACAGTCGGGCCATTGTTCGACGGTTTGGCAAAATCCTGGTCTTTGGTCGGTGCCGGTCGGATGACCGAAGCGTTGGCGTCGTTTGATGAGGTGGCGTCAAACGAAGGTGTCGAAGCCTTTGGTCTTTACCACAAGGCGCTGGCGTTATCGTCGGTTGGTGACTTTGAAGGCGCTGCCCGGATTTTCTCGGGCGAGACGGGAACGACGCTAAACCTGACCCGGCGCGGTGTTATTGCCTATGCACAGGTCCTGAGCCAGCTAGAGCGGAATGGGGATGCTGTGGATCTGATCCAGCAGAGTTTCGGTGCGTCGCTTGATCCTTACCTTAAAGACCTGCGCGCCCGCTTGGACGCTGGCGAAGGTGTGGCGTTCAACTCGATTCGCACGCCGACAGATGGTTTGTCCGAAGTGTACTTCTCGATCGCCAGCGCTTTGCGCAGCGAGGCTCAGGAAGAATACACCCTGCTTTATGCACGGATGGCGATGGCGCTGCGCCCGGATCATACCGATGCCCTTTTGCTGACGGCCGAGTTGTTGGAAGACCTTGAACGCTATGAATTGGCGACCGAGGTTTATGACACTGTGCCGCGAGAAGACCCATCGTTTCACGCCGCGGAAATGGGTCGTGCGGATGCTTTGCGCCGATCTGGCCGCGAGGATGCGGCGGTCGAGGTTCTGCGCCAGCTGTCCGAAAGTCACGGACATCTTCCCTTGGTTCACGTCTCGCTTGGCGATACGCTGCGCGGGCTTGAGCGGTTCGAAGAAGCAAACAAGCCTTACAACACGGCTCTTGATCTGATCGCCGACCCCGAGCCACAGCATTGGATCGTCTATTTTGCGCGTGGCATCACGTTTGAGCGTCTCGATAATTGGGACGCAGCCGAAGCTGATTTTCGCAAAGCGCTAGAGCTGCGCCCCGATCAGCCGCAGGTGCTGAACTATCTGGGCTATTCGATGCTTGAGATGCAGATCAACATGGACGAGGCCTTGGCTTTGATCGAACGCGCGGTCGAGCAGCGCCCGGATTCAGGGTACATCATCGACTCGCTTGGCTGGGGTCTCTATCGTCTTGGCCGCTATGAAGAAGCCGTGCCGCATATGGAAAAAGCGGTTGAACGGATGCCGATTGATCCTATCGTCAACGACCATTTGGGTGATGTCTATTGGGCGGTCGGTCGCTATCGCGAAGCCGAATTCCAATGGCACCGGGCTTTGTCCTTTATCACCGATGACACTGATCTGGACGACGTGGATCCCGAACGCATTCGGCGCAAGCTTGAGGTTGGTCTGGATGCGGTGTTGGTCGAGGAAGGTGCGCCTCCGTTGAGAGTGGCGAATGACGACGGTTAGGGTTTTTGCTCCGGCGAAAATCAATCTGACGCTGCATATCACGGGACAACGGGACGACGGGTATCATCTGCTGGATTCCCTAGTGACCTTCGCGCCTGTCGCGGATCGGCTGGACATTCACGACAGCAGCACCTTGTCACTGACAGTTGAAGGGCCAGAGGCGGCTGGCGTACCTGCGGATATGCAGAACCTTGCACTGAAAGCCGCAGCCTTAGTCAGCGACGCTGGCGCGCTTGTGTTGAGCAAGCATCTGCCCGCGGCGTCTGGGATCGGGGGCGGGTCTGCCGATGCTGCGGCGGCGCTTAGGGGCATGATTGCTCTGAGTCAGACGCTTCAGGGCGTAGATTGGCAGTCATCCACAGATGACGATCTGATGCCGTTTGTGGATCAGGTGCTGCAGCTTGGTGCCGATATTCCGATGTGTCTTTTGCCAAAACCCTGCCGGGTGCGCGGTATTGGCCAAGAGATTGAGTTTACATCCCTGCCTCAACTGCCTGCGGTTCTGGTCAATCCGCGCGTTCCAGTTTCGACGGCGGCGGTTTTCAAAGCCCTGACGTCTCGGGACAATGCGCCGATGCCCGATGTTTTACCGTCTTTTGCAGATGCGGGCGATTTGACGCGGTGGCTTTTGACGCAACGCAATGATCTGGAAGCACCTGCAATAGAAGCGGCCCCAGTGATTGCTGAGGTTCTGGAAGCTTTGCGCGGGACCGAATTTTGTCAACTTGCCCGCATGTCCGGGTCAGGTGCGACGTGTTTTGCGATTTTCCCGGATAAGGACGCTGCGATTGCGGCATCTCAGGTGATCGCTGCGGCCCATCCCGATTGGTGGTTGGCCAGTGGCAATCTTGGGGATCAGATGCGGTTGGCCGAGCCTAAGGTCAGTTGATCCGCGCCACCACATAGTCCGCCAAATCGCGCATCATGTCGCGCAATTCGTGTTCAGGCAATACGGCAAGAGCATCCTTGGCGCGCGCGGTCCAATTCAAAGCGTCTTCGCGCGTGGTGGCCATTGTGCCGTGTTTGGCAATCAGGGCCAGCGCGTGGTCCAGATCGCCGTCCTTTTGATCGCCCTTTTCGATTGTACGTTTCCAAAAGGCGCGCTCGTCATCACTGGCTTTGGCCACCGCTTTGATGACGGGCAAGGTCAGTTTGCGTTCGCGGAAATCGTCGCCAAGATTTTTGCCGGTGGCAGTGGTGTCGCCACCATAGTCCAGAAGATCGTCCGCGATCTGAAAGGCCACGCCAAGGGCGTCGCCATACGTGCGAAGCGCTGTGATCTGCTCTTCTGAGGCTTCGCCAACAATGCCGCCGACTTCACAGGCAGCCGCGAACAGAGCTGCGGTTTTGCCGCGAACCACGGCGAGGTAAATCTCTTCCGTCGTGGCCAGATTGGCGGCAGCAGTCAGTTGCAGAACTTCGCCTTCTGCAATCGTGGCGGCAGCGTCAGACAAGATATCCAGCACCCGCAACGATCCGGTTTCGACCATCAGCTTAAAGGATCGTGCGAACAGGTAGTCGCCCACCAGAACCGAGGATTTGTTGTCCCAGAGCAAATTGGCCGTCGGACGGCCACGGCGCTGCGCACTCTCGTCGACAACGTCGTCGTGCAAAAGCGTGGCGGTGTGAATGAATTCGACCGTTGCGGCCAGCCGGTGATGATCTTCGCCCGCGTAGTCGAACATCCGTGCCGCCGCCAGCGTCAGCATCGGGCGCACGCGTTTTCCGCCAGCGTCTACCAAATGTGCCGTAACTTCCGGAATACGCGGCGCATTGTCCGAAGACATCCGTTCGCGGATCAAGGTATCAACCGCGACCAGATCGTCCGTCAGCACCTTTGCAAGGCGTTCGTGCGGTTTGACCGCTTTGGCTTCATCCAGGCTCATCACACGCTCGTTAGATCGCTCGTTAGATCGCTCGACAAACCTATGGGTCTGCCATTAAGTCCATCCCATGAGAGAGCTTTTGCGCACAAACGACCCAACAATGATCGCCTTTGCCACGGCCCTTCTCGAAGGCGAGGATATAGACTGCTTTCAAATGGACGTCCACATGAGTGTCCTTGAAGGTTCTATCGGGGTTTTGCCCCGGCGGTTGATGGTGGCCGACCGCGACTATTTCCAGGCCAGTCGCGTGTTGACGGACAACGACCTTCCTGTTTCCGAATGACGGGCACCCGCACAGACGCTTTTTTGGATGGTCGCCTGACAATCTTGCAACCTGTCGCCGGATACCGTGCAGGCGCTGATCCGGTCTTTTTGGCCGCTGCTGTGCCCGCTAAGCCGGGCGAAAGGGTGCTGGAATTGGGATGTGGTGTTGGCACAGCCTTTCTGTGTCTGGCCAATCGCGTGCCGGAATTAGCGATCCATGCTGTTGAGAAGACAGAGGCTTATGCCGCACTGGCGCAGACAAATGCGCAGGCGGCGGGTGTCGAGGCTTGGGTGCACAAGGGCGATTTGGCCGCTTTGCCCACGGACCTTAAGTCAGAGACGTTCGACCACGTCTTTTTCAACCCGCCGTTTTTCGACCGCGGCGCAGGTAGCCGATCACCCGATATCGAGCGAGAAGGCGCGCGCGGGGCCGAGGAAACGGTGAATTTCTGGATTGATGTTGGCTTGAAACGGTTGCGCCCAGGCGGGACGCTAACCCTGATCCACCGGATCACAGCGCTTCCTTCGACACTGTCTGCGCTTGAAACACGCGCCGGAGGAACAACGATATTGCCCCTTCAGCCGCGCGTGGCTCGAGACGCAAAACTCTTTCTTTTGAATACGATAAAGGGTTCGAAGTCTGACTTTACGCTGATGCACCCACTGGTGCTTCATAAGGGCGAGAAGCATGAGAAAGACGGAGAAAGCTATACGGACGCTGCCAGGTCAGTGCTGCGAGACGGAGCGGCATTGGTGCTCAATAATTAATCTATGATTAAGAGTCGCCGACAAAATTGGTCGTGTAATGCGTGACACGAATCAAATTTCGTGCTGTGATCAGAGTATTCAAACGATCAAAAAAGGAGGACGACGATGAGCATGAGTTCACACCTTCAGGAACTCCGTAAGAAACATCAACACCTCTCATCTGAAGTCGAGGCTGCGCAACGTAGTTTCGCTGTCGATGATCTTCAGATCACCGAACTCAAGAAACAAAAACTCTACATCAAAGAAGAAATAGAGCGTCTCAGCGCCACTGCGTAAATTATTGCGAAGGCGGAACCGGGATAAAACTGCGATCTTCGTGATAGACGTTAACCTCCTGAATTTCGCCTTCGATCCATTCCAGGAATGCGGCCACATGTGGCCTGTTCTGGGAGCCGTCCGGGCAAACCAGTCTATAAGAAGCGCCTGCCTTCAACGTTTCCCGGAACGGCATGACCAATCTTCCATCGCGCAAAGCGGTGGAGGTTAACGAAATACGCCCCATAACTGCACCCACTCCAGCCAAGGCCGCCCCTACGGCGTGTTCGGCCAGGTTGAAGTGCGGGCCATGTATTTCCGGGGGGGCGGCGTCCATCGCCTTAAACCAAGCGGCCCAATCGACGCGGGGCCTCAGGAAAGAAATTACGTCGTCATGAATAAGCGTTTGTTTGGCCAGATCAGCGGGCGTTTTCACGTGTTCGGCCAGTTCAGGCGTCATCATCGGCGTGATCCACTCTTCGATCAGCGGTTTGGAGTAGAGGCCGGTATCATCGCCTTGCCCGAAACGGATCGCCACATCGACATCATCGCGGTCGAAATCGACAAGGTTCAGGCTGGCTGAAAACCGAAGTTCGATCTCGGGGTGTTGGGTTGCGAAGGAAAACATGCGCGGGGCCAGCCACAGAGCTGTAAACGCAGGACCAGCCGTGATTGTCAGAACGCTTTGGTCGGTCAGGCGGCGGGCTTTGCTCCAGGCACCGCCGATCTGCATGAACCCGTCCCGCAATCCAGGCGCCAGCGCTTCGCCGATGTCCGTTAGCTCAACCGCGCGGTTCAGGCGACGAAAGACTGGGACGCCAAGGTGGTCTTCCAGCGACTTGATCTGAAAGGACAGAGCGGCCGGCGTGACGTTTAGCTCGGCTGCTGCTTGCGCGAAGGACATGTGACGTGCGGCGGCTTCGAAGGCGCGCAGGGCGGTCAAAGGGGGAAGACGGTCAGGCATATCAGTTAAGTAAAACTAAATTGAAGAGATGAAAAGTCTCGTTTGTGCGTTTGCAGGGCTTTCGGGCATACAGGTCTCAATTCAGAAATACTCAACGAGAGAGACCCCAATGTTTGACAACGGACACGACACCCGTACCCGCGACGCTTACCGTAAGGCCCATGCTGAACGCGCTGACGCCTTTGCACGGATCTTCCGCGTTTTCTCGCGCCGCTAAGCCGCAGCATCAGAAACAAAAAAGGGCCGGTCTTTGCAGACCGGCCCTTTTCTTGCCTAATTGGCTTTATCAGACGAAAAACTGTGCGCCGTTGGCCGAGATCGTCGAACCGTTCACAAAGCCTGCGTCATCAGAGGCCAGGAAAGCCACGCAACGCGCAATCTCTTCCGGCTCGCCCAGACGGCCTGCGGGGATCTGAGCGATGATGCTTTCGCGTACCTTCTCGGGCACGGCCATGACCATTTCAGTCGCGATATAGCCGGGGCAGACGGCGTTGGCGGTGATGCCGGCGCGTGCGCCTTCCTGAGCAAGCGATTTCACGATGCCAAGGTCACCGGCCTTGGTCGCAGCATAGTTCACTTGCGCGAACTGACCCTTTTGGCCGTTGATCGACGAGATCACGATGACGCGGCCGAACTTGCGTTCACGCATTCCGGGCCAGACGGGGTGGACGGTGTTGAATACGCCGGTGAGGTTGGTGTCGATAACCTCTTTCCACTGCTCGGGGCTCATTTTGTGGAACGGTGCGTCACGGGTGATGCCCGCGTTGGCCACAACCACGTCGACGGGGCCAAGATCAGCTTCGACCTGCGCGATGCCAGCTTTGGAGGCGTCATAGTCGGCGACGTTCCACTTGTAGGTTTTGATGCCGGTTTCGGCGGTGAAGGCGGCGGCTTTCTCGTCGTTGCCCGCGTAAGTGGCGGCCACGTCAAATCCGTCGGCTTTCAGTTTCTTTGAAATGGCTTCGCCAATTCCGCGGCTTCCGCCGGTCACAAGGGCTACACGTCCCATCGTTGTCTCCTCCAGAGTATTTTGGTGTTGATAGGGCAATTACGCCCTATCAAACTTTGATCTAAATCAGTCGCGTGCGACGCAGAGCGCAACGCCCATGCCGCCGCCGATGCACAGGGTCGCGAGGCCTTTCTTGGCGTCACGGCGCTTCATTTCGAACAACAGGGTGTTCAGAACGCGCGCGCCCGAGGCACCAATGGGGTGACCGATGGCAATTGCGCCGCCGTTAACGTTCACGATGGACGGGTCCCAACCCATGTCCTTGTTCACGGCACAGGCTTGGGCGGCGAATGCTTCGTTGGCTTCCACAAGGTCCAGATCGTCAACTGACCAACCAGCTTTATCCAGTGCTTTACGCGACGCATAGATCGGGCCAACGCCCATGATCGACGGGTCAAGGCCAGCGGTGGCGTAAGACACGATGCGCCCCAAAGGCTCGATCCCGCGCTTTTCGGCGTTGTCGGCAGACATCAAAAGAACGCCAGCGGCACCGTCGTTGATGCCAGACGCGTTTGCGGCTGTGACCGAACCTTCTTTGGTGAAGGCAGGGCGCAGTTTCTGCATGTTTTCAATGGTGGCACCGTGGCGGATGTATTCGTCTTTATCGACCACGATGTCGCCCTTGCGGGTCTTGACGGTGAAGGCGGCGATTTCGTCGTCAAACTTGCCAGCCTTCTGAGCGGCTTCGGCCTTGTTCTGCGACGCTAGCGCGAATTCGTCTTGCTGCTCGCGGCCAATTTGCCATTTCTCAGCAACATTTTCAGCGGTCTGACCCATATGGTAGCCATTGAAAGCGTCCCACAGACCGTCTTTGATCATTGTGTCGATCAGTTTCAGGTCGCCCATTTTCTGACCAGCCCGGATCGCTTGGGCATGAACGCTCATCGACATGTTTTCCTGACCACCTGCGGCCACGATATCGGCGTCACCCAGTTGAATGTGCTGAGCACCCAAAGCAACGGCACGCAGGCCCGAACCACACACTTGGTTGATACCCCAAGCGGCGCTTTCGATTGGCAGACCAGCGTTGACATGGGCTTGGCGGGCGGGGTTCTGGCCTTGTCCGGCCGTCAGAACCTGACCCAGGATCGTTTCCGAGACGTCCGATTTGTCCACGCCCGCGCGTTCGACAATGGCGTTCAGCATTGCGGTGCCCAAATCGTGCGCCGGGGTGTTCGCGAAACTTCCGCTAAAGCTGCCCACTGCCGTACGGGCTGCGGATGCAATCACAACATTGGTCATAGACGTCTCCTCCTGAGAACTCTTTGGATACAGAATTCATTCTGCGGTTGGCGCTGCTTATTATGCAGGTGCGGCAAAAAATCAACGGACAAGACGCCGCGAGGTTTGCATAGCCGCTATGCCGTTAGCGACCGTAGTAGGTGCTGACCGCGTGCCGGGCTTCGGCAAAAAAGAGCCAACGCTGCACCACGACACCGGCCAAATGGGCCAAGACGGCGATGATCGCCAGCATGTGGTGAAAGGGCAAAAGCAGCAAAAGCAACGGCAGAGCCGCGAAAAGGAAGAGCGAGATGACTTTGAGAACGGCGGCGTGTTTGCGGCCAATCCTGAAAACCATTTCCTTGGTCAGATAGTTGTCGCCGGTATGGGGGGATTCAAAGGCACGGACTTTGCCGATCTGACCGAGGCCAGTGGCTGTCGCGATGGTTGTTTCTGCGGCGGCCTCGCGGCGGTCTTGATCGAACCAAGCCACAATTTGGACAACGGCTAATATGGGCAACAGGATCAAGACCAACCAGACTTTGCCCGTCAAAAGCGCACCGCCCGTCAGGGCATACCCTAAGAACAGGACAGGGGCGGACCAGTTGTTCCACCGGGGCACTGTTTTCATCTGTGCGTAGATCATCGAAGTGGCATAGATCGTCAGCAAGGACAGCCCGCCACCGAGAAAGCCAAGCACTGAAAATTGCCGCTGGAAGAACACCAGTGCGGCAGCGTAGAGCGCCATGACACCAAGTGCTGCCAGGGCCAGAATACCTTCACGACTAAGCCAGGAAGACCGCCATTGGGTGAGAGCTTTCAGGGCGCGTTCCGGATGGCCAAGGTGGAAAGTTGAGGACAACAACCCTCCGACAGACAGAACAAAGGCGATGAAGAAGAACCAGAAGGCCGTCCAGCCCGTGGGGGCATCCGTGTTGAACCCTAAGAAGGTCAGCATGCCGAAACCAAGACCCGAGAGAACCGTGAAGATTATGATGGACGGAGCAGGATGCATCAGGACACCTTCGACAATGTGCGATCCAGCCAGCCAAGGAAGCCGGTTGCTTCTTCGGCGACGGGTTCAAGGAAGGGGGCGAGAACGTCGAACTCGGGCGTTTCATCGCGGGGCCGCGGCGGCAGGTATTTGTTGACGGGTTTGGTGCCTTGTTCGGGCATCAAGTCCATGCCGCCACGTTCCGCGACCAGTTGGCTGACGTTGCTTTCGGGGTCCGCAAAGTCACCAAAGTGGCGGGCCCCGGCGGGGCAAGTGCGCACGCAAGCGGGCTGGCGATCGTCTTCAGGCAGGTTTTCGTTATAAATCCGGTCGACGCAAAGGGTGCATTTCTTCATCACGCCTTCGGACGGGTCCATTTCGCGCGCGCCGTACGGGCAGGCCCAGGCACAAAGGCCGCAGCCAATGCAGTCGCTTTCGTTGACCAGCACGATGCCGTCTTCTTCGCGCTTATAGCTGGCCCCGGTCGGGCAGACCGTCACGCAGGGCGCGTCGTCGCAGTGCAGACAGCTTTTCGGCATGTGGAACAATTGGGCGGGACCAGTGTCGGGCTGCACTTCGTAGGAATGGACCCGGTTCAGGAAGCTGCCGACGGGGTTCGCGCCAAAAGCATCAGTATCTGCAAGCGGCGCGCCATAGTTTTCGGTGTTCCAGCCCTTACAGGCGGTCACGCAAGCGTGGCAGCCGACGCAAGTGTCGAGGTCAATGACGAGGCCAAGCTTCTTGGCGGTTTGGGTGGGTAGTGTGGTCATGGGCGATTTCCTTGGGGAAACGATTTCTGCGCAGAAATCGTGTCAGAAAATGCGCATTTTCTGACGCCTTCGGCGGGCGTATTTTTAAAGAGATGAAATGTCATGAGCCGAGCTTTTGTTTGACGGTTGCGGGGCCTTTTCCGACGGGGCTTTTCTGGGCCGGGTGGCTGGGCTGACTTTCGGCTGGTGCCATTGTTTTGGTGACGCTGACTTTCAGGTCGAACCATGCGGCTTGGCCGGTGATCGGATCCGAGTTGGCCCAGCGAAGGCCGTCGCCCTTGGGTGGCATCAGTTCGTGGATGATGTGGTTCAAAAGGAACCCTTTGGTAGCTTCGGGTGCGTCTTCGTCAAGGGCCCATGCCCCTTTGCGTTTGCCGATGGCGTTCCAGGTCCAGACCGTATTTTCGTTCAGCGCGGCCATATGGGCGACGGGCACGGTGATTTCGCCGTGGGGTGAGGCGACTTTGGCCCAGTCACCTTCGGCAAAGCTGTTCGCTTCCCAAATCTTGGTTGGGACATAGAGCGGGTTTTGTCCGTGGATTTGTCTGAGCCATGCGTTTTGCGAACCCCAGGAGTGGTACATCGCCATGGGGCGTTGCGTCAGGGCGTTGACGTTGAACGTCTGATCTTCATCACTGGTTGGGTACCAGACCGGAAGCGGGTCCATCGTTTGGGCATAGCGGGCTTTGAGATGCGCGGGTGGAGACAGGCGGTGTTTGCCTTCGGCGGCCAGTTGGAAACGACGCAAGGGTTCGCACCAGAGGGTGAAGAGATAGGGCGAAGGCGCATCAAACAGGCCCAGTTTCACGGCCCAGTCCTGATAGGCGCTGTTCCAAGGTTTATAGAACTGTGCGTCGTCCGGGATGTGGCTGATCCAGAAGCTGCCGTTTTTCTTGTACTCTTCGATCTGGTTCGGGTTTGGTGCGCCGCGTCCACCTTCTGTGCCGTCGCCCCGGAACCCGGCCAAAGGACCGATGCCCGGTTTGCGTTCGTGGTTTTGGATGTAATCGGCATAGTCCGTGTACTTCTGGCTGCCGTCATCATTCACAAATCCGGGCAGATCCAGCATGGCGCCCAGCTCGCAAAGTACCGATTGGAAGCCACGCACATCGCGGTCGGGTTCGACCACGGGCCAGCGGATGGCGTCGGCGGCTGCTTCGGCTTCGCAAATCGGGCGATCGAGAAGGCTGATGCAATCGTGGCGTTCCAGATAGGTGGTGTCGGGTAGGATCAGGTCGGCGTAGGCAACCATTTCCGAGGAATAGGCGTCGGAGTAGATGATGTTCGGGATCACATAGTCGCCGTTCTCATCCTTGTCGGTCAGCATCTTCATGACACCCGAGGTGTTCATGGACGAGTTCCACGACATGTTGGCCATGTACATCATCAGCGTGTCGATCTTGTAGGGATCTCCCGCGTGCGCGTTGGAGATGACCATGTGCATCAACCCATGGGCGCTCATTGGGTTTTCCCAAGAGAATGCTTTGTCGATGCGTTTTGGAGTGCCGTCTTCGTCAATCAGCAGATCGTCCGGACCATGCAGGAAGCCAAGGTGTGGGCCGTCGAGCGGTTTGCCGGGTGTAACGCCCGCATGTGGCTTCGGGTGGATCGTCGATGGTTTGGGGTAGGGCGGTTTGAAGCGGAACCCACCGGGCACTTCGACGGTGCCAAGGATGATTTGCAGCAGGTGCAGGGCGCGGCAGGTCTGGAAGCCGTTGGAATGGGCACTGATGCCGCGCATTGAGTGGAAGCTGACGGGACGTCCGACCATGGTCTTGTGTGTGTCACCCCGGAAATCGGTCCATTCGATATCAAGTTCGAAGGCTTCATCAAAGGCGACACGGGCGATGTCGGCGGCGATGGCGCGGATGCGTTCGGCCGAGATGCCAACGCGTTCGGCTACTGTTTCGGGGGCGTATTCGTCAGCCAGATACTTGTCGGCCATGTGGTGCAGGACCGGGCGGTGGCTGACACCGGCGTGGCGGTAGCTGCCGGACAGGTCGGGCTGCACACCCGGCGTGTCAAAGGCTTCGGGTTTGCCGGTGCGACGGTCAATGACCAGCTTTTTGCCAGCCTCGTTCGTCAGGATCAGGCCGTGTTCGTCGCTGGTGGGGTCTTCATTGACCAGACACGGCGCGTCGGTGAAACGGGCGAGGTAGTCAAGGTCGATCCGACCCGCCTTCATCAGGCAATGCACCATACTGAGGATGAACAGACCGTCGGTGCCGGGCGTGATGCCGACCCATTCGTCTGCAATCGCGTTATACCCAGTGCGGATCGGGTTGACGCCAATCACCTTGGCACCGCGTTCCTTCAGCTTGCCCAGACCCATCTTGATCGGGTTGCTGTCGTGATCTTCGGCCACGCCAAACAGCATGAAAAGCTTGGTGCGATCCCAGTCAGGCTGGCCAAACTCCCAGAACGCGCCGCCTATGGTGTAGATGCCGGCTGCCGCCATGTTGACGGAACAAAAACCGCCGTGGGCTGCATAGTTGGGCGTGCCAAAGGATTGGGCGAAAAAGCTGGTGAAAGATTGCGACTGATCGCGGCCTGTGAAAAAGGCGAGTTTCGACTGGTCGGTTTCGCGGATCGGTTTCAAAAGGGACACGGCAGTGTCCAGAGCCTCTTCCCACGAGATTTCCTCGAACTCACCAGAACCACGTGGGCCAACCCGTTTCATTGGGGCCTTCAGGCGTGCGGGTGACAAATGTTGCATGATGCCGGACGACCCTTTGGCGCAAAGCACGCCCTTGTTCACCGGATGGTCCTTGTTGCCTTCGATGTAGGCGACCTGTTTCTTACCGTCGGGGCCGTCCTTCATATGCACGTTGATGCCACACCGACAGGCACACATGTAACAGGTGGTCGTACGGACCTCGTCCGAGACCTTAGGTGACGTGTCGATTTTTGGTGCGTTCATGCTGCGTTGCCCCTCCCGGACAGGTCTTCGGCGTTTGTAACTATGCGAAGGGGCAAAGGAAACCGTATCGCCAAATAGTCTGGGGTGTTAAGTCCAGATTGTATGGTTGATCCTTGCCTGGGTCACTGCGACAAGTTCAGACGAAGCAGAACGGTGGAAAAACGATGCGTCATGGCGGCAAGGTTTTGGTCGAATGTCTAGAGGTTCTGGGCGCGAAACATGGGTTTGGTGTGCCGGGTGAATCCTATCTTACGGTGCTTGATGGGATGTACCAGTCGGGCATGCAATTCGTGAATTGCCGCAACGAAGGTGGTGCCGGGTTCATGGCTGCCGCCTATGGCAAGTTGACCGGTCAGCCGGGGCTTTGCTTTGTCACACGAGGGCCGGGCGCGACCAATGCGTCGATTGGGGTGCATACGGCGATGCAGGACAGTTCGCCGATGATCTTGTTTGTGGGTCAGATTGATACCACCACGCGTGACCGGGAAGTGTTTCAGGAAGTCGACTATCGCGCGTTTTTTGGTGGAATGGCGAAGTGGGCGACCGAGATAGAACATGTGGACCGTATTCCCGAGGTTATCTCGCACGCGTGGTCTGTTGCCGTGTCTGGGCGGCCCGGGCCGGTGGTCGTGGCGCTGCCCGAGAATGTTATTGGGGCGGAAACGGCCGCGCCTGTCTTGACGCGCGCGCCGGATTTGCCGGTGCCTGTCGCGTCCGCCGAGGTGTTGGAAAACCTGCGCGCCACTTTGGCCAAGGTCGCCCGCCCAGTGATCTTGTCGGGTGGCGGCGGATGGTCAGGTGACGGGTGCCGCGCTTTAGAACTTTTTGCCGAGGCCAGCGACATCCCGGTCGTGACGGCTTTCCGATATCAAGACATGTACGACAATTCCCTGCCGACTTTTGTCGGCGAGGCGGGTGTTGGCATGCTGCCAGCCGTACGCAAAACACTGGCCGAGGCCGATTTGATCTTGGCACTGAACGTTCGTTTTGGCGAAATGACCACGGACAATCACGCGCTGTTCGATCTGCCGGATATGAAACAGACTTTGATCCACAGCCACCTTTCTGAGGGTGAGCTGAGTAAGATTTATCAACCCGATATCGCTATTCAGTCCTGCCCGAATGCCTTGGCTTCGTCTTTGGCCACTTCGCCTGTGAAAGGGACTTGGTCAAATTGGCGGGCAGATGCGCGGGCGCGTTATGAGGCGACGTTTGATTTGCCCGATTTGCCCGGACCGGTCAGCATGCCCGAGGTTATGGCCTATCTGCGTGACCGGTTGGACGAGGACGCCATCCTGACGAATGGTGCGGGCAACTTTTCGATCTGGAACAACAAGTATTTCAGCTATGGCCGGGATCAACGCCTTTTGGCGCCGCAATCCGGGGCTATGGGATATGGCGTTCCAGCGGCCGTTATGGCGAAGGCGATGCACCCCAAACGGCAAGTCGTTTGTTTTGCCGGTGACGGCGATTTTCAGATGAACGGTCAGGAATTGGCGACAGCTATGCAGATGGGTGTTGGGCCCGTGGTTCTGATTTTGAACAATGGCACTTATGGCACCATTCGGATGCATCAGGAACGTCACTTCCCGCACCGCATTTCAGGTACTGATCTGGTGAACCCGGATTTTGCGACACTCGCCAAAGCCTATGGTATGTTGGGCGAACGTGTGACGCGGACCGAGGATTTTGCGCCCGCGTTTGAACGTGCCTTGGCGAACAAGGCCGGGGCCGTTTTGGATATCACCATTGCGACCGAAACCCTGACGCCACGCCAAACGATCGCCGATATTCACGGTACACCCTGAAGATCAGGCGATTCCCATGTCATCCAGAATGTCGTCCCATATGGTGACATAGTCGCCATCGTTCAAAAGCAATTGGACGTCAGCGGGTGGGGTCCAGGTTGGGTAAAGCGTGGTCAAAATGGCCAGTGTGACGTCGTCACCGATTAAAAGGTCGCCGCCGCTGCCCCCTTCGATCAGGTTGTCGCCAGTTCCGCCTTCGATTAGATCAAAGCCGCTTTCACCATCCAGATCATCGTTGCCAGCCCCGCCACGAATGGCATCGTTGCCTGCGCCGCCTTCGATATTGTCTGTGCCAAAGCCCGCCGAAAGGCCGTTATTGGCATCGTTGCCGATGATCGTGTCGTTGCCATAACCGGTCAGACCATTTTCGATGACCGCGCCGCGTGCAATCCCGACGTTACCGTCGTTACCGGCCAGATCCGAATAGCTTTCTTCGCGCAAGTCCATCCTCTGGTGCGACGAGAAGCTGGAGAAGTCAAAAGTATCGGTGCCACCTGAATCGAAGACGGTATAGGATACCGGGCTCGACAACGAATGGACGGTATCCAGATAGGTTCCGGTGTTGGCACCGTTGCCGTAGGTTGTGTCGCCATCATTTGAAGTCGGCGTGCCGTAGAGCGATTGAATGGCAATGATATCAGCAACTTGAGGTCCGACAACATAGGCGAAATCGGCGTCTACAGCAGTTGCTTCGGACTGGTGGAAGTATGACATGACCGTCGCTTGCCAACTGTCATTGTCATAATGGTTGTCTATTCCGTAAGTCGCGTTGCCATTGTAGTTGCCAGCGTGGCCAAGACCCAAAGCATGGCCGATCTCGTGAAGGTATGTTTGATAGAAATAGCCGTCGATCCTGTTCGATCCACCTGCCCAATTAGAGTTCACATTTACAAACGAAGACTGAATCGTCCCGTTGTACAGCGATGACGTGGCATAGGCGCCGGATTCGTCGTCATCAAACACAATGTCGGCGGTTTGTGCAGTGTCTCTGACCGACAGTCGGTAATCGCCAGGAAAACTGTTATCAAAGGATCCGGCACGAAGGTAATAGGTGCCGGCGTACGTGGCCTGAAAGCTTGTCGCACTGTTGCGGCCTGCCGCATCATCATTTTCGGCAACCACCGAACCACCGTTGTCGAGAACCCAAAGATAAGGGTCTTCGGTGCCGGACCCGCCTTCTTCGGTCATTGTGATATGGACGGTTTGCCCGGCTGTCAGCGTGATGGCGACGGCATCGCGATCGCTGCCGGACGAAAGCGTGCCCAGAAAGTCGTCGCCAATGGCCATCGAATAGGATGTCGAGGTGCCGGACGCCGCGTCGCTGTTTTCGCTGAGGGTGTTGTTGGCGGGTGAACTTGAGTCAATCTCGACGAAGTTCAATCCCGACGCGACCGACCAAGCCCCAAGTGCGGCACGTGCCATGTCCTGCCCGTTTGTCGCCAAGTCTGTGATATCGACGTAAAGCGTATCGCCAGCCGACGCGTCAAAGGACCGGTCGCTTCCGCCGCCCCAGTACCCAGTCGTTAGCTGGTCTGCGATTTGATCGTAAGTAAATGTCGGCAATTCACCGGCCTCTCTCTCACTACCATCGTCGGACTCCTCTCCCGAGGGCCAACTGGATAAATCCGAATAAAAACAAGTGTCTTCCCACGGTTGAAACCGTTGGCACAAAACGCACATGACCCACTTCCCTCACAGAAGAGGGGGCTTTACGAACCGACCGAGACATCGGACAGGTCGAAATCACCCCAGGCACCCCACCCAAGGCTTGGAAAGAGATTAGGAAACGAAGATTGCGAAGTTCTTACTTGTGGGCTGTCGACTCTGGTAATGCAGGCGACAATTCGCTGACGTTTTTAAGTTCTCTTTAACGTGTCGCCCAGTTGGATCTGAGGTGTCAGCTCGATGCGGCGTGCGCTTTCAGTGGCGTTTTCTGCGTTACGCTCAAGGATGATTTCGGCCGCTTTTCGGCCTATTTCGTAACGCCCGGCCTCCATTGTAGCCAGCTGTACCGACAAGCCATCCAGAAGGTCGGTTCCGTTGAAGGCCGCCAGCCCGATTTGGCCCGGAACTTCGATGCCCTGATCCAGCAAATGCAGCAGGCCTCCGGCGCCAATCATATCGTTAGAATAGTACAGGAAATCGAGTTCGGGGGTCCGCTCTAGAATGCGTGCGGTCATTTCGCGCCCCTTTAGCAGTGATGACCCGCCGTCGTAAAATTCCTGATCCACGACTTCGACGCCTTCTTTGGCCAAAGCTTCGGTAAATCCCTCAAACCGTTTCCGCGCGCGGTGATCCATGGGCATCTTGGTGCCCAGAAACCCGATTTGTTCATAACCATAGCGCAGGATTTGACGCGCCATTTCGCGCCCTGCCCGGCGGTGGCTGATCCCCACGACAGAATCGATTGGGTCCCCGTCGGTGTCCATGATCTCGACCACGGGAATCCCGGACGCCGCAAGCATCGCGTTGGAGGCATCGGTGTGTTCAAGGCCCGCCAAAATAATGCCCGAGGGTCGCCAGGACAGCATTTCGAACAAAACCTTTTCTTCTGTTTCTGGTTTGTAGTGCGTGACGCCCACGACCGATTGTAGGGGCGATGCGTCCAGAACGTCAGATACACCGGTCAAAACTTGCGGGAAGACCATGTTGGAAAGGCTGGGAATGATTACCGCGACAAGGTTCACCCGGTTCGAAGCCAAAGCGCCTGCGATTTTGTTGGGCACGTAACCCAGCTCTTTCGCTGTCGCCAGAACTTTCTTCCTGGTAGCTTCCGAGACATCCCCCCGGTTTCGCAACACGCGGCTGACCGTCATTTCCGACACGCCCGAGGCTTCGGATACGTCTTTCAACGTCAATGGTCGGGTGGGCGTTTTGATGTCTTTCGTCATCGGAATGATTTTCTTGTCGTCCATAGGGTCACCGTGAAACCAAGTTTGGGATAGGTTAACGCTAACAGGATTTGACGCAAGCGACTTGATCCCAAGGCTTGAACGTTGGACAAGGTCACAGCGGCCTCGTAGCTCAGAGGATAGAGCAACCGCCTCCTAAGCGGTAGGTCATAGGTTCGACTCCTATCGGGGCCGCCATCCCTTTCGCCGAAGTTTCACCACGCTTTTTGATAAAGCTCGATGATCTGTTCCGCCGTGGGCACGCGCGGGTTGTTCTGGGGTGATCCTGAGGCAAGGGCCTGGTCGGCCATTTGGGCAAGTTTGGCCGGATCAGCGGTGTGGCCCAACTCGCTTGGTGTCGGCACTTTCAGGTCTGCGTTCAGCTTGGTCAGGTTCGCGACCAGTTTTTGACAGGCTACTGGATCGGCATCTTTGTCATCGGCCCATCCCATCACCCGGGCACAGGTGGCATAGCGCTGTTCGGACGCAATGACTGAAAACTCGGTGATGGCAGGCAAAAGCATCGCGTTCGACAGCCCGTGGGCCACGTGAAAATGCGCGCCAATCGGTCGGCTCATGCCGTGGACCAAGGCGACCGAAGCGTTGGAAAAGGCCATTCCGGCTTGGGAGGCAGCCAACATCAAGGCTTCCCGCGCTTCTGCGTGGTCGGGCTGAGCACAGGCTTTGCGGACGTGGGTGGCAATGGCGGGCATTGCGGATAAGGCGAAGGCGTCGGTATAGGCGAAGGCTTTGCGACTGACATAGGCTTCGATGGCGTGGGTCAGGCTGTCGATGGCGGTATCTGCAGTGATGCGCCACGGTTTGGTGACGGTGAATGTCCAGTCAATCAGCGCGGCTGTTGCAACGCAGGCGAGGCCCGACAGATTGTACTTCTCGGTCTTCTCTGTGTCGGTGATCACGCACCAACGGGTCAGTTCCGATCCGGTGCCCCCGGTGGTTGGGATCAAGACGACGGGCGGGCCGCATCGGTCGATCTGATAGGGGGCTTTATAGTCGCGGACATGGCCGGGATTGACACTCATGAAACTGATCGCTTTGGCTGTGTCCATCGGGCTGCCGCCGCCAAAACCGATAATGCAGTCGAAGTCGCCCGCGTGATAGGCGGCCAAGCCTTGGTCCAGGCAGTTATCCGTTGGGTCTTCAACCACGCCGTCGAAGATTTGCCATTTCGTCTTAGATGCGTCCAGAACGTCGGTGATCGTTGTGACATGACCAAGCGAGACCAGATTTTCATCCGTGACGATCAGCGGGCGCGACACGCCAAGCTGTGCCAGTACCTCGGCCACTTCTTTGACAACACCGCCTCCGATCCGAATGATGCGCGGGGACTGGACGCGCCCGATTGATTGACCATCCATCTGTTCATTCCTTTTTGGTGTGTCCTGAGCCGACTTCGTCAGCTTCGGAACGTCATCACGCCTTGCCAGATCAGCCGAAGCGATATCAGGATCAACACGACATCAAGCGCTGTCTTGAAGCCCTTGTCGGACAAGCGGACCAAGACCATACGCCCAGCCAACGTCCCCAGAAAACCTGCGGCGATCATCAAGGCGATAAAACCCAGCCAGGGGCCATAAGCAAACCCCAACACCGCAAAGATCACCACTTTTAGCCCATGTTGCAATGTCATGAAGACGGCGTGTGAAGCGACGTGGGATTCCCGGGTCAGTTTCAGGGATTTGGTGAAATTCGCCACGAAGACCCCCGTTGCCCCAAAGAACATGGTCAGGAAACTAGAAATCAAACCGGTCAGAAGGGGCACACGAGACAGCCATGCGGGTGGTTTTCTCAGAACGCTCCAGATCACGAACAGTCCGATCCCGATCAGCACTAGGCCGGGTGGCAGGTTGATCGCAACCATGCCGCCAAAGCCTGCACCGATGGCTGTGCCCATGGCAAAGGCCGCAAAGGGGGGCCAATGGGTCTTGCGGATCAAAAGACCGGCCCGGAACATGTTGGAGCCCAGCTGGACGACGCCGTGGATCGGGATCAACGCTGCGGGCGGCAGGAAGGATGCCATGACGGCCAGCAACAACGCGCCTCCGCCAATTCCAAGGGCGACGGTCATGAACGAGCCGAAAAAGCTTGCCCCCAAAAGTGCGGCGGTTACGAGCGGCTCGAACCCGCCCAACATGCTTTCAAGGGCCATCATCCCGCTCCGTGCGACCGACGTATGACGGGTGACATGATTTTGTCGCTGATGGGGATGTCCAACAGCATGGCTCGGTCTGAATGGGCGAAGGTTTCGATATGCTGTTCAATCGTGCTCAGATCCTCGACGCGTGCGCCATCCATCCCGAATCCGCGTGCAATCCCGGCAAGATCGGTGCGGCCAAAAACGGCACCTGCATCCGAAAGGCCCTCGGCGCGGAGTTTGTGGATCTCCGATCCATAGGCGCCATCATTCAGAACCACGATCATGATCTTCAGGCCGTGGCGTTGGATCGTTTCAAGTTCCTGAACATGCATCAACAGACTGCCGTCGCCGTCGAACAGCACGACAGGCGTGTCAGGGCAGGCCGCGGCGACGCCCATGGCAAAGGACGTGCCGTTCCCGATGGCGCCGAATTCACGGATCGTCAGGAAAGTGTCGAAGGGACGGCGCGGCATTTGCGCGAAATAATAAGAGCAATGACCGGAGGAGTTCACAAGTTGCCAGTCGGCGGGAATGGCCGCGTCCAGTGCTGTGACCACACAGCGGGGATCATGAACGTCCGGTTCGCTTGGGGCATCTGAGGCGTCTGCAGGTTCTGTGCGGACGCGGTCCACAAGGTCTGTGCTGCGCCAACTTGCTGTGCGGGGTGAGATCGCAGCGTTTAGGGCCTCGACCCCAAGGCGTGCATCGGCGCGGAGATGCAGGTCTGCCGCAACGCGACCTTGGCTGACGGCAACTGGATCGGTGTCGATCTGAAGAACGCGGGCGTTTGGCCAAAGCTTGCCTTTGTCCGAGTTGTGCTGCGCCAAAGACGCTCCAACTGCGATCACCAAATCGGCTTTGCCCAGCATTTCCCGCGCGATATCCGAGGAAAACCCGCCCGCAATACCAATCGAGAACGGATCATCATGGAACAGACCGCGCGCGGGAAGCGTTGTTGCCAGTAAACCGTCGATCTTCTCAGCCAATGTGCGGCAGGCGTCGCCTGCTTCTGCTGCGGTGGCGCCCAACCCAGCCATGACGACGATGCGCTGTGCGTCTTTGACGGCTTGTACTGCTTCGGTCAGATCGCCCGGGTTTGGCGGCATCGGTCCCGGTTTGATGTGCAGGTCTTGAGAGGACGGCGGCAGGTCGGTCGAGCCTGTCCACGGCAATTCTTGCAGATCAAAAGGGACTCCAAGAACGACGGGCCGTCTTTCGCGCCGCGCTTGTATGAAGGCATCGCGCACGGCCATTGGCATCCTGTCAGGCCAATGCAAGCTGTGATACGCGGCCCCGGTGGCCGCAACGAAGGGCGCTTGGTCGATTTCCTGATTGTACCAGCCAGCTTTTAGCGGCGCTTCGCCCGCAAAAACCACCATCGGAATATGGGCGCGCACGGCAGCGGGAAGCGCCGTCATCAACTGCGTCAGACCCGGCCCACAGGTGACCGTGGCCAACCCAACCTTGCCCGTTTTTCGGGCGTAAGCCATTGCGGCAGCAACGGCGCAATGTTCGTGCCGGACATAGATCATCCGCACCCCGGCTTCGGACAGTCGTGTGGCAAAGGCCATGTTCGCATCACCCATCAAGGCGAAACAGGTGTCAGAGCCTTCCTGCGCAAAGCCTTGAGCCAAGATGTCAAAGGCGTGCAGCATCAGGTGTTGTCCCAAACCGCTTGGGGCACCATCACTTCACCGCGTGCGATCAATCGAGCGGTTCGGGTGACGCCTGCCGAGACAAAGGCAAAGGGATCGGTGTCATATTGTACCGCAACGTCCATCGTTCCCATGGGGTGTTCGATCACCACTGTTACGGGCGAGGGATCAATCGGGCGCACAATACCTTCGGCCACCGTACCCGGAGCCAAAGCCGCGGCCGCCAAGCATTGCGAGCCCGTCACGGCCAAAGTGGGGTGGGTTGTCCATGGCATGAAATACCGGGCGGCAAAGTGACCTGCACCAGTGGGAGGAGCAATCAGACCAACTTTCGGCACGACGGATTTTGTCACATCGCCAAAGCCCATGCGACGCCCTGCTTCGATACGGATGGGCTCGAACCGAGCGAAAAGATCCCCCATCTTGTCAAGAGTTTCCTGGCTTTCGTATCCGCTGATCCCGAAGTCCGAAGCGCGCGCTATCATCATTGGCATGGCAACATCGACGCAAGACACCTCGATCCCGTCAATAACGTCGATGGCGCTTTCGGTTGGGAACAGTGCACCCGTGCGTGACCCGGTGACCTCCATAAAGTTCAATGCGACAGGGGCTGCCGTGCCGGGCACGCCGTCGATGGCAACTGCGCCGTCATAGCACACATGACCACCCGGGGTTTGCACAAGGGCTTCGACCAAAGCACCCGTGTTCACCGCGCGGATTCGGACGGGTGTTTCACCATCTTGCGGCCGGATCAGACCCATTTCGATAGCAGCGGGACCGACGCCCACAAGGATGTTGCCGCAGGTTGGCGAAAAATCGACCATCGCCTCTTCCACGGCAACTTGGGCGAAGAAATAGTTCACATCAGCGGATGGATCATCCGAGGGTGACAGGATCGCAACTTTCGTGGTCACCGCATTGCCACCACCGATGCCGTCGATGTTGCGCGGGTTCCCGGCACCGACCACCGCGATCAGAACCTTCGCCAGATGATCCCGGTCGGAGGGCAGATCGGCGGCGTTAAAATAGGGTCCGCGCGACGTGCCGCCGCGCAGGAACAGATAAGGGACGGGCTGCTGGGTCATCTCAGTGGCCATGGCAGATCAACCAACTCTTGCAACAAGCCTGGTGGAAAGTCCCGGTTCAGGGTTGAGGCAAGGAAGATCATAAACCCGATGCCTGCAGCCGTCAGAACCAACGTGCGGACCCAGCTGACGTTTGCGCGGATGCGGAAGAACGTCAGCATGAACACCGCAAGGGCAAGGATGAAGCCCAGCAAGGCCGACAGAACCAGCAAGGCGCCCAGCCATGCCATCGTCGGCCAAAGCTTGTGCGGGGCTTCGGCGTCTTCCCCACCTGCTTCTCGGTCCGCAAAGATGGCGTCACCTTCGGGTGCGCGCATCATTCGGATCAACAAGAAGCAAAGGGCTAGGATGCCGACCGTGGACACAAGCTGCGGGAAGATTTTGTCTGACATCAGGTCAATCATCGAAGCATTGACCCAAGCCACTACCATGTAGGCCAGAAGTGCCAGAAGGAAGATCAAAGGCGCGCGTTTTGAACCTGATTCAACGGCACCTTCTGACAAGATCTGCTTGGACTGACGGATCCCGAAAATAACTGAGATGACCGTGACAATCAGGATCGTGATGACGATCGGTGACGCAATATAGTCCATTCCCTGCTCAAAGCTGCGCTTGAAGCGGAAGGTCGCGATTTGCAGGGCGTTGGCCGAGAAGTTCTCGGCTTGGCTGGATAAAACGAAGCCGATCAGGAAGGCAGGTCGGGACCAGTCAAAACGGCGCAAAAAGATACCTAGAACACCAACAGCGAACAGTGCCACAAGATCGCCCAAGGACTGACGGGACTGGAAGGCCGCGAACGAGATCATCATGAACAGGAACGGGGCCAGCAAGGCAAAACGGATGGTTGTCAGACGCGCGATGCCGCCGGACAGCGCGATACACAGGCCGGCGCCCACTACATTCGCAAGCGCCAGCGACCAAACGATCGTATACGTCACGTTCAAATCGTTCTGGATCATCTGCGGCCCGGCTGTGTAGCCAAGAAGTGCCAGACCTCCGATAAACACAGCCATCGAGCCAGAGCCCGGAATGCCGAAGATAAGCGTCGGGACCAACCCGCCGCCTTCCTTGGCGTTGTTCGAGCTTTCCGGCCCGATCACGCCCCGGATTTCGCCCTTGCCGAAGTTGGATTTGTCTTTCGTTGTTTGCACGGAGTGTCCGTAGGCAATCCAGTCAACAACCGAGCCACCAAGCCCCGGGATCACGCCCACAAGGACACCGATTGTCGAGCACCGGAGGCTTAGCCAAATGTTGCTCCACCAATCGCGGATGCCTTGTCCCCAACCGGCCCCTAGTTTGGCATCTCGCGAGATGGATTGGTCTTGACGCAGAAGGCTGATGATCTCGGGGATGGCGAAGATACCAAGGCCGACGATCACCAGCTTGATGCCGTCGGTCAGGTAAGGAATGTCGTAGGTCGCCATCCGCAGGCTGCCGCCATGGCTTGCCTCTCCTATAGTGCCTATCAATAGGCCCAGACAGGCAGCAGCGACGCCTTTGAGGGGCAAGCGGCCAGCCAGAACAGCGACCATGGCAAGGCCCAAAAGCGTAACAGCCAGCATTTCGGGCATGGCGAAAGCCAGAACAAGGGGGCGGGCGATGAGAATAAAGAAGGTCAGGATCGTTGCTCCAAACAATCCACCGAACAGCGATGACGCGAATGCAGCCGCCAATGCACGGGCTGCTTCACCTTTGCGGGCCAGTGGAAACCCATCCAGCACCGTGGCTTGGGACGCGGACGATCCGGGTATGCCCATCAAGACGCTGGCGAACGTGTCAGATGTTGGAACGACGGCGACAAGGCCAACCATCAGCGCAAGGCCCGAAACCGGTTCCATTCCGAACATGAAAGGCAGCACCAAAGAGAGGCCAGCGATGCCGCCCAACCCGGGAAAGACGCCTACGGACAGGCCCAAAAGAACACCGAGAACCAGGAACATGATTTGTTGTGGTTGAAGAATAAGTGCGAAGGCTTCGCCAAGCGCGGGCAGCGCTGTTGCGATCAGGTCCATAGGTTTGGTCCTTGAAAAAGGGGTTGGCCCCTCGCAGACGTGTGCGAAGGGCCGCTAGCATAGGTTTACTGCAGCGAAACGCCGTAATCTTCCTGCAACCAGTTCACCACGAAGGCCTTGGCAGCGGGGTCAACTTCAGTGCCCAGCTTAAGAGTGGCCGTGGCCATATCGCCGGTCATCTGCGGGTAAACGCCAAGACGCGCGCCGGAAATCTCGGCAAAGTCATCGCGTGCCAAAATTGTGTTGAACGCATCCGTATAGGTCTTCATCGCGTCAGCGTCGGCACCTTTTGGCAGGAACACCATTTTCTGGGCCGGGAAACCGGCGATCATGAAGGCTTTCCATGCATCCCAAGCTTCGCCGCTTGTTTCGCAAGCCGGTGTGGCTTCGCAAACTTCCTTGAAGGAAGGGATGTCTGGGAAAGTTGGATCGCGCACGATGTCGCCGTTCGCGTCCAGGGCTCCCCAAGTCATCCAAGGCACTGCGGCGCCGGATTCAACCAGTGGGGTCACATTGGCCAAATAGGCCGAAGACGTTTGATAGTCGATGTTGGCTTCGCCACGCTCGAACATCAGACGGCCGTCACCACGACCTTTGATGCCAAAAACAGGTTCCACGTTCATGCCCAACATTTTCCAAGCCAGAAGAGGCACCAGGTCCAGACGAGTCGCACCTTGCGATCCCCAGATGAAATCTTCGCCGGCAAGCCCGGTAGCATCCAGACCGTTCAGCTTCTCAGCTTCGGCAGGGGGTAGGAACGCCACGCCGCCGGTGCCTGAAGCCAGAACGACATTCCAGTCGCCGTATTCATACTTCACGCGCGGATCGCCCAGAAGGTAGGGGAACTGCGTGGACCCGGAGGATCCGAAGATCAACGTGCCTTGGCTGTCGGCATAGTCTTGTTCTTGGAACCAGTTGGCCCCTTTCGTGGACCCGGCGCCGGGCATGAATTTAACGACGACAGTTGGATTGCCAGGCAGCGCTTCGGACAGAAGCGGAGCATAGAAGTTGGCCCATTTGGCCGATCCGCCCGTTTCCGAGAACGGAATAACGAATTCAACCGTTTTCCCAGTTAAATCAATGCCATGTCCGCCTGCGAAGGCAGTGGTTGACGCAATAGCTAAAGAGGCCGCAACGGCCAGCGTTTTCGTAGTCATATTTCCTCCCATGGCGGTCGTTCCGCCTATTTAAACGCGTTAGTCGCGCTTGATGATCGACTTATAACTTGCGAACCTTGCGCGAAACTGACGAGTATTGCCATGCGTATCGCCATCATCGAAGACAATGAAAGCGTTGCCAAGGGCATTGCCTATCGGCTTCAGGATCGTGGTCATGCGGCGGATATCGTAATAGACGGCAATGCGGCCGAGGATTTTCTGCGCAGCGATCACAACGACATCGTCATCTTGGACATAAACTTGCCGGGTCTTGATGGGCTGACGTTACTGAAAGGCCTGCGCGACAGAGGCGACAATCGCCCCGTCCTTTTGCTGACTGCCAAATCGGAAACCGAGGACCGCGTGAAAGGTCTGAACGCCGGAGCCGATGATTATCTTGTGAAACCCTTCGACATGGACGAATTGGAGGCCCGAATTCGGGCGTTGTCACGGCGGGTCGCGACGCAGGTTCAGGCTGAAATCAATCTTGGACAGTTGCGGTTTCTGCCTGACCAAAGGATGGCGTTGATCGACGACGAACCGCTTGAGCTGCCACGGCGAGAATTGGCTCTGCTGGAAGCGCTTTTGCGGGCCGGGGAAAGCGTGATGTCGAAAA
The DNA here is from genome assembly GCA_964632495.1 of uncultured Rhodobacterales bacterium. Taxonomy (GTDB): domain Bacteria; phylum Pseudomonadota; class Alphaproteobacteria; order Rhodobacterales; family Rhodobacteraceae; genus CALKXV01. Next base: position 50,544 of record CAZWDS010000010.1, read on the forward strand.
CGCGTTTGATCGAGACGCTGTATGGCACGGGGGCAGACGTCTCGGAAACCGCGATCGAAGCGCATATTTCGCGTCTGAGGAAGAAGATTGCGCCTGCCGGGCTTGAGATTCGCATGATGCGAAACATCGGTTACCTTATTCGTGCAGGGTCCGACTGATGTTCCAGTCGCTGAGGTTTCGGTTGTTCGTCATCATCCTAGCCCCCCTAGTGGTCTTGGCGCTGGCGATTGGCGCATGGCGGATCACTGTGGCGCAATCGACGGCGCAAGAGCTTTATGATCGCAATCTAATGTTTACCGCCATTGCGGTTGCCCGCGATGTGTCGCGCAGTGACGGTGACGCCATTTTGCCGGAAACCGAGCAGCTATTGAACCAGACCGCGGGTGGTCCTGTCCGGTATCACGTCTTTGGTCCTGATGGTGTCTTGGTCACCGGTTATGCTGTTCCGCCGATTGCTCCGGGTCAGTTGGAACAGGGAGAGGCATTTGCCTATTACGATGCCACATATCGGGGCAATCCGGCGCGTATCTTGCGACTGAAGGACGAAACCAGCATTGATGGGCTATCTGGCACGTTCACGATCACCGTTTGGCAGGACATCGCGGTCAGAAACGCCTTCGTCTGGTCTTTGGGGCTTCGCGCACTGGCCGTGATGGCAATGCTTTTGGCCGCCGTGGCCGGATTGATCTGGTTTGGGGTGCGTATCGGACTGAAGCCTTTGACGGATCTGGAAGAAGCGATCTCAAGCCGTTCGCCCGAGGATCTCAGGCCCATTCAGCGCCAAATCCCGGTCGAGGCGGAAGGCATTGTGTCTCAGTTGAACGGCTTGCTGGAACGGATGCGGGTCACCTTCGAGGCCCAAACGGCCTTTGTGTCGGACGCCGCCCATCAATTGCGCAATCCGATTGCAGGTTTGCGGGCGTTAAGCGAGTCCATTCGGACCGCCGGAACTTTGGAAGTCGCGCAGTCGCGTGCGGGTGAATTGGTGACGGCGGCGACCCATGCCGGTGATCTGGCCAACCGACTTTTGACGTTGGAACGTGCGCGTGCGGAAACCGGGCCTGAAGGGGTAGCACCGGCCCAGTTGGGTAATCTCATTCGTGAAACGGTTGGACATCTTGAAGACGAGGCCGCTGCGCGAAACGTCCAGCTTCGGGTCAACGCAGAAGACTGCCCGCCCGCGCATGTGGATAGCGTAATGATCCGCGAGGCCCTGACCAACTTAATCGACAACGCCTTGGTGCATGGTGGTACGTCTTTGTCGACGATAGATGTCTTTCTAAGAAACACAGGAGACGCGTTGGAGATAACGGTAGAAAACGACGGGGCTTGCGTGGCGGCTTCTGACATTCCCAACATCCTGTCCCGGTTTGGGCAGATCCAGCCCGGCGCAGGAAGCGGGCTGGGTCTGTCGATCGCTGAGGCGGTGGCGCGTCGGCACGGTGGTGCGTTAGAGGTTCATCCCAAAGATGTTGGTTTTTCCGTGTCGATCACACTGCCTCTCAACCCCTACCGGCCAGCGGCGTAAGCCTGCATGAGCCGTGGTGTTGCGGCGGCTTTCAACAATCCGTCCGGGCTGCGCGACGCGGCGGTCAATCGTCCCAAGGTCCAGGGTTCGGCCATTTCAACGCGGTGGCCCATCTGTTTTAGCGCTGCGACTGTGCTGTCCGGGTAGCCCGGTTCGACCAGAAGATGCCCGGGGTTGCTGCCACGCGGATAAAAGCTGGCTTGCAAGTGATTTGACAGAACCAAGGGCGCGTCGATGGCTTCTTGCAGGTTCATACCGTGATGAACAAGGTGCAACAGTTGGAACAACTGCCACTGGTCCTGGCTGTCGCCGCCCGGTGTGCCAAAGGACAGGCGTGTGCCATCGGGCGCGCAGGCCATGGAAGGTGAAAGAGTTGTGCGGGGGCGGCGGCCGGGCGCCAGCGTTGTGGGTAAGCCTTCGTCCAGCCAGAACATCTGCGCGCGCGTGTTCAAAGGCACGCCAAGACCCGGCACCACGGGGTTGGATTGCAGCCACCCGCCTGAAGGCGTGGCGGACACCATATTGCCCGCTGCGTCCACAACATCCAGATGCACCGTGTCACCTTCACGACGGGTCAGATGCGCCATAGTCGGTTCGCCGCCACCCGTTCCGATGCTGTCGGGAACGGGACGCTTGACGCGTTTCAGAAATGCCTTTGCCAAGGCTTCTTGACCGGGCACGGTGCCGGGACGTTGATCCATCGACGCGTTTGCTCCGATCAATGCGGCGCGGTCACGGGCATAATCGTCCGACAACAGCAGATCGGCCGGGATATCCGCCAATAATGGATCGCCATAGTAGGCTTCGCGGTCAGCAAAAGCCAGTTTCAGTGCCTCAACCGCTGTGTGCACGTAATCCGCACCAAGAGGATCCTGTGCAGCGATGTCAGTGTGGCCAAGCATCGCCAGCGTTTGCAACAGCACCGGGCCTTGGGTCCAGAACCCGCCTTTGAACACATCCCAGCCCTGATAATTGCGGGTTGCGGCTGGCTCGACATGGGCCGACCAACCACTCATATCGTCGCCGCTCAGAACACCTTTGCGCCGCGCTCCGGCACCATCCATGACACAGGCATCTTGCAGATAGGTGTCGATCGCTTCGGCCACAAAGCCTTTGTAAAACGCCGCACGCGCAGCCTCGATCTGAGCGTCGCGCCCTTCTAAAGCTTCGGCTTCGGAGAGAAGCTTTGTCCAGAAATCTGCTAATTCCGTGTTTCTGAACATCGATCCGCCCTTAGGCACATCGCCGCCGGGTAGCCAGACCTCCACCGAGGTGGGCCATTCCTTGCGGAAGATTTCGGCATGATCGGCAATCACATCCGCCGTTCGAGACAAGATCGGATAGCCGTTTCGGGCATAGCCAATCGCCGGTTTCAACACGCTGCGCAAGGGCATCGTACCGTGGTCCCGCAACATCAGCATCCAGGCGTCGAAGGCCCCGGGAATGACCGTGGCCAGCAATCCTGATCCCGGGATCAAGTCGATCCCTTCGTCCCGATAGTGCGCCACTGTTGCTCCGGCGGGCGCCGTGCCCTGACCGCAAATCATCGAGGGCGCATCATCGCCTGCAGGCCAGATCAAAGCTGGCATGTCGCCCAATGGCCCGACCAGCTGAGGCTCGACCACGTTCAACACGAATCCCGCCGCGACGGCCGCATCAAAGGCGTTGCCGCCCGCTTCCAGCATTTTCATGCCCACGGCACTGGCCAGCCAATGGGTCGAAGCGACCATGCCAAAGGTGCCCTGCAGTTCGGGGCGGGTGGTGAAGCTCATGGTGTCGTCTCCTGGATCAAGATCAGCCAGCGTTGCGCTGGTCCGCCGCATCGCGTGTCAAAGCGGCCAACCTGTAGAACCCATGCGCCATCTTTGAAAAGGGCGTCAACAGAAAGAAGGTCAGGACGGTACCCAGATGCAGCGGCAAAAGCCATGCGACAGCGCCGGTACCCGAAGCCGCATCCAGCAACAATCCCGTTGCCCCGACTGAGAACAGCAAAAGCACAAAGGCCATTTCGCCGCCCCAGACAGACGGTGCGCCCAGATTTTTATCAGCTTTCAGTTTCAAATGGGCAAGGCCAGCTGTGCCAAGGCACAGAAGGATGCCGCCCGGAATGCCGAATAGTTTTGGCAGGCTGAAAAGGCCATAGGGGGCCCTCAGGTCAAACCCGTAGTGCATAATGGTGCCTGCTGTTGTTGCGGCAAAACACAAGAGAAACCCGTAAAGCGTGGCCTGATGATACATACGGCGGCCTTGGGAAAACCGATCTTCGTCTTCAAAGTTGCAGCCTTCGCCGTGCCCACCCGCCAGATTGCGCATGTTGGCCGCGCTTTGGAACGCGGATCGGATATCTGTTAGGAATACAGGCCCGCCTCCGGTGGTGCGCCAATAGCCGCGCAACGAGAAGGCGAGCGTGGCAAGTGGCAAAAGAAACGCAGGCGCAAAGATTGCCACCATCAAGCCGTGGGACATGTAGGCATAGAACCCGGCACCACTTTCCGGGCGCAAGGCTGTGGCCAGTGCAAACAACATCGCAGTCGCCAGCACCAGTAATCCGACAATCACCACGCCATTTTGGTCGAAGGCCTTGGAAAACCCTTTTGGCCAGGCATGGTCTTTCCAGCTTTCGTGCCGGACTTCGGCCAAGACCTTTGGCAGGTTCAGCGCAAATTCATGCGGCTCGGTGAACTGGCAGGCATAGTAGCAGCCCCGGCAGTTGTGACAGAGGTTGGCTAGCTGTGTGATATCTCCGTCGGAAAAGGCGCGCTGCCGGGTGATCGCGGGAAAGACCGAACAATAGCCCTCGCAATAGCGACAGGCATTGCAGATCTCGATCTGACGGCGGGCTTCGGATTGCAGATCACTGGACATAAGCAGCAGCCCCTTTCCCAGCAAGGCGACCGAACACGGTGCCAATCGTCATACCGAACCCGGCCAGATAGCCTTGCCCCAAAATCGACCCCGCCATGATCTCGCCTGCCGCCCAAAGGTTCTCGACCGGTCCGGTCGGGCTTTGCACCTGAGCCGTCTTATCCACGCGCAGCCCAAGGTAGGTAAACGTCACACCGGGGCGCAGTTCGTATCCAAAAAACGGAGGTTCCGTGATCGGACGCGCCCAGTTGGTTTTCGGAGGTTCCAGCCCTTCGGTCGACAATCCGTCCAACTCGGTCGGATGGAACGTGCCAGGGCGGCAGGCGGCGTTGAAGGTGTCGATGGTTTGACTGAGGGCGGTGCCGGGTAGGCCCAGTTTTTGGGCTAATCCGTCAATTGTATCGGCTTGGACCGGTGGAAATACGGAGGGCATGAACAATTCGCGCGACTTCGCGTCGATTATGGCATAGGCCACCTGATCAGGCTCGGCGGCCACCAGACGGCCCCAGATGGCATAGCGTTTTGGCCAAACATCTTCGCCTTCGTTATAGAACCGCGCTCCGGTCTTGTTCACGACGACCGAGAAAGGCACGCAGTCCAGCCGCGTCACGATCCCGCCGTCGAACTGCGGGGCACGTCCGTCGATGGCGACGGCGTGGCATTGGGTTGGGTCGCCCACGCTTTCGATCCCTTGGTCCAGCAGGTCCTTCAAGACGACGCCACGATTGTACGGCGTTCCCCGGATCAGAAAGTTGCGTGCCGCTGGCCCCCAAGCCTCGGCCAACCAATCCAGATCGGCCTGAAAGCCGCCAGAGGCCACCACCACCGCGCGGGGAGTGATCGTCACCCGTTCGCCGTCGATCTGGGCATCGACCTTGGCAATGCGCGCGCCGTCGTGATCCAGATGCGTCACCTCGGCGTCATAGGCGATGTCGAGGCCCAGATCGCTGGCGCGGCGGTAGTAGGCGTTTACCAGGGCCTTGCCCCCGCCAAGAAAGAATGCGTTGGTGCGCGACAGGGACAATGTGCCAGACAAAGACGGCTGGAAGCGCACGCCGTGTTCGCCCATCCACGCATAACAATCTTCCGAAGTGTTGATCGTCAGCCGGGCCAAAGCTTCGTCCGTTTTGCCGCCGGTGACTTTGAGCAGATCGTCGAAATACTCGGCTTCGCCGTATTCGCCCGTCAGAACCCCCAAGGGTCCCGCGTGCATGCAGCGAAAGTTCCGGGTGTGGCGCGAATTGCCGCCGCGATAAGGCTTGGGCGCACTTTCCAGCATCAGAACCGACGCACCGGTTTTGCGTGCAGTCAGGGCGGCGCAAAGGGCGGCGTTGCCGCCGCCGACGATCACGATGTCGGGTGAATGGTTCATATGTGACCGTCAAAGCCCTTGGACATAGCGCGTTTGACAAGACGATCGCGCTTCAGTAGCAATCTTGTATCCAAAGGGATACAAATTGCAAGCTCAATCCAAATCCAGCGGCGAAGCGGCCTATGACGCGCTTTTGACCTCGATCCGTGAAGGGCACTTCGCCCCCGGGGATCGGCTGCGCGAAGAGGATGTGGCGCTGCGCCTGTCTCTGTCCCGCACGCCCGTGCGCGAGGCTTTGAGGCGACTGGAGACCGACGGCATTGTCGAACATCGCCCGCGCATCGGGGCTGTGATCCGCAAGCTTAGCCACGCAGAGGTCGTCGAGCTTTACGAGATGCGGATCGTTTTGGAACGCACAGCGGCGGAACTGGCAGCGAAACACGGATCAGATGCCGAGTTTGATGCGCTTGAAGGTTGGAACAACGAAATTGCCCGCGAACGTCAGAACCCTGCAAAGGCCGCCGAAATCAACCAGCGCTTTCATCGCGGCATCTATCTGGCCGGGCGCAACCGGTTTCTCATCGCTTCGGCGCGGGGTCTGAATAACTCGCTTCTGCTTTTGGGGCCGACAACCTTCACCGATGATGCCCGGATTGACGTCGTGGTGGCGCAGCATCAGGACATTGTGGATGCCTTGCGCGGGGGCGATAGCAAAGCAGCGGGCGAGGCCGCCGCGATCCATTTGGAAACCTCGTTGCGGCACAGGCTGCGTGCGATGCAGCTATGATGCCGATCCTTAACGCCTTTGTGACCGGGTTGATTGGCGTTGCGGTCTTCAAGTTCTTTGATTTGCCGCTGCCTTGGCTGTTGGGGCCGATACTTGCGTGCTTGTTGGCCGCCTTGATCGGTGTCCCGCTGAAAAGCATCAGAATCGTCAACGAATCCATGCGCACCGTGCTTGGCGTCGCTGTGGGGTCTACATTAACACCTGCTGTGTTGGTCACCTTTCCCTCTATGCTTCCGACGCTTTTGTTGGTTCCGGTGATGATCGTGATGATCGGGTTTCTAGGCATCCCGTATTTCCGCCGGATTTGGGGGTACGACTTTGCCACCGCCTATTACTCGACGATGCCGGGCGGATTGCAGGACATGTTGGTCTTCGGCGAAGAGGCGGGGGGCAATGTTCGCACATTGTCACTGATCCATGCGACGCGGGTTCTGGTGATCGTCGTAGCCTTGCCGTTCATCCTGAAAGGCATCTGGGACGCCGATCTGTCCAATCCACCCGGAGCACCTGCAACGGCCCTGCCGGTTTCGGAGCTACTGATCATGGTGGTCTGCGCGTTTGTCGGCTGGCAAGGGGCCAAACGACTGGGGCTTTTCGGCGCGTCGATCCTTGGTCCGCTGATCGTTACAGCCATCGTCACAATGTTGGGCGGGTTAGAGAACCGTCCCCCGGCCGAGGCGATCTGGGCTGCGCAGTTCTTTATTGGTCTGACGATTGGCGGAAAATACGCTGGAATCACGATGCAGGAAGTGCGCCGCGATGTGGTCGCCGGTTTGGGCTTTTGCGGCATCCTGATCGTGCTGACCCTGATCTTTGTCGAAGGTATTTACATGCTCGACCTTGCCCCGGGGATGGAGGTTCTTTTGGCTTTTGCTCCGGGTGGTCAAGCGGAACTGACTGTTCTGGCGCTGATCGTCGGTGCCGATATTGCCTTTGTCGTGGCGCATCACATTCTGCGGATTTTTCTGGTTATACTCGGTGCGCCACTGGCGGCCCGCTTATTCAACCAAGACACTAAGGGTTGATGACGTGGATGGGTGCGCCTGAGGCGAAGGCGTTCACTTGCTCGAATATGTCGGTGAACTGAAGGTTGAACTCATCTTCGGTGACATAGCCAATGTGCGGCGTTGGCAGGACGTTTGGATGTGTCAGAAGCGGATGATTAGTGTCTGTCAGCGGTTCTTCCTCAAACACGTCGACCGCCGCAAAAATGCGGTCTCGTGCGATCTCATTTTCCAAAGCGCCGGGGGCGATCAGACCAGCCCGCGACGTATTCACAAAAAGCGAACGCGGTGCCATGGCGGACAGGTCGTCTGTCGTGATCAGGCCTTTGGTCGCTGGCTTGAGCCGGACATGAAGGCTGACCACGTCGGAAGTTGCAAAGAACGTTTCGCGACTGTCCGCTACGGTTTTTCCATCGGCAGCGGCCCGTTGGCGTCCTTCGTCCGAGGCCCACCATTGCACTTGCATGCCGATCGCTTCGGCATAGGTTGCGACGGCGTTTGCGATCCTACCATAGCCGTATAGCCCCAGCTTGCGTCCGCGCAGCGTGCGTCCAACCCCTGCCTGCCACTCGCCTGCTTTGATCGAGGCAACCTGCTGCGGGATCTGCCGATAGCTGGCAAGGATCAAGGCCAAGGTCATTTCGGCAGCGGCATAGGACGGCGTTCCGCCATGCATGTTAGAACACAGCATGACGCCGTTTCGCGTGCAGGCTTCCACATCGATGTGCGGATAAACGCTGCGTTGTGAAACCAGCTTTAGATTGGGAAGCCGTTCCAGCAGCTCTGCACCGATGCGCGTACGTTCGCGGAATAAAACCAAAGCTTCGGCCTCAGTTACACGGTCGGCGAGTTTCGCGGGGTCGGGTTCGTGGTCTGTCCAGACGGTGACCTCATGGTCAGCCAAAAGATCAAAGCACGGCAGGGTGCGCAACGTGTCGAACCAATCGTCAAGAATATGGACCTTCATCGGCTTTCAACGCCTGCATTCGGGGATGGCGTCCGTGGTGTGGCGACAAATGGGAGTGTTGCCAAAGCATCTATGGCAAATGCGGCGGAGTTTCTGGTCGCAATCAAGTGATTGTATTGCGCGTCGCATCCCGAGACTGGTGTCGGATAGGATCGAAGCTCTTCGTGGATCAAATCCCGTGCACGTCCAAGTTCATCCACGGCCCGCGCCATTTGCTGTTCGTAGGACATCTCTGCTCCTTCCTCACTATTTGGTATACTATTGTATACAATATTTTCACCAACTTTTGCAACGGGCGCTCAGGCATTTCTTGCGGCGCGATAAGTTTGCAGCGTACTGCCGGGATTGGCGGAAGTTCAAATTCTGTGGGCAACCGGAGTTGTTTAGGTTAAGACGGCATGGAGTCGCAGGGATAGACAAGGGGAATATCAAAGATGGACACCAACGCGCGAGGCGCTCGTGGTGAGTATCTGAAACGGCATACCGAGGCACTGATCAAGGACATTGGTTATGCCCGTGCTTGCGAAGTTTCGGGGAAATCCAAGGCAACCTTGGGTCGTTACGCTTCGATGAACGACGAAAACTCAGATCGCTTCATACCAGTAAACGTTCTTGTTGAGCTGGAAAAGAGTTCGACCATTCCGTTCGTGACGAAAGCACTGGCTGAATTGCAGGGGTTGAAGCTTGAAAACGGAGTAGAGCGAGATGATGCGCCGGGTGGTTTGAACTCGGACGTTATCAGGTTGTCGCAACGGTTCGCGACGCTGATGGCGGAATACAATCACTCGATCGAAGATGGGCACATTTCGTACAACGAGGCCAAGCGCCTGTTGGATGAAACGAATGCTCTTCAGCAAGTGCTAGTGGATATGAAGCTGCACTTGCAAGACGGAAAAGACTAGCGCGGCTGGGGACGGTCCGTGCTTCCCTTAACGGGACCGTTCCCCACCAACTTCCAGTGCTGTCCACACCGATACCATCTAACCTATTACACTTACACTCGTACAAGGCACACACTTGTAAATCCCTCGGCCGGTTGCTGGGGTCGCAATCACCCGACCGAGGGAACCGAACCTCTCAGGGATGATTGAGCGACCCGGTGACACTAGGGTATGCAATCGTCGACTTTGCTATTAGTGGGAAAAAAACCGCTTTAGCGTCAGTTTAACTTAAATCTGAGCACACCTCACGTTTACAGGTGAAAAGGCCCTGATCAAACGACACGAATAGCCTTCTGATCTATCGCCAAAACATAGCCTTGTCGGGCTACAGTCTTGATTAAAAGCTCTGCGACCATCTGATTGCCAAGCGCATCGCGCAATCTTTTGATTCGCGTTGCCCCCGAAGCTTCTTCGCAATCCTCCGGGCGTTTGCCCGAAATCATTGCCTCTATCTCGGCGCCAGACATTACGTCGCCGTCCATGCGAGCCTCCGCCAGAACGGAAATTGTCTCAACTGCTGCGCCGGTCAATTTGAATTCCATGTCGTTCAGCACGACGAGGTTCTCTTCGCGATTAACCGTAAGGGACGACACTTGGATGCCTTGCCGCTCGATCGCCCCGATGCGGCGATTGAGAAGAATAATCGTGACCACAAAGACAAGGCAGGCGACCAAAAGGCCGGTCGCAAAGAGCAACAAGACGAAGATCACAACGCGATAGCCTGCAAGCACTTCGGAAAAGGCGGTACCGGACTGCGCCAGAATTTCCAAAAGTTTGATTTCGGCTGCCGAGGTCAGATCGGTGTTTTCGACGAACAACCGTTCGACCCGGGCGTTGAAGGCGTTCGCGTCTGGAAGATTCAAAAGCAGGAAAACGCCCGCGCTCCCCAAGATGAGGATAACGGCCGCGATCCCAAAAGCGACGACGCGTGTTCCGGCTGCCTTTGCCTCAGAAGCGGAGGAAGAATTTTCCTGCATCTTTTTTCCTTTGCCTCAACCCGCTGTCGTCGAAGACGGATTGCACTTTCAAAAGCTTCCAACCCGACGAATTCAAGCGTTTCGCAACCAACTTCTTGACCTTACCTGACATGGCACAAGGGTCGGTGTCGATCTTGATGACGCCATAGTGAAGCTTGAGCGGGTTATCGCGACTGGCCTTATAGTCAGCATAGCACGCCGCATGAAGCGGAGCACCGAGGCAAAGAAGGGCTGCAAAGGCAAAAAGAACATTACGCTTTCTCATGAGACGACACTGGATGGTCGAGGCTGGAAAATCAATAACATGCGCGTTGCGACGGCCTGTTATCGCATATCAGTGCGGCGATATTGAGCGTCACACGGTCTTGCCCGCAGTTTGGATGCATCAACGGCGCAACATGCGTCCCGCAACAAACCAAAGGGGGTGTCCCATGACCCGCATCAAGAACATTGCCATTGCCGCTGTCACGGCACTTGGTCTTACCATGGCTCCGGCGCAAGTATCCGCAGATGCCGAGGACGTCGCGAAGGTGGTGGCCGGTGTCGCGATCTTGGGGCTGATTGCGAAGTCGATCAATGATCGTGATGATCGCCAAAGCCAGTCCGTCACAACGACACAGTTCAGTCGGGTGAATTCCTTGGACGACCGCAGAGGGACCCGCATCATTCGGGGCAACATCAAGCGTCACAGTGCCATCAAAGGCAAGAGCGGCAAAAAGTACAAACGCGCAGCCTTACCACAGCGGTGCCTGCGCATCCTTGATACGTCACGCCGCGACCGTTTGGTTTATCCGCAGCGCTGCCTGACACAGAACTACCGCTACGCCAATCGTCTGCCAGAGACCTGCCAACGGCAAGTACGCACCAACCGAGGCATTCGTAACGTCTATTTGGCTAGGTGTCTGGCCCGTGATGGATGGCGTGTCGCGCGCCGGTAAGGCCGACAAAGGATACTGACACGGACATCCCGCACATCTCCAAATCTCCGTGTCAGTGGGCCAGGGTGTCCTTCCCTGGCCCAATTTTTAACAAGAGAGCTGAGTGTCAGCCTAAGAGTGAGAGCGCGTAAAGAGTGCAATGTTGAGTGTGTGTTGAGAAGTTAATCATTGTGTCTGTGCCACTTGCGGCGGTTCTGTTCAGGGCCGCCGCTTTTTTTGGCTTTTGGCTTTTGGCTTTTGGCTTTTGGCTTTTGGCTTTTGGCTTTTGG
>CAZWDS010000011.1:0-56446 GCA_964632495.1 uncultured Rhodobacterales bacterium
TATCTGCACTCGGCCACGATGGTGAAAGCGGGTATTTTCCTGATGGCGCGGATGTGGCCGGTTTTGTCGGGCACGCCGGAGTGGTTCGTCATCGTCACAACGGCTGGTTTGATCACCATGGTGCTGGGCGCTGTGATCGCCTTGTTCAAGCATGATTTGAAAGCGTTGTTAGCCTTTTCCACGGTCAGTCATCTGGGCCTGATCACCATGCTTTTGGGCACCGGCACCGCCTTTGGCGCGATGGCGGCGGTGTTCCACATCCTGAACCATGCCACCTTCAAAGCCGCCCTCTTTATGTCCGCCGGCATTGTCGATCACGAAGCCCACACCCGCGACATTCGTCGTTTGGGTGGATTGCGGACCCTGATGCCTGTGACCTTCGCGATTGTGGTGCTGGCGGCTTTGTCCATGGCGGGGATTCCGTTGCTGAACGGGTTCCTGTCGAAGGAAATGATGCTGGAAGAGGCGACGAAAACGGTTCTGTTTGACTCGCCTTTGCTGGTGCCGGTGCTGGCGACCATCGGATCGCTGTTTTCCGCCGCCTATTGCTTCCGCCTGATCGGGCACACCTTCCTGGGACCGGTCCGCGACGATTACCCGGCCCAGCCCCATGATCCGGGTCCCGGCATGTGGTTGCCGCCTGCGTTTCTGGTGGTGCTGGTTGTGGTCATCGGCGTCGCGCCGTTCCTGGCCGAACCTTTCGTCAAACTGGTGACAGGATCGCTGCTTGGCGAAGCCGCCGAGGTGCCCAAAGCCTATCTGAAAATCTGGCATGGGTTGGTGCCTGCGCTTTACATGTCGATTGCCGCTGTTCTGGGTGGCCTTTTGCTGATGGCCATGTTCAACCCGCTGTCGCGCATGTGGGAAGCCGCGCCGCGCCCCGAGGCCAAGGTGATCTTCGAAGGGCTTGTCGAGTGGGTCGCCGCATTGGCACGCGCTGTGATCCATCCGCTGCACAACGGGGCGTTCTCGCGCTATGCCGCAGTCGCCTCGGTGACCATTCTGGCAGCCGGATTCCATGCGTGGACGACCGGCACGATTGCCGCGCCGACACGCGTTATGCAAGAGGCAGGTGTTGTGCCAATCGCAGGTTGGCTGATGCTGGTGGCCGCCACGCTTGGGTTGGTCATGTTGCACCGGAACCGGTTGTTGGCCTTGATCCTGATCGGGATCGTCGGGCTGATGGTGTCTGTCGGGTTCGTTTTCTTCAGCGCGCCGGATTTGGCGATGACGCAATTCACGGTCGAGGTCGTGACGATCATTCTGCTTTTGTTGGCGCTGAACTTTTTGCCGAACACGACGCCGCGCGAAAGCTCGATCCTGCGGCGGGTGCGCGATGTGGGCATCGCGGTTGTAGGGGGCTTGGCGACGTTTGGATTGGCTTACCATTACCTGTTGCGCGACGCGGTCGCAGCACCGATCTCGGAATTCCATCTGGCGAATTCCTATAAGGGCGGTGGCGGCACCAATGTGGTCAATGTGATCCTTGTCGATTTCCGTGGCTTTGACACTTACGGCGAGATCATCGTGTTGGGGATCGCGGCCCTGTTGATTTATGCGCTGACCGAGACATTGCTGAACGGCCCGGTGCGCGCGCGCTTGTTGAACCGTGTGCCGGATCAAAGGCGGTCAGGCTCTCGCCATCCGATGATGATGGTTGTGCTGACGCGGGTGATCATGCCCGTCGTCCTGATGGTGGGTTTCTATATCTTCCTGCGCGGTCACAACGAACCCGGTGGCGGCTTTATCGCGGGTCTGGTCGTGTCGATTGGCGTGGTCATGCAGTACATGGCCAGCGGGTTTTCCTGGGCTGAGGCGCGGATGCGCTATCCCTATCACGGGGTGATCGGCGCGGGCGTTCTGGCGGCGGGCTTTACCGGGATCGGATCGTGGTTCGTATCCAAGCCTTTCCTGACCTCGGATTTCACCTATGTGCGCATTCCGCCGTTCCAAGAGTTCGAGCTGGCCACGGCGGCCTTGTTCGACGTGGGCGTGTTCCTGGCCGTGGTCGGGGCGGTGATGCTGTCGCTGGAAAGCTTTTCGCGACTGGCGCGGCTGGCCGATAACACAGAGTCTGATCATGCCATGGACATCGACCCCTCACGGGATGATTTGCCTGAGAACGGCACAGCCGGGGCGGAGGGTTAGATCATGGAACTTCTTGTCGCCTCTGCCATTGGTGTGCTGACCGCAGGTGGATTGTACCTTGTGCTTCGGCTGAGGACCTTTCCGGTGATCCTTGGGATTTCGCTTCTGACCTATGCGGTGAATGTGTTTCTGTTCGCTTCGGGCCGGATCACGATTGGTGCGCCGCCTGTTCTGCGCGACCATATGACGGCTTACGCTGATCCTTTGCCGCAGGCACTGGTTCTAACGGCCATCGTGATCTCGTTTGGGATGACGGCGGTGGTGGTGATGATCGGTTTGGGCGCGTTTTTGGGGTCGGACGACGATCATGTAGACGATCAACCCGATCCAACGGATGACGCCGAAGCGGAGGGTCAGCCATGACCCACTGGATCATTCTGCCCGTTATCCTGCCCGCCCTACTGGCCCCATTCATTGTACTGGCCGCGCGATACCACATTGGTATTCAACGCGTTTTCTCGGTCGCGGGCGTCTTGGCGCTGGTCGCGATTGCAGCGGCATTGGCGTGGCAGACCTCGGACGGCAGCGTGTTGCTGTACCAGTTGGGAGACTGGGCCGCGCCCTTTGGCATCGTGGTGGTCGGGGACCGGCTTTCGACGTTGATGGTCTTGTTGACGGCTGTTCTGGCGCTGTTCGTTTTGCTGTACGCGATCGGGTCCGGCTGGGATGATCGGGGGCGGCATTTTCATGCGCTGTTCCAGTTTCAGCTTATGGGGATCATGGGCGCGTTTCTGACCGGTGACCTGTTCAACCTGTTCGTCTTCTTCGAGGTGTTGCTGATCGCGTCCTACGGTCTGATGATCCATGCGGGCGGCAATGCGCGTTTGCGGGCTGGCGTGCAATACGTGCTGTTCAACCTGATCGGCTCGACCCTGTTCCTGTTTGCCTTGGGCGCGATCTATGCCGAAACCGGCACGCTGAACATGGCTGATCTGGCGAACCGGGTACAGTTGATCGGACCGGAAGAAACTGTGGGCATTCGCGTGGCTGCCGTTTTGTTGCTGCTGGTCTTTGCCATCAAGGCGGCCATCGTGCCTTTGCACTTCTGGTTGCCGTCCAGCTATGCCGAAGCCCCTGCCCCCGTCGCGGCCCTGTTTGCGATCATGACGAAGGTGGGCGCTTACGCGATCATCCGGGTCTATACGATGGTCTTCCCGCCCGAGGTCGACGTGACCTCTGGCCTGCATGACCTGTGGTTATTGCCCGCCGCTTTGGTGTCGCTTGCCATCGGAACCGTTGGTGTTTTGGCCGCAAAACGGCTGGACCGGCTGGTGGCCTTTTCCGTGGTCGGCTCGATGGGCATGGTGATGGTAGCGATTTCGCTGTTCACCGAGGCCGGGATCGCGGCGGCGCTGTATTACATGGTGCATTCGACGCTGGCGGGCGCGGTTTTGTTCCTGATCTCGGACCTTGTGCGCACGGGACGCGGATCACTGGCACTGACGCCAAAGACGGCGATGGCCGGCACCGTGCTGACGGCGGGGCTGTTCTTTGCCGGAGCCATCGCGATGGCCGGTCTGCCGCCCCTGTCAGGGTTCCTTGGCAAGTTGATGGTGCTGGACGCCGCGTTCGGCACCCCACTCATGGTCTGGATTTGGGTCATTGTTTTGATTTCAAGCTTGATCAACATTTTGGGCTTCGCGCGCGCAGGCAGCATCTTGTTCTGGAAGGCCCAAAGCATCGAGCCACCCGAAGATCACACCCCAGACGCTACCATGCGCCCGTCAACGCTGTCTTACGTTTCGGTCGGCGGGTTGATCGCCTTGCTGGCTGCGCATACGGTTTTTGCCGGGCAAATGCATGGATATGCGACCACGATTTCCAAGCAACTGTTCGCGCCGGATGCTTATATCACCACCGTTGTGGACACGCCCGGCAAACTGAGCAAACCAAAGGAGGCGCAATAACATGACCCGCGTCGTTCAATGGCTGTTGCCGCACCCTTTGCTGACGATCCTTCTGGCTGTGGTCTGGATGTTGTTGCAGAACAAATTCTCGGCCGGGATGATGGTGTTCGGGATCATACTGGGCATTATCATTCCGCGTTTGACGGCCCGCTGGTGGCCGGATCGCCCTACCGGGTTTCGGTTTGGCAAGATGATGGTTTACAGCGTGGTCGTCATTTGGGACATCATCGTCGCCAATGTGCAGGTCGCCTGGATCGTCCTTACCGTTCCAAATTCCAAGCTGAAACCTGCGTGGATCGTCGTGCCGCTGGAACTGCGCGAACCCGAAGCGATCACCATGTTGGCGGGCACCATCACGTTGACGCCGGGCACCGTGTCGTCCGATCTGGCCGCGGACGGCACCAGCCTTTTGGTGCATGTGCTGCACACCGATGACCCCGACGCAGTGCTGGCCGAGATCAAGGACAGGTATGAACGCCGTCTTTTGGAGATTTTCCCATGACGAACGCACTGGCATTTCTGGACATTGGATTGATTGCCGCCTTCGGGATTCTGGCCCTTGGGCAAATTCTGTCGATGGTGCGACTGGTGCTTGGGCCAACCTCAGGCGACCGCATTCTGGCGCTGGATACGATGGTGATCAACGCGCTTGGTCTTGTGATTGTTCTGGGCATTCAGCAGGGCGTGCAGATTTATTTCGAGGTGTCGCTTCTGATCGCGATGCTGGGCTTTGTGTCGACCGTCGCCCTAGCGCGCTTCATCTTACGGGGGGATATCATCGAATGACCGCTGAAGTGATAGGACACTACGTGACCGCCCTGTTCCTGTTGATCGGGTCCGGTTTTGTTCTGGTCGGGGTAATCGGCCTTTTGAAATTCAACGACTCCATGACGCGCCTGCATGCCCCAACCAAGGTGGGCACGGTTGGGATCGGGATGCTGTTGGCCGCCTCGATTGTGCATTCGTTTGTTTTGGGTGAAAGCTCGTACCACGAATTGTTGATCATGGCGTTTTTGTTCGTGACGGCTCCGATTTCGGCCAACTTCATTGCCAAGGTGAACATCCATATGCGCGCCTGCGACACGCCGCCAGAACCATCCGGGGACAAGACTTGGTCAACGCTGGACGATCCGGACTGAAGACGCGCTATTCGATCTGAAGAATGCCACCGAATTTTTGCTGAGCGACGGAACGCACCAGATCCGCAAAGGTCGTAAACCCGGCATGATGTCCCGACGACGCGCGCCACGCGATCCCGATAGACCGCGTCAAACGGCCTTTGCGAAAATCGACCGCAGTGACATCGCCGCCCCGGCTGGTCACTTCGGATTGCATGTAAAGCGCGGGTAGAAACGTCACCCCCATGTTCATCGCCACCATCTGGCGCAAGGCATCCAAACTGGTGCCTTCGTAATCCTGACGCAAGATCGCGCCCACGTCCGTTGCCAAATCGGCCATTTGGGCATGAAGCGTGAACCGGCTGGACAGGGCCAGAAGGCTTTCGCCTTTCAGGTCGGCGTCAACGGCAGACCCAATTGCTGCCAGCGGATGGTCGGGTGCCACGGCAAGACGCAGGGGCTCGCGAAAGAGCCGGGTGACGGCAAGCTCGGTGGATTGCACGGGCAGTTGGGTCAGGATCAAATCATGAGTGCCGGACAACAGATCATCGGTCAGATCGCGCGGCGCACCATCCCGGATGATCAGGCGCAGGGAGGGATAGGTTTCGTGCAAGCGACGGACAACATTGGGCAAAAGGTAAGGCCCCAGCGTCGGCGAAGCTCCAAGACGTATGGTTCCGGCCAGCCCGGATTGCATCTGCTCCGAGATATCCGCCAGAGCCAGAGTTTCGTCCAGAATACGCCGGGCACGGGTCAGAACCTCGCGCCCCTCGGGCGTCAAAACCGCACCGGCCCGGCCCCGTTCGACCAGTGTTAACGCAAGCGTCTGCTCAAGATTGGCGATCTGCAAGCTGAGCGAGGGCTGACTGACCCCGACGCGGTCTGCCGCTTTGCGATAGTGGCCGGTTTCCGCAAGGGCCGCAAAATACCGCAGCTGTTTGAGTGTGGGCAGTCCGTCCATTATCGCACCTTAATAGGAATTTCCTATCAAACTACATCATTATATAGAATTGAACAATCGCGCTATGACCCCATCTGGAGTGGTAAGAAAAGAGCCGTGAAGCGCTTTGCCCCTCGAAGGTGCTTCACGACTCACTGAAAGGGAGGAGCACGATGACCGCACAGCTGCATACGCGACCGACCGTTGTGTCCGGGCACTTGAAAACTCTGCAACAACGCTTTGACGCCGTCTGCGCCCGCGCCGAAACCGAGTCCAGTCTTGCGCATCCAGACGTCGAGCTTCTGCAATTCCTGGAGCGCGAACGCACCCGTTTGAGCGATGAACTGGTACGATACGAAGGCTTGTTCAGAACCGTATCGCGCGGCGCGGCAAACGCCGAACAATCGCGCCCATCCCTAACGGATGGCATCCACGCCTCATAATCACCGATACGGGGACGGACCTGAGGCTTTCTTTGGGTCCAACCTTGTAAACCAAACCGAAAACGGAGTTCTCTGCCTTGGCCTACGCCGATCATCAACACTCACCAAATCGCCCTCAGTCTGCTATCAGCGAAATGCTGGCCCCTTTGCGCCCGTTGAAAGAGCTGAATTCGGAAATCAAGATCCTTTTGATTGCGCTTTGCGTCATCGCCCTTTGGGGCCTCGCCATCGCAAGCTTTGGTTTGCCCGCCCTTTTGTGGCCAATGAAACTGGCGGTGCCGGGGCTTGTTTTGCTGATGGTCGTTATCACCTGGAGCATGTGAGCGTCGCGCCTGTAACGACACCCTCACGATGTGACAGCACCAAAACCTAAAGGACTTTGAACGATGCAATGCCCCATTGACGGAACCGAATTGGTCATGACCGACCGCAGCGGCGTCGAGATTGATTATTGCCCGACATGCCGTGGCGTTTGGCTCGACCGTGGCGAGTTGGACAAGATCATCGAACGCAATTCAGCGCCGCCCCCGCCGCCGCCGCCGTCGCCAAGGCAAGATCGGCACTATGATGATGACCGTCCGCGAAAGAAACGCCGCGAGAGCTTTCTAAGCGACATCTTCGATTTCTGATATCGACCCATTCGAACAAAGCCCGGCACCGCTGCGGCGGGTCTTAAGGGCGGTATACGCATACACAGCGCCTTAGCTTTTGGTGCGTGGCTTTCCTGACTTACCGCCCTTTTTGCGGACAGGGGGCGCGTTTCCGGCGGCGGCTAATTTGGCAAGCTTACGGGCCCGGTTCTTTTTGCTGGATGGCTTGCCCGCTGGCGGTTTTGGACCACGCGGCTTGTCGGGCGGTCCGTCAGAGGATTTCGAACCGCCTTTCGGTTTACGTGGCTTCCACTTTTCGGCCTTTGGGGGATCGTTTTCTGCGCGTGCGGGTTTGGGTTTTGCGCCACCGGTCGGTTTCGCGCCGGGTTTCGGCTTTTTCTTCTTCGGTACCGGGGCGTCGTTCCATTCGGTTGGCGGGGTGGCCCCCTTCTTGGCTGCTGCAGCTTTTGGTTCGCCTGATTTCTTGTCGAAGTTGGTCTTTTTATGCGCCCCGCGAGCGCCCTTACCTTTGCCCGGGCCGCGCTCGAAGCTTGGCGCCGACGCCAACTGAACAAGCTTGGCACCACCTTCCAACGCCATGTCTGGCCCGATCGCGGCCAAAAAGCCTTTGACGGCGCTTTGGCGGATTTCGATCATCGACGCGTCTTTTTGGATGCGAATGGCACCGACGTCCTCGCGAGAGATATTGCCCATCTTGCAAAGCATCGGCAACAATCGACGCGGCTCGGCATTGGCGTTGTGACCGCCATCCAGCGAAAACCAAACGCTTGGGCCAAAGGCTTCGCGCGGTTTTGCTGGCGTCGATGGATCGGAAAGCTCTTCCGGGGCCGAGCGCTTTTCACGATAGAGCCGCACGTAGGCCGTCGCGATTTGTTCGGGCGTGAAGCGGGCGATAACCTCGTTCACCGTAGCTGCGCTGGACGGTTCGACCGGGTCGGTCCAATCAGGATTGGCGAGCATACGCTCGTCGTCCTTTGCACTGACGTCTTCGGCAGACGGCGCTTCGGCCCATTCGGCTTTCAGCTTGGCCCAGCCCAACAAGCGATGCGCTTTTTTCTGAGCAGCGGGTGGGACGATCAACGCGCTGATCCCCTTGCGCCCTGCCCGTCCCGTGCGACCAGACCGGTGCAGCAGGGTGTCTTGGTTGGTCGGAAGCTCGGCATGGATGACAAGTTCGAGGTTCGGCAAATCAATACCGCGCGCGGCCACATCCGTGGCCACACAGACCCGCGCACGACCATCGCGCATGGCTTGCAGTGCGTGCGTGCGTTCGTTCTGAGACAACTCACCCGACAAAGCGACGACGGAAAAGCCCCGGTTGGACAAACGTGTGGTCAGCCGGTTTACCATCGCGCGGGTGTTACAAAACACGATGGCATTTGGCGCTTCGTAGTACCGCAAAACGTTGATGATCGCGTTCTCGCCATCCCGGGCCGAGACATTCAACGCCCGGTATTCGATATCCGCGTGCTGGCTGGCGCCACTGGTGGTGGCGACGCGCACGGCGTCTTTTTGATAGTTCTTGGCAAGCCGCGCGATAGAGGCCGGCACCGTCGCCGAAAACATCAGCGTTTGCCGTTCGGTTGGCGATTGTTCGAGGATAAATTCCAAATCCTCGCGAAAGCCCAAATCCAGCATCTCGTCCGCTTCATCCAGAACAACAGCCTTTAGATCGCTTAGATCAATCGAACCGCGCATGATGTGATCGCGCAAACGCCCGGGCGTGGCGACGACGATATGTGCGCCACGCGCCAAAGCCCTTCGTTCATCGCGCATATCCATACCGCCAACAGTCGAGGCCAACGTGGCTTTCGCACCGGCAAACAGCCAAGACAATTCGCGTTTGACCTGAAGTGCCAGTTCCCGGGTCGGAGCAATGATCAGCGCCAAAGGAGCAGCGGCGGGTTTGAAAACCTCGTCTTCGCCAAACAATCCATGGGCAATGGCCAGCCCAAATCCAAGTGTTTTCCCCGACCCGGTCTGAGCCGAAACCAACAGGTCTTTGCCCAAGACCTCGGGCGCGGTCACGGCGTCTTGGACTGCCGTTAGCGATGTATACCCTTTGGCCTCAAGTGCCTGTGCCAATGCCTGTTTCACTTAAGATCACTTTCCCAGAAGACGCGCCGTATATCGGCGTCACACCATCAAAGGACTGCCCCTATCGCCTTGGGGAATTGATGTATAGGCCGCAAGTGACGACGGACCGTCTTGGTCTGACTGTCCTGTCGGCACCGGCACAGATTTCTGCATCCGTTTTGTCGAAACCGCCCATGCCTGATACCCCTTCTTTTAAGCATGGACGGCTGGTTCGCAAGACTGACGGGGTGGCGGATACGCTAGGGTTTTAAGTCCTTTGCACCGGTAATCTTGCGCAGTGTCGGTGCCAAAGTTTCGTGACAAAAGCTGAAACCGCTTTCCAAAAGTCGGGACGGGATAACGCGTTGGCCGCCTAACATGGTCTCTTTGCCCAAATTGCCAAGCGCACCTGCAAGCAACCACTCAGGAAAGCGAAGCAGTAAGGGACGGTGCAAGGCCGCGGCCAAATCGCGCGAAAATGCCGCGTTCCGAACAGGTTCTGGGGCGACAGCATTTACAGGCCCAGTCAAGTTACGGCTGGCAATTGCGAATGCGACTACGCGGATCAGATCGTCATGTTCAATCCACGGCATCCATTGCCGGCCGTGCCCCATGATACCGCCGCCGCCAAATTCGAAGGGGGTCAAAAGCTTTGCCAACATCCCGCCGTCGACACCAAGCACAAGGCCAATCCGTAAGATCACCACCCGCACGCCTTGCGCAGCGATTGGTACAGTTTCAGTCTCCCAGGACGCGCAAACGTCGTGGATGAAAGCTGGTTTCGCAGATGCGTTCTCGGTCAGTTCGGTGTCGTCGCCATCATCCTGAAGGCCGTACCACCCCACTGCCGAGCCGTTGATCAAACACTCTGGTTTGTGATCCAGCCGTTCGATCAAGGCGTGAATGGACCGGGTCATGTCGACACGCGACCCAATGATCCTGGCGCGTTTCTTCGCGGTCCAAAGTCCGCCTGCAACGGAATCTCCGGCAAGGTTCACAATGGCGTCAAAATGCTCTGCCTTGTCGATCTTGTCCAAACTTGAGATCACGCGCACCGGATGGGTCAGACGATCCACTTTTCGCATATCGCGGGTCAAAACGGTGACGTGGTGATTTGCGCTGACCAAGGCCTCGACCAGACGGGTGCCGATGAAACCGGTGCCACCGGTCACCAAGATACTTTGGCGGGGTTGCAAGGTTTTCACCAATTCAGCCGGATCGCCCCGGTCCAGCCGGTCACTGCGGGCGGCGGCCAAAAGATCGCGCGCGCTAAAGACACCGACGCCAATGGCCGAGACGCTGGCCATCACACTCCACCAGCCATAACTGACGGGAACAAGAGCGCTTGGAAGAAAGGCCCAGTCCCAAAGATACGGGGCGGCCAGTGCAAGGATCGCGCCATAATTCAGCGCCAACAAAGTGTGATTGATCCGTTCCGTCGCTGGCAGCTTGCGGGTCATATCCTCTTCGACAAAATCCCACAGGGTGATCAACACCTCGACAGCCAGGATACCGGCAAGAATTACGGTGAAGACCCCGTGTGGCTCAAGCCAAGCAAAGCACATGAAGATGACGGCGTAAAAGAAGTTGCGAACACCGTGCAGACGCAACTCATGTTTTTGCGACGCGCGCCATGCCAGACGTTCTGTGCCCTCGTGATGCACAAGTGTATCGAAGGCGCCCATGAAGACTTGAACCGAGATGAGGCTCCAGAGAATTGCGTTGTCCATTGTTCACTCTTTCCCATCGTTAAAAATTGCATCCTGAAAGATCATGCGACCGAAAAGCCGGTGCCTGAGATCCAGAGAAAAGCGGAATTGTCCGTTGCCCATGTCATGGTGGCCAATAACCAATGCGCCGGGGCTGAGTGCCCTTGGAAGGCGAAGACGCCGTCCGAAGAATTGCACGAAGTAATGGTCGCTTTTGAACAGCAGGTCCTGCTTTTCGACACTGACCTTCAACGCCATGCCGATGCCATAGCCGATGTATTCCTCGAGGCCAGTTGGACCGGCAAATCGCTTGGAACTGTGAATGACCTGGGGGAAACCGGCCTTGCGCCCGTATTGCCTGATCCAGAATTGGCCGCTGCCCGCAATATCTTCGGTCACGGTCACAACTGCGGGCTGATCGACGCAGGACAGATCATATGGCAACGGAGCCCCGATCAGGCGGGCCGCCGTGGCCAGAATGCGTCCAGCCCGGTTCATCTGCATCGAGACCACCCTGCCCTGATAGGCAACACTGGCACCTCCTTGAAGACGCTTTCCAAACCGTTTGCGAACCGCCGGGCGAAGCCCCGCCCATGCGTTTGGTCCGGCCAGCTTGGCAAACCGGTCATCGGGGTTCTGGTGGATTGAGAAATTGCTGAGTTTCATTGCATCGTCTCGTTCTGTAAAATCGTTCTTTTCTGTATAGACAGAAATCATAAGGCGAAAAAAATGTCTGCTGGTCTACTCGGTCTTTTTCCCCGTCAGTTTCAGCAGTGAAAAGACCTTGTCGCCCATCTTCATCAGGGTGTTCAGTTTCGACTTGGGAACGTTCAACATCTGACTAGACCACCGGTCCGCAGTCGCCAAAAAGTCTTGCATTTCATGCATCCGCGCCAAGACCGTTGGATCAAGGTTTGGTTCGGTTTTGGCTTGCTCGACACAGCTTTCAATGGCGGACATGGCCGGGTCGATCTCGCGCTCTTTGCGACCTTGGGCGATACGCATCGCCATTTCCCAGACATCCACCTCGGCGACAAAATGTTCACGACGATCCCCTGGCACGGGGATGCGGCGTATCAGCTTCCAGCCCACCAGTTCTTTCAGCGAGTTCGAAACATTGGACCGCGCGATGCCCAGTTGATCAGAGATATCTTCGGCATTCAGGGGGCTTACGCTTAGAAACAGCAGCGCATGGATCTGAGCCACAGAGCGATTGACGCCCCATTGGCTTCCCATATCCCCCCAATACAAAACGAACTGTGCCTTGGCGGACGACTCATTTATGTCGGTAATTTCTGTCATGACAGAAATATGCGATACCTCAGAACAAAAGTCAACACCTCTCACCAGACCCGTATGCGTGAGACCGTTCTGGCCGATGCCCCGCAGCACAGCCCGGGGGTGTCCACATCCCGCCCAAACGTCTTTCACGTATAACGGGTGACCAAAGAGCTAAAGGGACTTGGCGACGTTTCGTCACCTGCAGCGCGGTTCCGCCGTCTGCCAAACAAAGACCGACAATCAAGCTCTGTAGGCGGGCAGCGGAGATCGATCTTGCAGTTCAATCATCCGCCTCAACATGATCTCGGACAAGGCGTGTCTTGCGGCCGATCCAGCCTTTTCATCGTAAATGTTTTTCGTCTCACCGGGGTCTGCTGAAAGATCGTACAACTCGTCCCAATCCTCACCTTCGCGCAATGACATGCGGTAGGTTTCGGTGACAACGGTCCGCACCCGCTGCGGACGGTCGAAACCCGTCATGGTGCGCTGGCTGTCTTCTTCGATAATCACAGCTTCGGGCGATACCGAGTTATGCAGATCGCGACCTTGGATGCCGTTATAGGGTTGAATGCCAGCACGGGCGAGGATCGTTGGGGCAATGTCGATAGAAGACGCAAGGCCGGGTTCGATCTGCCCTTGCGCGGGTCTTTGCGGATCGTGCCAGATAAAGGGCACCCGCGTGATGCCTTGGTAGTGCAGCAAAAGCTTCAGCATCAAGCCGTGGTCTCCCATGTAATCGCCATGGTCCGAGGTAAAGATCACCACCGTGTCCTCGGCAAGACCAAGGGTTTCAAGGCGCTTCAACACACGTCCTATCGCATCATCAATCATCGTGATCATGCCGTAGGTCAAAGCGATGATCGCGCGGGCTTCATCTTCGGTGACGGCAAAGGGGCTTTGGTTGTCTCGCGCATCAGCGCCACTTTCAAGCGCCGCGCGCATGGCTTGAAGCGGTGGCAGATCACCTTTGCCAAAGGTCGCGGGCAACGGAATGTCAGCGGGGTCGTACATGTCCCAGTACTTCCCCGGCGGCGTGAAAGGATGATGCGGATCGGGAAAGGACATTTGCAGGAAGAACGGGGCATCGCCTTCGGCGCGGTCGGTCAGCCAAGCCTCGCTTTGGTCGGCAATCCAGTTGGTTGAATAAAGCTCTTCTGGAACCGCCGTGCGCCAGGCCTGCGGTGCTTCGATCCGATTATCAGGAAGCGCGTTTTCGGGGCCAACCAGATTATCAAAATCGCTGCGCTGCGCGCGCGCCCAAAGCAGATAGTCGCCCGAAGCCCGGTCCGCATGATCGGCGGCAATCGCGACATGTTCGAACCCGTAGAAATCGCCATCAATGCGATCTTGCAAAGGCCGATCCCACTTTGGCACGACCTCTAGGTCATACTCGGGTCCGTGCCTGTCGTTTTTGACGGCATCCCTCAGATGCGCACTTGGCGCACTTACGCCTTCGGCAACTTCATATCTGTTGGTCGCCGGAAGCCCCGTGAAACTTTGCAGATGCGATTTGCCGATCAACCCGGTCCGATAGCCAGCATCCCGCAAAAGCTCGACAAAGGTTGTGTGGTCTTTGGACAATGGAATACCGTTATGACGCGCGCCATGCGATGAACACATGCGCCCGGTCATGATTGACGCGCGGTTCGGCATACAGATCGGGTTTGCAACGTAGAAGCGATCCCAGCGTTTGCCTTTTTGTGCGATGCTGTCGATGTTCGGTGTCTGAACGATCGGATTGCCCGTGCAGCCCAGATGATCCGCCCGATGTTGGTCGGTGATGATAAACAAGAAATTTGGACGTTTTGTCATGATGCCTCTGATTTCGGCTTTGGTGCGGGTAACTGGTTTCGGGCTGCTTTGACGTCCCAGACGATCAAGGCGATGCCAATGGCGACGGCTGGCAGATGGATCATCGGATTGATCATCAACATGGTGAAGGCAATGACGAAGCGCGCCACAATCTCAGGAATGCTCAGCTTGCGGCGGTCATAGCCCGAGAGCGCCGATGAAAAGAGCCAGATGCAAAAACACGTCCGCACTAGGATCCAAAAGAATGGCAGCAGGCTAAACTCTTCAATGATCAGGATCGTTGGGTAGAAGGCGAAGACGAACGGAATGATGAACTTTGCCATGCCCAACCGGAAAGACATGAAGGCGGTCATCAGCGGGTTCGACCCCGCAATCGGTGCCGCCGCATAGGCCGCGATGGCAACAGGCGGGGTCAGGGATGAGGCCACGCCATAGTAGAAAACAAACATATGCGCCGTCACCATCGAGACGCCAAGCGCTTGGATTGCCGGCCCCATCACAAGGATGATGATCAGGTAAGCCGGAAGCGTGGGCATCCCCATGCCAAGGATCAACGCCCCGACCATCGCGACAAGAAGCGCCGAGAACAGGCTTTCACCTCGAATTTCTGAAATGACACTTGCCAGTTTCAGACCAAGACCCGTTGAATCCAGCGACCCGACAAGAATACCAATTGCCGCAATGGCCACCAGAAGCGTCGCACCAGACTCGGCCCCCTTCAAGAACGACCGCCAGACCCGCATCGGATCACCGCGCACCACCGGGTTGATCACCGAAAGCGCCAGCAAAACGACAACAGCATAGAACCCGGCCGCCGAGGTCGAAAACCCGGCCACAAGGCAACCAATGATCGTCAAGATTGGCCCGACAAACAGCACCGAGTTGATCATGTCGAGCCGGGTTATTTCGTCGTCTGCCGCCATCGCCTGCACTTCGATCCCTTGGCGGCGGGATTCGACCGTGACGGCTGCAAACAGACTGAAATAGTAGAACAACGCCGGGAACAGCGCCGCCACGATGATGTTGAGATAGCCAGCCCCCGTCAGGTCCGCCATAACCAGTGCGGCAGCCCCCATGATCGGTGGCATAATTTGTCCGCCGGATGACGCGGTCGCCTCGATCCCGGCTGCAAAAGTCGGGGTGAAGCCGCGCTTTTTGATCATCGGGATCGTAAATGTCCCCGTCCCTACGATGTTGGCGACGGTCGATCCAGACATCGTGCCAAACATCGACGACGCAAGAATCGCCGCATGGGCAGGCCCGCCGCGCGTCCGGCGGGTGGCGAGGAATGCGAATTTCAGCAAAGTGGCGCCAGCACCAGTGCCTTCAAGCAGGACTCCGAAGATGATAAAAATGAAGACCGTCGACAGAACGATATTGGTGATTGACCCAAACACACCCTTGTTGGTGTTGTACCAAAGCGCCTCCACGACTTCTTTCAGAGAAAAGCCAGAATGGGCCATGATGCCCGGCAGGTCTTGCCCGTAAAGCAGGTATAGGACGCCAAAAGTACCGACGCCGAACAACCCCCAACCCCACAACCTGCGACACAGCTCAAGGAACACAACCAGCCCTGCAACGGCAGGCCATGCATCCGCCTGTTTGACGTCGTACAGGGCGGTTTCCATCTGGCCTTGGACGAAGTGGAACGACCAGACAGACCAGAGCCCCGCCGCAACCATTGCGGCATCCAAAACAAGGTGCATGGTCGCGCGCGCGCCCGTCACAGGCCCCTTCGCTTCGCGCCGGGCGCGGGCTGCGGCGACGCCGACGATCAGCGCCAAGGCAAACCCGGCCGCGCGGTGGAACTTCGGCTCGACCAGATCGATGCCCGAGCTGTAAAGCGCGATCAAACCCAGCAAGAGGCAGCAAATGGCCGAGACCACTGCGTACAGGCGGGCTGTGCCGCCGGACGTTTGCGTCACTGCGGTCATAAGGTTGCTCCTTGCGCGGGTCAGGTGGTGTAGAGAGCCGTTTGCACAGCCCTCCGATCACTTACCGTTATGGGCGAAGCGCGTCTGGGATCGGGATCCCGGCTTCGTCATAGTACTTTGCCGCACCGGGGTGCAGTGGCACGTTGACCGACGTAAACGCGGTCTCTGGCGTTACGTTTTGGAGGAAGAACGCAGTTGCGTGCACCGCGTCGAGGTTTTCCCAAAAGGCCTTGGTGGCATTGTATACAACGTCCTCTGAGACTCCTGCGTGGGTGCCGACGAATTGGGTGAAGCCCAATGCTGTGATTTCACCACCCGTAAGCTGGCCCTTGTAGAGCTCTCCGTCAAACTGAAGCATGCCGCGACCGGGACGTCCGAACAGCGCTTGCATGGCTTCGGACTGAACTGCTTCTTCCGGGATTGACAGAATGCGGAACTCGCCCGACAGCCCGAATTGTTCAATATTGGACGAGCCAACTTCGGCTGGACGCACCATCATGTCGATTTTGTTGTCGGCAAGTGCTGCATAGCCTTCACCCCAGCTTAGGCGCACAGCGGTGTAATCCGTTCCGGCTTCATAGCCAGTGATGATCTTGATCAATGCCTCAGACGTTGCCGAAGCCGACCCAGCAGGTGGGCCTGTAAAGATCGTCTTGCCCTTCAGGTCTTCCCAAGTTTCGATCCCGGATCCTGCAAGTGTTACGGGATGATAGGCACCCGCCTTAAAGCCCAAGATTGACCGCAGTTGATCAGCAGCTTGCGCGGAATCTTCAACGTTTTCGTACATGCGTGCCTGATTTTTCATCAGGCCGACCAGCGATGGCACGGTTGAGAAAAAATCAATCTCGCCGCGTCCGCCTTTCAGCATCGATTTGGTCAGCGTTTGACCCGCGTTCACTTGAATCTCAACACCTGCAGTGCCTGCCTGATTGGAAAAGGTGACAAACATTGTGTGAACGGGATCTCCGACACCCGCGGTTTCGCCTTTGTAAATCTGTGCCGATGCAAGACCGGGTATCAGCGCGACCGAGGCCAATATCGCCGCTGAAACCGCGAATTTTCCGAAGTTAAACATAAAATCCTCCCATGATTTGATGAACCATAGCAAAAGTTTTGCATCTAATATAATCAAACATTTGCAAGATCACATAACGGAATGCTATGAAACTTGACCCAAAACACCTTGCCCAGCTTTCAGTGATCGTTGAAGCGGGGTCATTTCAATCGGCAGCCGACAGACTTGGCCTGACGCAACCTGCGCTTAGCCGGAACATGAAGGCTCTTGAGACGCGATTGGGGGCGTTGCTGTTCAACCGAGATGGGCGAAAATCCATTCCAAATTCTCTGGGTTTAAGGTTGGCCCGGAATGGTCAGGCGATCCGATTGGCGGAAGAACAGGCCAGCGTTCTGGCCAACCAGTCGTCGCAAGGCGCGGTCGGAGAACTGAGGATCGGTGCGCCGCCTATCGTTGCGGGCAGGTTCTTAAGCTCTGCCGTCGCCAAGTTCATCCGCGACAATCCCAATTGTGTCGTCGAAATGCGAACCGGTCTAGTCCACGAACTGCGCCGCATGCTTGAGCGTGGCGAAGTTGACTTTGTTCTTGGCCCGCAAAGCCTTGCGGATCAATCCCACGGGTTTGAGTTCGCGCCGCTTATCGACGACCGCGTCGGCATTCTTTGCCGAACCGACCATCCGCTTTCGCGCCAAAAGCGCGTTCTGCCGTCTGACCTTGAATCTCAAACCTGGCTTGCCCACTCGCGCGGCAGCCTGCTTCGCCAACAAACTGAAGCCGCGATGATCGCCTCAGGTGTCAGCACGATGAGCATTGTCTGCGAGACGGACTCGATCCGGTCGGTGCTGGAAATCATCGCCGACACCGATCTGATCACCACAATGCCAAGGGCAACGACGCAGCCTTACCTTGAAGACCGATTGGTCTTCCTGACATTCGATCACCCCCAGTTTCATCGCCCGTTGGGTTCGATACGCAAACAAAAGACGCAAGGCAGTTCTATAGAAGATCGCTTCTTGGCGACACTTATGTGAACCATGCCGAAAAGCGGCCTTCGCCGCTGCGCTTCGCTCATCCCCAGTGGACGACCAAGCGCTCTTATGCGGCACATGTCGAGTTCAGTTTAATGGCATCCATTTGATCCATAGAACACAAGAGTATCTGAAAAGAGTGGCGCACCCGATAGGATTCGAACCTATGGCCTCTGCCTTCGGAGGGCAGCGCTCTATCCAGCTGAGCTACGGGTGCTTGCCTTGCAACGGGGATCAAATAGACGATTGATCGGCAAAGCTCTAGCGCAAAATGCGCCGATCGGGAAATCGCGTCAGGCTTTGCTGTCTATGTGATCGAAGTAACTAAGCGCCTTTGCAGAATAGGCATAAGACGGCCCCCCGCCCATGTATGTGGCCATGGCGAGGGCTTCGCAAAGCTCTTCGCGCGTGGCTTGCAAACGATGCAAAGATTGAACGTGGAAACCGATGCAACTGTCGCAGCGCGTCGCGATGGCGATGCCAAGGGCCATGAACTCCTTTGTTTTTTCCGGCAAAGCACCATCCGTCTTGGCCGCTGCCCCCATCTGAGCGAAAGCCTTCGCAGTGCCCGGCATTTCCTTGGCCAACGCGTTAATGTTCTGGACGGTCTCGCCCATGAAGCTGTCCCAATCCATCTTATCCCCTTTCATCTGATCCCATACGGCGTTCCAACCACCGGACACCGGCGCTGATTATCAAAACCAGCACTAGGTATTCAAGGATCAGCAACGTGTAGATTTCCAGCGGTCGGTATTCGGTAACCACCAGTTCGTTCGCCCGCCGCGTCAGTTCCTGCATGCCGATCACACTGGCAAAGGCCGACATTTTTACGATGTAGATGAATTGATTGGCCAAAGGCGGCAGGATGCGACGCACCGCTTGGGGCAAGATCACATAGCGCATGGTCTGGCGATAGTTCAGGCCCACGGTCTGTGCCGCCTCGGTCTGGCCCTTGGCAATCGACTGGATGCCCGCGCGGTAAATCTCGGCCGTAAAGGCGCTGTCGGACAGGGCCAAAGTGATGATCGCGCCCCAGAACGGGTCAATCGGCACATTCAAACCCATGGACTTGAAGATGATTGGCAGACCGTAAAAGACCCAGAACAGCATGGGCAAAAGTGGGATGGCGCGGATGAACTCCACATAGACCCGGTTGAACAGGCGAATGTACCACCGCGACGACAGACCGGGCAGCGCCACCAAAAGACCGATGGTCATCGACATGACCGCCGCAATCACCGAGATCAGGATCGTCGCCCACATGCCGTTGATCAGGAACCGGATGTTCGTCCACCCCGACGGCGTGCGCGGATCGATCACATACCAGCCCCACGTGGTCGACGACGAACAGCCAGCCAGCACCAGAAGGCTTGTCAAAATGATGAGTGTTTTGCGCGACGTAAACATCAGTGGCTCAGGATCTGAGACAAGAATTTTTGGCAACGCTTGGATTTCGGCGCCTCAAAGAACTCAAGCGGCGGACCTGTTTCCACGATCTCGCCTTCATCCATGAACACCATCTGATCGGCCACCTTCCGGGCAAAACCCATTTCGTGGGTCACAACCACCATGGTCATCCCCTCTTCGGCCAATTCGACCATCACGTCCAAGACTTCCGAGATCATCTCGGGGTCCAACGCCGAGGTCGGCTCGTCAAACAGCATCACCTTCGGTTCCATGCACAAAGACCGGGCAATTGCGACACGTTGCTGCTGGCCGCCCGACAATTGGCCCGGGCGTTTGTCGGCCTGTTCGGGGATGCGCACGCGCTCCAGATACTCCTCGGCCCGCGCTTCGGCATCACTGCGCGATAATCCCCGTGACTTCATCGGACCCAGAACTAGGTTCTCTTTCACCGTCAAATGCGGAAAGAGATTAAACTGTTGAAAGACCATCCCAACATCACCGCCCAAGTCTTCGGGCCGCTTTGTCACAGGGGCGCCGTTGACGCGGATCACGCCTTTTTGATGATGCTCCAGACGGTTCACACAGCGCACCACGGTCGATTTGCCCGAGCCACTGGGCCCGCAAATCACCACACGTTCACCGGTGGCAACGCTTAAATTTATGTCTTTCAACACATGGAAATCACCGAACCATTTGTTCACATCGACCATTTCGATGGCGGTGTCGGACATAGCTTACCCCCGTATCCCCCACGGGAACTTTCGACTTGAGGTTAGGGGGGAAATGACAACAAGTTCAAGACCAAAGCGCCCGCATGTTGCGGCGCTCTACTGCGGAGTGAAGACACAATGAAACATTGGATAACAGCACTGGCCGCCGGCGCGATAAGCGTCAGCCTTGCCGCATCGGCAGGCGCGCAATCAGCGTTGAACGAGATTCTGGATACCGGCGTTCTGAAGTTCGGCACCACGGGCGATTGGAACCCGATGTCCGTGCGCGACCCGGCCTCGAACAGCTACAAAGGCTATGACATCGACGTGGCCAATGAACTGGCCGCCGACCTTGGTGTGGAAGTGGAATTCGTGCCAACCGACTGGAAAACGCTTGTCAACGGCGTGGTGGCGGGCAAATACCATATGACAGGCTCGGCCTCGATTTCGCCCCCCCGGATGAAAGTGGCCGGGTTCTCGGAAAGCTATATCTCGGTCGAAATCATGCCCTTCACATCGGGCGACAAGGCCGCGAACTTTGATGGATACGACTCAATCAATCAGCCCGACGTTAAAGTCGCGACAACGCTTGGGACAACCTTCGAAGGTTTGGCCCGCGAATGGTTCCCGAACGCGGACATCAAGGTCGTCGAAGCGCCCGCACGCGGCTTCCAGGAAGTGCTTGCGGGACGTGCAGACGTCTTCATCACATCGAACATCGAAGGCGCGACACTGGCCGAAAAACACGGCGTGGTCCAAGTGCCGGGCACCGAGCCACGCTCCCCGTCCCCAATCGCCATGTTGCTGCCACAGGACGATCAGGTCTGGATCAACTACGTGAACAACTGGGTGAAAGTGAAACAAGCAAAAGGCTTTTTCGACGCCACACGTGAAAAATGGGGTCTCTAAGACCTAAGCATTTTGAAGTTTGAAAAGGGCCGCCTTGTGTGGCCCTTTTCTTTTGCTCAACCACCTGAAGGGCCCGACCCGGTCGCCTTTGCGTATTTTTAAAGAGATGAAGCCCAGAATTTTAGTCAAATTGTCTTTCCTCTTGCCCCAAATACTTCGGGGGAGGCCTCGAAGAGGACGGGGGCAGCGCACCCCCAAGTCTTTGTCGCCAGACTGACGCTTAAGGAGCGTTCGTCACGGTCAAAACGGACTCGACCGCAGACCCATTCACACTGATCGTCCGGTGATCGTTGGTGTTCAGCGTGACCAGCAGATTCACATCTCCTTCCGGCAAGTGATCGATGTGAACCCAAGGGCCGTAGACACGCACGATCTTCTGGCCATTGGCATAAACATGGGCGTGACCTTCTCCGTTCACATGGGGGCCCCCCGCAGATGCAGGGGCGAAGGTGAAATCGGTGGTCATCAGATGCAGGTTCCACCCCGAGACCGGATCCGGCGTGATCTTTGCGCTCAAGGTTGGCGCGGCCCCTTCGGCTGCGACAAGTTCGGAATGATCGTGATCCATCCCTGCGTGCATGCCTGCTTGCCCGTGATCCATCCCGTGATCCATCGCGTGATCGTGCCCATCCAGCGTCACGCCATTGGCGGCGGCCAGTACGAAACCGATTCCGCCCCCGAACACAAGTCCGATCAGAAGAAGGGCAAGCGGGCGGTTCATCAGGCCGCGCTTTTGTCGCTGGCCCAAAGGTATCCGGCAAACAGCCCAAGGCAGGCCCAGACGGCCAGCCCGACACCCAGTACACGCGACGCATAGAGCGCTGCAATCTCAGGCGGCGCAGGGCCTGTCAGAACGTCTGGCTCGGGTGCTCCGATCACATGGGGCGTGGCCAGACACACAATCGCGATGCTCCAGGCGACCCAACTTTGGCCGAAAGCGATCAGCCAAAGGGCACCCCCCGTAAGCGCCACAGTGCCAAACCACCAGACCTGTCGCACTGTGACATCCGGTGCTGCGACACCCGGCACTTCGGGGGCGAGCGAAATGGCTGGCGCCAGAAGGACGGTGGCATATCCCGCAACGCCCCAGATCAGGCCGGTCCGTGCCGTAACGTGGTGGCCCTGATCTTCGGCAAGGGAAAAGAGCGACACTAAGATCAGCGCGTATCCGGCGTAAATCATCATATAGAACACGATGCTCAGTCCATCGCGCATGGGATCAAAGGCGAAAGGGACATGGGGAAAAGCCGTGTCGCGATCCGCGAAGTGCTGGGCCACACCTTGTTCAAACAGTTCGGCCTGCAGCAAAACCGGTTGCACGAAAGCCAATCCCAGAAGCGCGGCAACAAGCCCCGCTCCTGCTCCAGCAATCAACGCGCTGGTCAATATTTTTGTAAACATGGGTTCAGTGGCAGGGGAAGCCGGTGGCGTGACGCACATCGTGCGCCGCATCATGCAGCGCACTGGCTTGCACGTGGCCAGACAAAACGACCATCATCAGCCCCAACAAGCTGGCTGCGGCTACCGAAAGCAATTTAGTTCGGGTCGTCGTTACTGTATTCGTCGTCATGTCTTATCCTCCTTGCCGTCCTTCCCGACGGCGGTTGATCCAAAGCCTGGCAGGTCTCCTGGCTTGCGGGTCGAGGCCCCTTTCCTCCTTCCCCCCGGTTCGCGGGAGTGGATGCTGGAAAGGTGCTCTCCGCTTACAGTCGCGGGGGCGGCTGCGGTATAGGCCTTTCGGGCGGCACCGCATTCCCTTTTGCTTGTCGAACCACCGACAAGACCAAGCACGATCATCTAACGCCTCTGGCGCGGCAAGTGCAATCTCTTTCGACGGCATGGCGGGTTCTATTTGCGACGTTTCAAAAGATAGGTGTCCATAATCCAGCCATGGGCCCCGCGTGCCGCCTGGCGTGTCTTTATGATGTCTTGCGAGACGTCGGTCAGCGGACCATGGCAAAGCACTTGATTGTTCATGCCAAGGTAAGCGCCCCACCAAATGGTCAGGCCTTCTGCTTCAAGGCTTTGAAAGCTGCAATCGCCGTCCAGCATGACAACCACGCAAGTGGCACCTTCGGGCCAGCCGGAGTCACGCAACTGACGACCAGTGGTGATGGTGACCGGGGCGTTGATGTCGTTCAGTGGGATGGCATGGGCGGCGGTCAGGGCCTGTAGGGCGGTGATGCCGGGAATGACTTCGATGTCCGGCTTTGGCGTCAAACGCTGTGCGATCCTAAGCGTGCTGTCGTAAAGCGACGGATCGCCCCAAACCAACAGGGCGGTTTTGCCAGAGTTCCGTCCGTCCAAGGCCGAAATCCAAGCAGCGGCAATCGCGTCGTGCCAAGCCTCGACACCGGCATGGTAATCGCCCGAGGTATCTCGGACCGGAAGGTCGAACAGAACGATCCGGTCTCGGGCTTTTTCGCCCAAAACCTCTTCGCATATGGCACGACGCAGGTCGGCCAGATCGGCTTTGCCAGCCCCTTTGCGCGGGATCAGGATGGTGTCCGCGGTCTGAATGGCCGCCGTGCCTGCCCGCGTCAGGTGATCGGGACTGCCCGTGCCAATACCGATCAGACAAAGGCTATCCATCGGCCAAAGCTCCGTAAAAGATCAGAGTCGGGGCCGAAGATGGTGGTTCTGCGCGCAGCTTGGTGATCATCTCGGCCAAGGGGCCGCGTTCCAACGCCTGATCCGGCGTCGTGACACCCGAGGCGATCAAAACAGGCGTCGTCTTAGGCAAACCGTGTTCCATCAACGTCTCGGCCAGATCGACGAACGTACGGCGGCCCATATAGACGACAGTGGTCGCGTCTGGATCCGCAAGGGCTGCTAAGTTCATGTCCTCGGGTAATTTCCCAGCCACATCGTGCCCGGTGATAAACTGCACCCGCCGCGCTGTCAGTCGGCGTGTTAGAGGAATGCCCGCTGCTGCCGCCGCGGCACAGGCGGAGGGGACACCGGGGATGATCTCGAACGGGATGCCTTCGGCGGCAAGCGCAACCAGTTCTTCCTCAAGCCGCCCGAACAACCCGCCATCGCCGGATTTCAGACGCACAATGTGTCCGCCGGTTTTGGCATAGTCCACCAGCAACCGGCTGACGTGATCCTGTCGGGGCGAGGCGCGACCGGCGCGTTTGCCGACACTGACCAGGTCGGCTCCGTCTCGGGCGTGGTCCAGAATGGGGCCAGAGGACAGATCGTCATAAAGCACCGCATCGGCCTTTCCAAGCCGATCCACGGCTTTCAAGGTCAGCAACTCGGGGTCGCCGGGGCCGGAACCGACAAAACTGACGAACCCTGTCACGGTTGATCCTCGGCAATCATGTGAAAGAAAGTTCCCGTAACATGCCCCTTGATCGAACCGGTTTCAGCCACCGGATTGCCATCGGCATCGGTGACATGGGCCAAAGGCGCGTCGGGTTCTTCCAGAATGGTGGTGTAGTGAAATTCGTGGCCACGCAAAGCGGCGCCTTTGGCAAGACCGGGCATCGGGGCCTCAAGTACGGCACGACGATAGCCCAGGTGGAATTTACGTTTTTCAAAGCTGGTCACGAGGCCAAGTAGCCCGGCCATCTGGTGACGCGTGCCCTCTTTGTCGGTCAGCGATTGGCCAAGAACCATATAGCCACCGCATTCGCCGTGGACGGGCCGGGTTTCGGCGTGGGTGCAGAGGCCGGTCATGAAGTTGGTTGCAGCGGCCAACTTGCCCGCGTGCAATTCAGGGTATCCGCCGGGCAACCAGACCAAATCTGCGGTAGCATCCGGCGCTTCGTCTGCAAGGGGCGAGAACGGCAAAACCTCGGCCCCTGCCCGACGCCAGCCTTCCAGAACATGCGGATACGTAAAAGAAAACGCCGCATCCCGCGCCAAAGCGATGCGCTGTGCGGGCGGTTGGGGCAAGGCACCAGAACCGGGCAAATCAACAGCGCCAGCCGCCGCGCGGACGGCCGCCAAGTCCACATGTTCGCGCAGGAATTCGGCATAATCCGCAATCGCCGCGTTCAGGTCCGGGTGTTCGACGGCTTGGATCAATCCCAAATGGCGTTCGGGCAAAGCGAGGTCTCCGCGCCGGGGCAGCACGCCCAGGACGGGGATGCCAGCGCGATCCATCCCAAGACGCGCAAGGCGTTCGTGACGGGGGCTGGCGACGCGGTTCAGGATGACACCCGCCAGTGTCAGATCGGGATCGTAGGATTTAAACCCAAGGGCCGTCGCCGCTGCTGATTGCGCCTGCCCGCCCACGTCGATTACCAGCACCACGGGCCACCCCATCCGTTTCGCGGTTTCCGCACTTGAGCCAAACCCGCTGGCCCCTGCGCCCGCCACGCCATCAAACAACCCCATCGAGCCTTCGCCGATCACAAGATCAGCCCCCGTCGCCTCGCCTGCGATGGTCGCAAACAAGGCGTGGTCCATCGCCCAAGTATCCAGATTAAAGGATTTGCGCCCGGCAGCGGCTTCGTGGAACGCCGGGTCGATATAGTCGGGGCCGCTTTTGAAAGGCTGGACGGTCAGGCCATCGTCCTTGAAAGCGCGTAGCAATCCAAGGGCGACAGTCGTTTTGCCAGTCCCGGACGCCGGGGCCGAGATCATCAATCCGGGGGGTGGTGACATGCTCTCAATCCTTCTCAATCGACGAAAACGGGCTGTCTGCCGATTGGGGCCGATAGCGCCGGTCATAGTCAGCAGAATAAAGCGCCGAACGCACCTCGGTTTCGCCTGCCAGTGCTGGACCGACCAAGATCAGAGCCGTGCGATTGATGCCCTCGTCCATCGCCGCCTCGATGTCTGACAACGTCCCACGGATCACCTGTTCGTCCGGCCAAGAGGCGCGGAAAACAACCGCGACGGGGCAATCGGCACCGTAGAATGGCACGAGGCCGGACACAACGGCATCCAGCCTATGGATCGACAGATGGATCGCCAGTGTCGCGCCTGTGGCGGCGAAATTCGCCAGCGTTTCGCCTTCGGGCATGGCCGATGCACGCCCGGATGTGCGTGTTAAAACAACGGATTGCGCGATGCCCGGCAGGGTTAGCTCGGTTTCCAAGGTCGCCGCCGCCGCCGCAAACGCCGGCACGCCCGGAGTGACCGACACCGGCACGCCCGCTGCTTTCAACCGCGCCATCTGTTCGCCCATGGCCGACCAGACCGACAAATCGCCTGAGTGCAGACGCGCCACGTCCTGCCCGGCGTCTTCAGCCGCGACGCATTCCGCAATAATCGCATCCAAGTCCATCGGAGCCGTGTTCACGATGCGTGCATCATCCGGGCAATGGGTCAGCAAAGCTTTGGGCACCAAGGAACCTGCGTAAAGGCACACCGGACAGGCCGCGATCAAATCGCGTCCCCGAAGCGTGATCAGATCCGCCGCACCCGGCCCTGCCCCTATGAAATGTACCGTCATGCGTCAGACCTTTCTGCGATTGCGCAGGTTGCCATACTGTCGGGCGAAATGACCCGTGCCGTGATCAGCCGTGCCCCCGGTCCTGCCGCAATCAGGGCGGCGGCTTCGGACAGGCTACCTGTGCCAAACAGGCGCGTGCTTTTCTCGGATTGCGTTGTGACTTTTGCCTTAGGCAAGTCGTCGGCGTTTACCAACCTGACCTCAACACCAAACCGCGCCGCCAGTTCTGTCAGACAGAGCGCATCCGCCTTCGCTGTCACCGTGGCAAAGACATCCGCCGCACCGCCCGCCCTTGTGAATGCTGCGGCCAAGCTTTCAACACTGGCACCCTTTCGGAATCCAAAGCCTGCCACCTTCATCGCGTCACACTCCATTGCACCAAGGGATACGAGGATTTCCAGCCCCGGAACCGGCCCAAGGGTGCGGCGTCAGACAGTTCGACTTTCATCAATTCACCGCCATGATTGGACTGGGCTTCGATCAAGATCGCTTCGGTGTCCAGCGTAACAGCGTTGACAATCAACCGGGTGCCCGGCGCAAGGAGCTGCCAAAGCTGGCCCAGAACGTCCCGCGTCAACCCGCCACCAATAAACACAGCGTCCGGTTTGGGCAGGTCCGAAAACACACCCGGCGCGGTGCCTTCGACGATCTGCAACCGGTCCTGCCCCAAAATGCGCGCGTTGGCCTTGATATTGGCCACCCGGTCGGCGCGGGTTTCGACGGCGACAGCGTTCGTGCTGGAATGGCTCATCAGCCATTCAATCGCGATTGAGCCGGAGCCCGCGCCGATGTCCCACAGCAATTCGCCCGGACGAGGGGCCAGAGCCGACAGCGTGATGGCGCGGATCGGTCGCTTGGTGATCTGGCCGTCGCTTCGAAACACATCGTCGGCTTGCCCGCTGGCAAGGCCGAGGGTTGCCTCGCCTGCGACGTCCAGCGCAACCGCCACAGGATGGGCGATGTCGTCGAAGTCCAGTTGATCCGACTGAACGGTGCGGTGTTTTTCGCGAGGACCGCCCAGAGCCTCCATCACATGCATGGTGGTCGCGCCAAACCCCAAGCTATTCAAATAGCGGGATAATTCAGAAACCGCCGGTCCATCACGCAGGGTCGCAATGATCTTTTGACCGGCGAACAGATGACTGCGCAACCGTTCGAAAGGGGCCGCATGCAGGCCCAGGCAAATCGTCTGTTCCAAAGACCAACCCAAACGCGCCGCCACCCAAGAAAACACCGATGGTGCCGGAAATGCCTGCCATTCGTCTGGCGAAAACGTCTCGGCGATTCCGCTGCCTGCGCCGAACCAAAACGGATCACCCGAGGCCAGAACCACCACAGCGCGCCCGCGCAATCCGTCCAGCACAGGCCATCCGTCCGCAAAGGGGACGGGCCAAGTGATGCGTTCCGCGCCGTTGTCCGGGATCAGCGACAAGTGACGTTCGGGCCCCATGATCACCTCGGCGTCCGCAATCGCGTCAAGGCTTGCAGAGGACAGCCCCGCCGGTCCATCTTCGCCCAACCCGATAAGTGTCAACCAGCGAGCGTCAGACATGGCCCCGAACCTTTTGATCCTGGGCGGCACCGCCGAAGCCAACGCTTTGGCACATGAGGTGGCGCGTCTGGGACTGTCGGCTGTCTATTCCTACGCCGGTCGTGTGAAGCGCCCCGCGGCGCAGCCTTTGCCGGTGCGCGTTGGCGGCTTTGGCGGTGTCGACGGTTTGGCCGCATACTTGCGGCACGAAATCATCACCCATGTGATTGATGCGACCCATCCGTTTGCTGATGGGATCAGCCGCAACGCGTTGGCGGCCTGTGCCACGGTCGATGTGCCGTTGTGTGCTTTGGCACGCGGGCCGTGGAAAGCCGTTGACGGTGATCGTTGGAGCCATGTCAGCGACATACAATGCGCCGTCAAAGCCCTTGATATTGAAACACAACGCGTTTTTCTTGCCATCGGTCGCCAAGACGTCGCCGGTTTCGCCGCCCAGCCTCAGCATGACTACCTTTTGCGTTTCGTCGACACGCCGGACACGCCACCGCCCTTGCCCAACCATCACATCCTTGTGGCACGCGGACCGTTCGTTCTGACCGAAGACATCGCCCTTATGAAAGAGCATCGCATTGATCTGGTCGTGTCGAAGAATTCCGGGGGCACGGGTGCCCGCGCTAAGATTGATGCCGCTCGCACACTTGGCCTGCCGGTCTTGATGATAGACCGTCCGCGCCTGCCAGATCGCCATGAGGTAAGCTCGGTCGATGCGGTGATGGACTGGCTGGATCATCCCGGCACCGAGCGTGGCGTGTAGACAATCGGCGCTTGCCCGTCGCGGGTGATCGTCCGCGTGCGCGACGATCCAAGCAAGACAACGGTGCGCATATCGGCCATTTCCGGTTCAGCAGTTTGCAGCGCCACGGTCTTGATATCTTCGTCAGGTGTTGACACCGCGCGGGCAAAGGTGATCAGACGCTCTGGTTCACAAACTTCGCGCAACAAATTGAGAACACGGGAAAATCCTTCGGGTCGCGCCTTTGAACGAGGATTGTAAAAGCCGCAGGAAAAATCACCTTCCACCGCCAGCCGCAGACGTTTTTCGATCAGCGCCCAGGGTTTCAGATTGTCCGACAGGTTGATCGCGCAAAAGTCGTGGCCCAAGGGCGCCCCGGCCCGCGCTGCTGCCGCCAACATCGCCGTGATACCGGGCAAGACCCGAATGTCCAATGTGCGCCATTCGGCTGGCCCCGCCTCCAAGGCTTCGAACACGGCTGAGGCCATGGCGAAGACACCGGGATCGCCCGAGGACACAACGACCACCTGGCGACCGTCAGCCGCCATCGTCAGCGCGTGGTTCGAGCGGTCCAGTTCCACACGGTTGTCGCTGGCGTGTTTGGTCAGTCCCGCCCGGTCCGGCACACGCGCCACATAAGGAATGTAACCGACAACGTCAGTCGCATTCGCCAAGGCGGTCTGGACCTCGGGCGTGACCAGCCCCGCGTCGCCGGGGCCAAGGCCTGCGATCACCAAAGATCCGCTCATGGTCGCCGTCCCTGTCCGTGGACCAGAACGATTGTGAAATAGGGCGCTTTGTAATCGTCAGGCAAATCCGCCAACCGCGTCACCTTTTGGTCAGCCATCGCTGCGCATTCTACGACCCAAGCGGCATCCGCGCGGCCCGCCGTTTTCAAAGCGTTACGCACCTTGGCCAGATTGCGCCCGATCTTCATGACGACCAATGCGTCAGCGGCGGTCATGTGGCGCACCAATTCAGCCTCGCCCAATGTGCCCATGACAACACTCATCACGTCGTCGCCCCATGTGATCGGCCGGCCGGTTGCGGTCCAAGCCGCCGACATGCCGGTGATTGCAGGAATAACCTCGACCGGCAGGACATCTTTCAGGCGTTCATAGACATGCATGAACGAGCCGTAGAAAAACGGATCGCCCTCGCACAGCACAACCACGTCTTCCCCCGCCTTGGCCAGATCCGCCAGATGGGTGCAGGACGTTTCGTAAAACTCTGATAAAACTTCGTTATAACGGGGATCATCCAAAGGGATTTCCGTGGTCACCGGGTATTCCATCGGAAATTCCACGGCCCCAACCGGCACCAGATCGCCCGCCAATGTGCGCGACCGACCGGCCCGTCCAGCCTTGCGGAAAAAGGCCACGTGGCGTGCGCTTGTCAGCAATCGGTGCGCTTTCACGCTCATCAGGTCGGGATCGCCCGGGCCAAGGCCGACGCCGTAGATGGTGCCGGGGGCGGTCATTCTGCGCGGCTCGCAATGGCGTTGATGGCCGCGACGGTGATCGCGCTGCCACCCAACCGACCTTTGACGATGGCAGAAGGCACAGGCTGATCGGCCCAAAGCGCATCTTTCGATTCCGCCGCGCCAACAAAACCGACAGGACAGCCGATAATCGCAGCCGGGCGCGGGCAATCCGGGTCTTCCAGCATGTTCAGCAAGTGAAACAGCGCGGTTGGCGCGTTCCCGATGGCCACCAATGCCCCGTCAAGCTTGGGGCGCCACAACTCCAGCGCTGCCGCACTTCGGGTGTTGCCCATGTCGCGGGCCATGTCGGGCACTTTCGGGTCACGTAGGGTGCAGATCACTTCGTTGTCAGCAGGCAAACGTTTGCGCGTGACACCTTCGCTGACCATGTAAGCATCGCAAAAGATCGGAGCGCCTGCCTCCAGCGCACCACGCGCGGCGGCGACGAAGCCTTCGGAAAAGTGGATGTAATGCTCCAAACCCACCATGCCTGCCGCGTGGATCATCCGCACCGCGACTTGCTCTTCGTCGGCGCTGAACGCCGCCAAATCCGCCTCGGCCCGGATGGTGGCAAAGCTTTCGGCATAGATCGCCGCCCCGTCCATTTCGTAAGTGTAAGGCATCAGGACGGCAGCTCCATCACGTTGGCCCGGGTCAGCCCGGTGCGTTCGGGCGTATCGCTGGCCTTGCCGGTCTTCACAAGGTCAAAACGCCCCTCGCGCCCCACCAGAACGACGTCAGCAGGTTTAGGGTGCGCACAGCCCTTGGCGCAGCCCGAGACATGCAAGTTGTCCACGCGCCCCGCCAAATCCCGCGCCAAAGTCCGAGTCTCCACAGAGGCAGAGGCGCAGGCTGGCGCACCGGGACAAGCCGAAACCGTCATGACAGGATCGTCGGGCCGCGACACGAAATTCGGGTGCGCCGCGCTTTCAGCGCCGTTCAAGATAAGTAAGCGCCAAGGTGTGATCTGAATGTGAGACGGTCTGGCGGATTGCAACAGATCGCTAAAGTCCGAGGCTTGCATCGCGCCGAAAGGAACGCCTAAAGCGGCATCACCGGGCTTGATCGCCGTTGTGTGAGGGCCAAGGTCTTTGGTCCGCCACGCCTTCGGTAAATCCACCCGTTGCAAGTGCCGGGCCATTCGCCCCGTTTCGCGCCCGCCTGTGTCCACAAACCAGTCCAGCAGCGTCCTAACTTGATCGATGATGCTGCGTTCCGTTACATCCCATCCCGCTTCGGCACCGTCCGCGATCAACGTCAGCCCGCCTGCCCCGTCGCCTTCGATCCGCACGTCTGCCGAAACCTCGCGCAATAGTGCTGTGGGTCCAGTGTCCAGGGCAAACCCCATTTTATCGGGCAAATCCGGCAGATCGGTCAGGGCCGCTTCTATCGCTTCGCCCAAACGGTCGGTGATGTCGCCCGTTTGCCAAAGGGGGGTGGTTACGATCGACCGTCGAGCCTCGCGATCCGCATCATGATCTACAAGGTGCTCGCCCCTCAACTCATTCAAAAGGTTTGATAAATCAGCTTCTTTCACACCGCGCAATTGCACGTTCGCACGGGAGGTTAAATCAATCACGCCATTGCCGAACCGCTTGGCAAGATCGGCCAAAGCCGCCGCCTGATCCGCCGACATGCGCCCCAGTCTTGGTTTCACGCGCACGATCAACCCATCCCCCGACATCATCGGGCGATAGGCACTGGGGCACCAGCCTTTGACCACACCGGTCATTCCGCCGCCTCAAGATCGGCCAGGATCGAGTTCCGCCGCGTCGCCCAAAGACCAGCCCGATGAAGCGCGGCAAACTGCGCCTGCATCGCCGCCAAAGCACCCGGATTGGCATCGGCCAAAAAGTCGATCACAGCCTCATCACCAAGGGTCGCGTCGTAATAAGCGTCGAACAGGTGGGGGGCCACGACGCCTGCCAGATTGGCAAAAGCAGCCATGTGATCCAGCGTCGCAGAAATCTCGGCTGCGCCTCGAAACCCGTGACGCTGCATGCCCGCGATCCATCCCGACTGCGCAGCGCGGGCGTGCACAACGCGCGCCACTTCTTCGGACAAGGTGCGGGCACGCGGGCGGGCGGGATCCGTGTTGTCCAGATGATAGAGCGCGGAATGTTCGCCGCCAGTCACAGCCTTGGCGGCAGCGAACCCGGCTTCGTGAGTGGCGTAATCGGCCGCCAGCAAAAGATCGGTCTCGGGCAGGTCCTGTAAATGTACAAAGGCGTCGGCGTTTGCGACCCGCGCCTGCAATCCCGCGCTGTCTTCCATCGCACGGTCCCCGTCCATCGCCCACGCGCTGGCCGCCAACCAAGCCTCGCCCGCTTTCTGACGTGCCGCGTCAGTCAGGTCTTCTGGCAAATGCTCCATACCCATGCCGAAGCTACCGGGCTTGGGACCATAGACCCGTTCGCCGGGATGAATGCCCGCGAA
The DNA here is from genome assembly GCA_964632495.1 of uncultured Rhodobacterales bacterium. GTDB lineage: Bacteria > Pseudomonadota > Alphaproteobacteria > Rhodobacterales > Rhodobacteraceae > CALKXV01. The sequence goes on from CAZWDS010000011.1 coordinate 32,663, forward strand.
AGGGTTCCAGTCGGGCGCTTCGTCCCGCGCCGCCAAAGCCCGCACACCTTGGGCAAAAAGCGCCGAAAGAGTTGGGAAAACATCCCGGAACAGACCCGAGACGCGCAGGGTAACATCCAGCCGGGGCCGCGAAAGTTCGGCGATCGGCAAAACCTCGATCCCCGAGACGCGTTCTGAACCTTTGTCCCAGACCGGACGGATGCCCAACAGATGCAGCGCCATGGCGAATTCTTCGCCCGCCGTGCGCATCGTGGCCGATCCCCAAAGATCGACGATCAGGTTTTTTGGATAATCGCCGGTGTCCTGCAAATGCCGCCGCACCAGTTCTTCGGCCAGTTTCACGCCTTGGGCATAGGCGGCACGGGTCGGCACGGAACGCGGATCGGTCGTGAACAGGTTGCGCCCGGTTGGCACCACATCACTGCGCCCGCGATAAGGCGAACCTGAGGGGCCAGCCGCGATGCGTCGCCCTGCCAGCGCATCGATAAGAGCCGTTTTTTCTGCTATGGCAGCGGCGCTCACATCAAACGGAGCTTGCGACGTCGTCTCGGCCACGCGTCCCCAGATATGCAAACCATCGCCGAACTGGCTTTCCTTGATATCGCAGACAAACCGGTCGATCAGCGTGATCGCTTCGGCTGTGCTGGTCGCGCGATCCAAGCCCAAATCTGTTTCCACACCAAGGGCTTGTGCCTCGGCGCGAATATCAGATTGCAGACGATCCCGGCGCTTTGGGTCCAATCCGTCGGCGTTTGAAAATTCGTCCAACAACGCCTCAAGCGAGGCAAACCGTTCCGGCGTCTGACTGTCGCCCATAGGCGGAGGCACATGGCCCAGAGTAACCGCGCCAATCCGGCGCTTGGCTTGCGCCGCTTCGCCTGGATCATTGACGATGAACGGATAGATGACGGGTGTCGCCCCGATCAAAGCTTCGGGCCAGCAGGAATCAGACAGAGCGACGGATTTACCCGGCAGCCATTCCAAGGTTCCATGCGCGCCGATGTGGACCAATGCATCAATGTCACAGGCTTGGCGCAGCCACAGGTAAAACGCGACGTAGCCATGACAGGGTGTCCGGGCCAGATCGTGATAGTCGTCGATGCGAGCGTCCACAAAACCGCGTTCAGGCTGCAAAGCGATGAGTGCGCCGCCACGACGGATGGCGGTGAAGTGAAAGGCGGCTTCGCTTGCAATGTTATCCGATTCCGGAGTGCCCCATGACGCCGTCAGGTCTTCGCGCAATTGGGCGGGTAGCGTTTCAAGCGCCTGCAGATACGACGCAATCGGCCATGCGATCGTTTCTGCGCTAAGGGCGGTGGACAGGTTAAGCCCCTGTTCCACCCGATACCCGGCCTCGGACAGATCAGACAAAATCGCCTCGGCCGAAGCCAGCGCATCCAAACCCACAGCATGCGCCATCTGCCAGTCTTTGCCGGGATAAGTGGACAGCACCAGCGCCAGGGAATGGTCTGCCAGAGGCTTTTCTGCCAGCGCGACCCAAGCCGCTGCGCGATCTGCAATAGCCTCGATCCGGGGCCCCTCGGGGCGATGCGCGGCCAATGCGATTTCCAAATCCTTATCGCGCGCGCCGTCTTCCTTGAACGAGGCGACCCCGGCGAAAATGCGTCCATCCACTTCGGGCAAGACCACATGCATCGCCAGATCCGCCGGGGACAGACCACGTTCTGCCCCCTCCCAAGCGTCGCGCGTGGCTGTGGACAGGGCGACCTGAAACACCGGCACACCCGCCGCGTCCAAGGGCGAGGCTCCATCGGCGCCCTTGCCGGAAAAAGCGGTTGCATTGACAATGGCAGATGGGCGGGCGCTGGCGATCCGGGCTTTGAGCCACTTTGCTGCGTCGGGCGCTTTCAAAGATGATGCAAACAGACCCAAAGGCGCAAAGCCCCGGGCGCGAAAGGCGTCGAACAGGGCTTCGACAGGGCCCATGTCAGAGGCGGCCAGATAGGCGCGGTAAAACACGATCAGCGCCAAGGGCCTTTCGCTTGAAACAGGGCAGTTCGCATCACACCCGGCGCAACCGGAAAATGACACATTTTCCGGCACGATTTCTGCCTCAGAAATCGCCTGGCCCGCGTGAGCCCCCCGCTCTGGCGTCCAGCATCCGAACGCGGGAATGGACTTTGCCCCCGCCACCGGCCCCGCATAAAGCCCCGCCGCCAAGGCCAGTTGCGCCAAGGCCGCCTGCCCTGCCACCGCGCCCCCTTCGCCTGCCAAAGCGTTCAGCCGATGCAAGGTCGCCTTCGGGACAGTTGAAACCGCCTCAAGCTGGGGATCCGGGCGGCCATCGCCGGGCAAAACCGCAAGGGAAATGCCTTTTTCATCGGCCAGCCTGCGCAGTTGGGTCAGGCCATAGTCCCAATACGGCACCCCGCCAATCAAACGCACCAAGATCGCTTTGGCCCCGGACAGAGTCTGCTCTATGTAAGTATCGACCGAAACCGGGTGTTTCAGCGCCGCCAGATTGGCCAAGCGCAATGTTGGCAATGCGCAGCCCTGTTCCTTCGCCCGTGTCCAGCCCGCCGCGAAAGCGCGCAAGTCACTGTCCGAAAACGACAAAACCACCAAATCTGCCGGCGCCTGCCCCAGATCAATGGGGGTTTCGGTTTCTTCCAGCCCGTGACTTTCGCGGAATACGACGTGCATGGGTCAGGACTTTCCCGACCCTTGGCCAAACCGAGACGTCCACCGCGGGATCATCATCACTCGGCCGCCACCACTTCGGGCACCAGAATCGAGCGGATCGCATCCATATTCACGTCATCATGTTCGGCAATCACCACCAGCTTACCAACCCGCGCCTCGCCCGGCGCCCAGGGTCGGTCAAACTGATGCCGCACGCGGGCACCGACGCCTTGCACCAGCAAGCGCATTGGCTTGCCCCGAACGGCGGCATAGCCCTTCACCCGCAGGATGTTCTGAGACGTCGCCAGTTCCTCGATCCGGGCGACCAAACCCTCGGCACTGGCCACTTCCGGTAGTTCAATCACCACGGTCTCGAAATCCTCGTGGTCGTGATCATGGGCTGTGTCATGGTGCGAGGGCCGTGCGGCAAGGTCGTCTTCTGCCGCCGCACCCAGCCCCAGAATGACCCGCGCATCAACGACGCCTTCGGCCACTTCGATCACCGGCAATTCGCGCGGGGCTTCTTTGGCGATGATGTCTTTCGCCTTGGCCACCGCTTCGGGTCCCGCAAGATCGGGCTTGGTCAGCAAGATGATGTCCGCACAGGAAATCTGATCTTCGAACACTTCCGACAAAGGCGTTTCGTGATCAATGCTGTCGTCGGCCAAACGCTGCGCATCCACCCGCGCCACATCCGGCGCAAACCGCCCTGCCGCCACAGCTTCGGCATCGGCCAAGGCAATCACGCCGTCCACGGTCACGCGCGAACGGATCGCGGGCCAGTCAAAGGCCTTCAGCAATGGCTTCGGCAAGGCCAACCCCGAGGTCTCGATCAGGATGTGATCAGGCGCCGGGTCCAAGGCCATCAAAGCCTCAATCGTTGGAATGAAATCATCGGCCACCGTGCAGCAAATACAGCCATTGGCCAGTTCCACGATGTTTTCCGCCGGGCAATCCGGGATCGCACAGCTTTTCAGGATCTCTCCGTCCACGCCCACATCACCGAATTCATTCACGATCACGGCCAGACGCCGCCCCGCTGTGGTTTCGATCAGATGGCGGATCAGTGTGGTTTTTCCCGACCCCAGAAAACCGGTCACAACGGTCACAGGAATTTTTTTCAGATCAGTCATTCTGCAGCCTCCTTCGGCGACAATGGTGGAATACGCGCGATGCAATTCTTGCGGAAATGTTCCGGTCTTTCCCGCCATGGCACAAGTCCGTCGTCCGTCGCGCGATAGCGAGCGACACCCTCCAAAACAATCCCGACAAAAGACGGATCAAGACGGCCATAGACATAGCTCCAACGCGCCGCGCCGCCCCGCATGGCAACAGAACAGCCCTCATCGCAATTGGAAAAACACTCAACGGGTTTCAAGGTCACGCCTTCGGGCAGATCACTCGCCTCAATCGCCTGATACAGCTGAGCGCCAAGACAAGTCTCGCCCTCTTCAACCGGCTGGCCCTTTTTACAGGTGGTACAAACCAGCAATTCGACAGGTGGCAATGCGTCCACGCGCCTATCCTTCAATTTGGGACAGGGGAACGAACGAGATGGGCCTAAAGCCGTCCCGCCCCCGGAACCCCCCGTCCGGTTACGTCTTCTTGTGCTGGCAGGTCTCCCGGCTTGCGGATATCAGCGGCGATCCGGCCTTCCCAAACCCTGTGTTGGGTTCAGTGGCGCAATGGATCCCCTCTCCGGTCACGGTCGCGGGGGCGGCTGCATTCGGGGCCCATCAAGACCCTTCGCATTCCCTTTTCACTTGGCGTATAGAAACCAAGCACCAGCACCGGGCGACCCTCTGCCAAACCGCTGGCCAAGTCAAGCAATCAAGGGGCCAAGGATGACCGACGACACCACCCGCCACCGCGAGAAAATGCAAAAGATCAAAGCCGCCCGCGACAAGATGATGGAAGGCAAAACCGACGAAAAAGGCCTGATCATCGTGCATACGGGGCCCGGCAAGGGCAAATCCTCGTCCGGCTTCGGGATGCTGACCCGTTGTATTGCGCACGAGATGCCCGCCGCCGTGGTGCAGTTCATCAAAGGCGCCTGGGGCACGGGCGAGCGGGATTTCTTTGCCACGCATTTCGCCGATCAGGTGACTTGGGTGACCTCGGGCGAAGGCTTCACCTGGGAAACCCAAGACAAGGATCGCGACATTGCAGCGGCCCAAGCCGGATGGGCCAAGGCCCAAGAGTTGATCCGCAACCCCGACATTCAGTTCGTCTTGTTGGACGAGATCAACATCGCGCTCAGATACGATTATCTGGATATCGACGAAGTGGTTGATTTCCTTTTGACCGAAAAACCCGAGATGACCCATGTGGTTCTAACGGGTCGCAACGCGAAAGAAGAACTGATCGAAGCCGCCGATCTGGTCACCACGATGGAAGTCACCAAGCACCCCTTCCGGGACGGCATCAAAGCCCAGAAGGGCGTCGAGTTTTGAAAGGCATTTGATTTAAATTGTCCCTCTTCTTGTTGAAAATATGCTCTGGGAAGTTTGAGGGGGCGACGCGCCCCTCAAACCGACGGCAGATATGACCCGCGCCCTGATGATCCAAGGCACCGGCTCGAACGTCGGAAAGTCTGTGGTGGTCGCAGGCCTGATCCGCGCCGCCCGAAAGCGCGGCCTGTCAGTCGCGCCCTTCAAGCCACAAAACATGTCGAACAACGCCGCCGTCACCGTGGATGGCGGCGAGATTGGCCGCGCGCAGGCCCTCCAGGCCCTTGCCGCCGGGGTGAAACCCCATACCGACATGAACCCTGTCCTGTTGAAACCCGAAAGCGAAACCGGCGCTCAGGTCGTTGTCCAAGGCAAACGCCTTACCACCGCCAAGGCGCGCGACTATGCCAAGCTGAAGCCCCAACTGATGGCCCCGGTGCTGGACAGCTTCAACCGCCTGAAATCAGCCTATGACCTTGTAATCGTGGAAGGCGCAGGCTCACCGGCCGAGGTCAACCTGCGCCCCGGCGACATCGCCAACATGGGTTTTGCGCGGGCTGCAGACGTGCCCGTTGTGCTGGCCGGTGACATTGACCGGGGCGGCGTGATAGCTCAGTTGATCGGCACCCAAGCCATTCTTGACCCCAAGGATGCGCATCAGATCAAAGGCTTTCTGATCAACAAGTTCCGCGGCGATCCTACATTGTTCGACGATGGATATCGGCTGATCGAATCCCGCACCGGCTGGCCCGGCTTTGGCACCCTGCCGTGGTTTCCCGACGCCTGGAAACTCCCCGCCGAAGACGCATTGGATATCCAAAGCACAGACCAAGGCGACTTCCATATCGTTTGCCTGACGTTTTCCCGCATCGCCAATTTCGACGACATGGACCCGCTGGCACAGGAACCGAATCTGCGCCTCACGATGCTGCAAGCGGGCCAAGCCATCCCCGGCGACGCCGATCTGGTCATCCTGCCCGGGTCAAAATCCACCCGCGCCGATCTGACTTTCCTGCGCGATCAAGGCTGGGACATCGACCTTGCCGCCCACCACCGCCGCGGCGGTCACATCATGGGTATCTGCGGTGGTTTCCAGATGCTGGGTCACGCCATCGACGATCCGGACGGCATCGAAGGACCGCCGGGTCACATGTCCGGCCTCGCCCTTTTAGACGTCACAACGCAAATGACCGCCGAAAAGCGCCTGACCGAAACACCGGCAACCTTTGCAGCCACCGAAACCCCGTTCCTGGGCTACGAAATCCACAAAGGCCGTACGACAGGGCCTGACACCACACGCCATTTCGCCCTTACCGCCAATGGCCCCGAAGGGGCGATCAGCGCGGACGGCCGGATCACCGGCAGCTACCTCCACGGCATGTTCCGCGACGATGCCTTCCGCGCGGCCTTCCTTATGCGGCTTGGTGCCTCACCCGGCAAAAGCCTCTACGGCGACACCGTCGAACAGACATTGGACGCGCTGGCCACCCATATGGAAACGCATCTCGACATCGACGGCCTCTTCGCCCTCGCCCAATAGCTGCAACGGTCCTGAACCGGCCCCCAGTCCTTCATCTCTTTCTAAATACGCATAACAGGGCCGGCCGCGGCACGCGGGCGGCGCAGAACATTAAGAATCAAAACAGCGCCCAGACCCCCAACCCAAGGCCCGCACACAAAACAACGCGCCGGAACAGGCGTAATCCCAGCAAAATATCCTCCGGTCGCGGATCCCCCCCTACCGGGTTCAAAAAGGGATCCTCGCTCGGCCCGTCGGCGTACATCCGAGGACCCGACAACCGCACCCCCAAAGCGCCTGCCATAGCCGCCTCGGGCCAGCCGGCATTGGGCGAGCGGTGCCCGCGCGCATCCCGCATCATCGTGCGAAAAGATGTGCCCCGCGCCTTGGACACCACGGCAATCAAAACACCGGTCAAACGCGCAGGCACCCAATTGGCCAGATCATCCACCCGCGCCGCGGCCCAACCAAAAGCCAAATGGCGCGGCGTGCGATAGCCGATCATCGAATCCATCGTGTTGATCGCCTTATAAACCGCGATTCCCGGCAACCCGAAAAGCGCGCCCCAGAACAACGGCGCAATCACACCGTCCGATGCGTTCTCGGCCAGTGTCTCCAACCCGGCCCGCCCCATGGCTGCCGCGTCCAGCGTTGACGGATCACGGCCTACGATCTTTGAAATCTCGTGGCGTGCCTCGTCCAGTGTCCCCGCCGACAAAGGATGCACAACCGCTTCGACATGATCGTGTAAAGACCGGGCCGCAACCAAGGGCCACGCCAGCACGCCCGTCAAAACCAAGCCAAGCCAACCGCCCGGCAAAACCAATGCCACAGCCCATGCCAAACCCCCAACACCCGCCAAAAGTCCAAGAACCACAAAAACACCGGCCCGCTTTCGGGCAACGTCACTTTTGGCAGCGTCGTTGAACCGCACATCCGCCCAAGAGATGGCCCGACCAAGCCAAGACACCGGATGCCCGATCCGCTGATACAAAGCGTTCGACCATCCAAAGGCCACATCCAGCGCCAAGGCAATCAGCATTGCAGCCGCACTCATCGGATCGGCTCGTTCACGCGGCGAATGGCGAAATCACCCGGCAAACAGCGCAGAATCGTCGCCGACAACGGATCAATTTCAAAGACCAGCCCGTCGGCCACGTTGTCCAAGGCCATCGCCAAACCGGCCCGCACGATCCCGGCATGGGCGACGATGGCCACAGGACCATTGGTGCGGGCTTGGTCTGCGGCCAATTGCAAAACCGGCTTAACCCGGACACAAAGATCGGCAAAGCTTTCACCGCCCGGCGCGGCCAATTCTGCCAAGGCGCTGCGTGACAAAGGCCCCAAATCTGGCAAATCCCCATAGGCCCGCCCGTCCCAATCGCCAAAATCCTGCTCCCAAAGCCGCGCGTCCTCGGTCAGGTTTGCCTCCGGCCACAAGGCTTCGGCCGTGACCCGGCAGCGCACGGCGGGGCTGACCCAAATGTCGGCCATGGGCGGCAGCTTCTCCGACAGGCCCGCCAAAGCCGACCGCCCTTGTTCGGACAAGCCAACATCCGTGCGACCCAAAAGCCGCCCATGGTGATCGGCTTCCGCGTGGCGGATCAGCACAAGATCAGAATTCGCAACCATGCCCCGGCGCTCGCTTTTCATCTGTTGGGAATTCTGCTTTGCATGGCGACATGGGAAAGTCGATACTCATCACGGGTGGCGCGCGATCGGGCAAAAGCAAACTGGCTGAGCAATGGACGCTTCGGGCCGGCACGCCCGCGTTCTATATCGCGACCTGCCGTGCCTATGACGACGAAATGGCAACACGCATCGCCACCCACCAAGCCCGGCGTGGCCCCGAATGGAAAACCATCGCAGACCCTTTGCATCTGGTCGAACGTCTGGCCGAAACCGATGGCCAAGGCCCGCGCCTGATCGATTGCCTGACGCTTTGGTTGTCGAACCTGATGGAAGACGGTCTGGACTGGCAAAACCACGCTGATGCCTTGGCCGAAACATTGGCGCACCAGCGCTCGCCCGTCACAATGGTGACCAACGAAGTCGGCCTTGGCATCGTCCCCGAACACGCACTTTCGCGGGCGTTTCGCGACGCGCAAGGCACCCTCAATCAGACCATTGCAGAAGCCGCCGACGAGGTGTATCTGGCCGTGGCTGGATACCCATTGAAGGTCAAACCGAATGCCAATGTTTGAACTGACGTCTCTGTCCGAAGTCGCTGATCTGGCGAAAGAACTCCCAAAGTTCGACACCGCAAGCGCCGAAGCGGCAACCGACCGTCAAAACAGCTTGACCAAACCTCCGGGCGCCTTGGGGCGTCTGGAAGAACTGGCCATTTTTATGGCTGGCTGGGCCCGCACTGACCGGCCTGAAATTGGTAAAGCTCAGGCCATTGTCTTCGCAGGCAACCACGGCATCTGCGCCCAGGGCGTGAACCCCTTCCCGCAAGAGGTGACGGCGCAAATGGTGGCCAACTTCGAACACGATGGTGCCGCGATCAATCAGCTCTGCCGCGCAAACGGTGCCGATCTGTCGGTCATCGCGCTTGATCTGGACCGCCCGACCCACGACTTTACCCAAGCCCCCGCCATGAGCGAAGCCGAATGTCTGGACGCCATGAACAAAGGGGCCGCCGCCGTCGACACCACGGCCGACGTCCTGTTGCTAGGCGAAATGGGGATCGGCAATTCGACAGTGGCCGCCGCCCTTGCCGCCGCAGTCTTTGGCGGAGACGCGCAAGACTGGGTGGGTGCGGGCACCGGATCAGACGCCGACGGCATGGCGCTGAAAGCGCGCGTTGTGACCGAGGGTCTTGCCAAACACAGCGGCAGCGCGATGGACCGCCTTGCCGCTTTGGGAGGCCGCGAGCAAGCCGCGATCTGTGGTGCTGTTCTGGCCGCTCGCGCAGCCTCGATCCCGGTTTTGCTGGACGGTTACATCTGCACCGCCGCCGCCGCCCCTTTACACGGCACAAATCCCAAGCTTTTGGCCCATTGCCTGATCGGCCATGCCAGCGCCGAACCCGGCCATAAGAAACTTTGCGCCAGTCTTGGCAAAACTCCCGTCCTGGATTTCGAAATGCGCCTTGGCGAAGGCACCGGAGCGGCCTTGGCCCTCGGCATCCTGAAAAGCGCACTGGCCTGTCACAACGGGATGGCCACCTTCGCCGAAGCCGGGGTGGCTGGCGGGTGAGCGCAGTCCGCGCCCGCCTCAGCGAAGCGCAATTGGCGCTGGTCCTCCTTACACGCCTGCCCGCCGGTCGCTTGCCAAACCCGGCCCCGTCCACTGCCGCAGCGGCTTGGGCTTTTGCTCTTGTCGGCGCACTGGTTGGTGCCATGTCGGGTCTGATCTATCTGGCCGCTGGTGCTGTTTTACCTCCTGTCACTGCCGCAATCCTGGCCGTGACCACAGCCATCCTCATCACCGGAGCACTGCACGAAGATGGGCTGGCCGACGTCGCCGACGGGTTTGGCGGCGGCACCTCGATCCCCAAAAAGCTGGAGATCATGCGCGACAGCCGCATCGGCAGCTACGGCGTCGTCGCCTTGATCCTGACAATCGGCCTGATCGCCAGCGCCATCGCGACCCAAAAACCGACCCTCTCAACTCTTCTCATCTTCGCCACCATCGGTGCCCTTAGCCGCGCCGCCATTATCCTGCCCATGGTCATTCTGCCGCCCTCCCGCCCCGAAGGTCTGGGCCACGGCGCAAAAGCAACGTTGGACTGGCGCATCTGGACAACCCTCGGACTTGCGGCCTGCATCGCGCTTTTTTCCATGCCAGCCCTTTTGATCCCCGCAACCCTCGCCGCCGCTTTGACCACATGGGTCGCACACCGCCAGATCGGCGGTCAAACCGGGGACGTTCTGGGGGCAACGCAAAAACTGTCCGAATGCGCCTGCTGGCTCATGATCGCAGCCCAGATCAACGCCTAGAACACACCACCGCAGACATCACCTCGCCCAAACCCGTTCCCTTTCTTCCTGTTCAAAATACCTCGGGGAAGCGCCGGACCCCGTCCGGCGCGATTGGGGCAGAGCCCCAACTGCGCAGCACCAAACAAAGAAAGGCGCGCACCGCAGGCGCCCTGCTTGTAACCTGACGGTTTCCGGCGTGTGATGGCTCTAGGATTCGGGGGATCACAAGATGGCAGACGGGCAAGACAACAGATTTACCGGCGCGGACGCCATGGTACGGATGCTGTCCGCCCACGGCGTGCAGCACATTTTCGGGCTTTGCGGAGACACCACGCTGCCATTCTATGACGCGTTGTTCCGACTGGACCACGGCATGCAGCATATTCTGACCCGCGACGAACGCTCGGCGGCTTACATGGCTGACGGATATGCGCGCGTCACCGGACGGCCCGGCATTTGCGAAGGGCCATCCGGCGGAGGTGCCACCTATATTTTGCCGGGACTGGTCGAAGCGAGCGAAAGCTCGATCCCGATCCTCGCGATCACTTCGGATGTCGGCACGCGCGCCCGCGGCCACTACCCGCTGACCGAGTTGGATCAGGAAGGGTTGATGCGGCCCTTGACCAAATCCGCCCAAGTCATCCAACACGCCGATCAAGTGCCTGATGCCGTGCGCAGCGCCTTTCGCGCCATGACAACCGGGCGGCCCGGTGCCGCGCATCTGGGGTTGCCGATTGATGTTCAACGCGGCCAAGCCAACCCCGACGACATCTGGGCCGATCCAAACCACGCCCAGTTCCCGGCCTATCCAACGGGTCCTGACCCCGTCGCCATTGCGGCTTTGGCCGAGGCTCTGCTTTCGGCGAGAAACCCATTGGTCATCTGCGGCGGTGGCGTTGTCTTGGCCCGGGGGGAAGCGGCTTTTGCCGAGTTCCTGAAACAAACCGACATTGCTGTGGCCACCACGATCAGCGGTCAGGGCACGGTGGCAGAAACCCATCCGAATTGCCTGGGCGTTGTCGGATCAAACGGCGGCGTACCCGAAACCCGATCAGTGGTCGAAGCGGCTGATCTGGTCCTATTCATCGGCTGCCGCGCAGGGTCGGTCACGACCGAGCTTTGGCGTTATCCGTCGAAATCTACCCGCATTCTGCACATCGACAGTGACCCGGAAGTCATTGGTGCGTCTTATAAAACCGAAGTCGGCGTCGTCTCGGATGCACGTCTTGCCTTGCAGGCCCTGAACGGCGAACTTGCGGCACGCGCCCCGTTCGACGGGTTCGGTGGGGCCGCACAAATCGCCTCGGCCAAGGCTGCGAAATGGTCCAAGTTCAACACTCTGGCCGCTTCAAAGGCGCAGCCGATCTTGCCAGAGCGCACCATCGCCACCCTGCGCCGCATCCTTGACGATGACGCGATTGTTGTCGGCGACCCCGGCACGCCCTGTCCCTATATTTCGGCCTATTACGAATTGAACACCACGGGGCGCACGCTGTTTTCCAACCGGGCGCACGGCGCACTTGGTTATGCCTTATCCGCCGCGACCGGCGCGGCTGTCGGAGCCGGGGGACGCAAAGTCGTGGGCCTTATGGGGGACGGCAGTTTTGGGTTCACCTGCGGCGAGCTGGAAACCGTCGTGCGATTGAAACTGCCGATCACTTTCATCGTCTTTTCAAACGCGGTCTACGGCTGGATCAAGGCGGGTCAGAAAACCAAGTTCGGCGAACGCTATTTCTCGGTCGATTTTGACCGCACCGATCATCAGGCCGTGGCCGAGGCGTTTGGCCTCACCGCGTTTCGCGTCGAAGACCCGGACACCCTGCAAGAAACCCTGCGCAAGGCCATCGATCATCCGGGCCCCACGCTGGTCGACATCATCAGCCAACCGCTGCAAGAGGCAAATGCGCCGGTCAGCGAGTGGATCGCCTGATGTCGGATCACCGCGTTATCTCTTGCGACGTTCATATTCTGCATATCCCGGCCAAGGCCGTGCATTCCCATGGCTCGGGCGATGTCTCGGGGATCAACGTCGCCCTTTTGGAATTGAAAACGGACACGGGCCTGACCGGATGGGGCGAAGCTTCGCCCTGGCCCGTGTTCACCGGCACGCTCGAGGCGGCGGGCGCAGCGCTCTCCCATCACTTCGCACCTTTTGTTCTGGGCGCCGATCCGGTGCAGGTGGAACGCCATATGCAAACGGCCGAGGCCCGGCTGGTCGGGCACCCCGAAGCGAAGGCGGCGTTGGAATGCGCCTTGCTGGATCTGGCCGGTCAGATTGCTGGGCTTTCGATTGCCGAAATGGTGGGCGGCATCTGCCGGGACAGCATTCCGCTCAGCTTTTCAGTTGCCAATCCGGACTTCGCGGCGGATTTGGCGGATATCGAACAACTTTGGGCGGATGGCGTGCGGTTGTTCAAGCTGAAAACCGGGTTCAACGACCATGCATTTGACATGATGCGGCTGGAAAAACTGCGGTTGCTTTATGGTGACGAAATTGGGCTGCGCATCGACTATAATCAGGGTTTGCAGGCCTATGACGCCCTGCGTCTGGTGCGCGATCTTGAAGTGTTTCGCCCGGATTTGGTCGAACAACCCGTCAAACGCCACGAACGCGCGGCTCTTGCGCATATTACACATGCTGTGGATGTGCCGATTATGGCGGATGAAAGCGTCTTTGGTCCGGTGGATGCGCTGGAAGGGGCCGAAATGCGCGTGGCCAATGTCTTTTCGCTGAAAGTGATGAAGTCTGGCGGGATACGACGTTGTCTTGAAGTGGCGGCCATAGCGCGGGCTGCGGGCATTGGTGTCTACGGGGGCTGCATGTTCGAGACGTCCGTCGCCCATGCGGCAGGCGCGCATTTGATGGCGGCTCTGCCCGAGTTGCACTTGGGATGCGAGTTCTACATGTCCACCTATTATGCCAGCGCCGATATTGCCGAGCGTCCCTTCCCCGTCTCAAACGGCGAAGTGCATGTGCCAAAGGGACCCGGCCTTGGAATAAACCCCGACCGGGATGCACTATTGCGCCACCGCAAGGACCATCTGTCCGCTACGCTCTGACCTGGTGTGCCCGATCTAATTCACCCGCAGCGTCACCGTCACCGACGTACCGCCCCCTGACTTCGGTGTGCCCACCTCGACCGAGCCGCCATAGGTCCAGGCAACTTTGCGCAAGATAGCCAATCCCATGCCCGCGCCCGGGTCCACATCGCGTGAGACAAGCTTGGTCATAGGGCGCAGCACGAATTCGCGTTTGGCTTCGGGAATGCCGGGGCCATCATCACTGACGATGAATTGCCAGTCTTTTTCATTGATCGGCCCGCCTGTGACGGTGATACGTGGGGCTTGGGTTGGGTGAAAGCGCACCGCATTTGTCAGCAGGATCGAAAAAATCCGCTGTAGGTCATCAACCCCCATCTGCACCTTGCCGCGATCTATTCTTGTTGTGACATTGGCTTCGCAAGGAAGCCCAAGGTCGTCCAGAACGTCGGCCAAGACTATATCAGGTTTTACCGCCGTGATCGGTTGCATCCGACCAACACGCGAATATTCCAAAAGGCCGGTCAGCATCAGGTCAAGCCGGCTTGCGTGGCTGCCAATCAGTTCAAGATGACGGTTCGTTGGCGCAGGTATAGCGATTGCCGCCTGATCCAGATCCTCGACAATCCAAGACGGTAATTCCTGTAACGCCCGAACCGACGCACGCAAGTCGTGCGAGATCCGATAGATAATTTCATCCGTTTCAGAGTCTGCATCTTCCACGGGGATGGATGGATCAAAAGAAAGTTCTGCGTTCATCACATCCTCAAACAACTTAACAGGGCAACTGCCTCATGGTGTAGAAGCCGACCCCTTAAACAAACGTGAATTCCGGGCGCGCGGAATTGAAAAATTGCGCTCTGGTTACTTTGATAAAATTTGATCTGTTAATCTGTGGGAAAAGAGATCTGTGCATGGTGACCCCGTTGAGAGGTTGCAGAGATAGACAGGACATTATGCAAAACACTTCCGTTGCCAAAACACCCGAAGATCACGAAGACACCGCGCCAGCGCGGCCCATGCGCATTTTGATCATTGATGACAACGAACTGGATCGCCAACGATTGACCCGGCTTTGCGGACAGGCAGGCATGCGGTTTGATGCAACAGAGGTTGAAGGACTGTCAGACTTGAACGCGGCCTTGGAAAAATCATCTTACGATATAATTTTTATCGATTATTTCTTGGCTGGTGACACCGGACTTGATGCTCTTGAGATGCTGTCGGATCACGAAAACCAATCGCAATCCGCCGCGATTATGCTGGCTGGCGAAGGGCAGATTAACATCGCGGTCGAAGCGATGCGGCGGGGGTGTTCGGACTATATGACGAAGGCGATGATGAACGTAGATACGCTACAAAAATCCATCGCAACGGCCCTTGAACGGCGCCTGATGACCGACGAATTATCTGATGCGCGCAATAGCCGGATTGAGGTTGAAAACCAGATCCGGGCCTATGCACGCGCCTGTAAGGCAGACATGCGGGAAATTCTGTCAGGCACCCTTCGCCGCGTGCGCAAATTGCGCAGTTATAAGGCCATGGCAAACGTGGACTATTTCGTGGATCTGCATGCGCTGGAATCCGAGATCGACAGGCTTTGGGATGCGATGCCGGAATTCAACGGTTCGGGCAGTCTACCGACCCCCACGCCAGCGAAAGCTGCGTCTAATTCCACACGGCACTAAGACACGGGCAAGTCCGCGCCAAACACGTCGAAACTGCGCTATGGGCCAAATCCGCCGTCGCAATGTCGATTCCAAGCGGTTGTGATAGGTCAGAAAGATTGAAAAGAGGCGTGACATGCGCCTGATGATTTCCTTTGCCGCCCTGCTTTTGTCCGTTGTGCTTCTTCAGCTCGGCTCGGGCGGGATCGCGCCGCTTGACGCGATTTCAGGCGTCACACTTGGCTTTACCCGCGCCGAGATCGGGCTTTTGGGATCGGCGCATTTTATCGGTTTCTTTATCGGATGTTGGTGGGCCCCCAGACTGATGGGGGATGTAGGACATTCCCGCGCTTTCGCGGCGTTTACCGCCACGGGCACAATCGGCATTCTCAGCCATATGCTGGTGATCGACGCAACTGCCTGGATGGCGATGCGCGTTTTATCCGGTATGTGCATCGCCGGGTCCTATACCGTTGTCGAAAGCTGGCTTCAGGCCAAAGTCACCAATGAAACGCGCGGGCGCGCCATGGCCACCTACCGTGTGGTCGATATTGGCGGTGCGTTGGCGGCGCAATTGATGATCTCGGTGCTCGAACCCGCAAGCTATGTGTCCTACAACATCCTGGCCCTGATTTGTTGCGCCGCAATTGTGCCCTTGGTTCTGACAAAGGTCGAACAACCCGAAATTCCCTCTGCCCCCCGCCTGCGTCCCAGCTTGGCTTGGAGCCGATCCCCCTTGGCCGCAGCGGGCGTCGTATCGGCCGGGCTGACCACGGCAGCCTTTCGCATGGTTGGCCCGATCTATGGTGTCGAGGTGGGCCTAAGCATTGATGACATTGCGCTTTTCCTGGCGGCTTTCGTCTTGGGCGGCGCCATCAGCCAGTATCCCGCAGGCTGGGTGGCCGACCGTTATGACCGACGTTGGGTTCTTGTGGGATTATCCGGACTTGCGATTCTGTCCTGCGCCGTGATGGTCGCCTTTTCCTCCAACGGCACGATGTCCGCTTTCGTCACCGCCGGGTTCTTCGGGTTTGCGACTTTCCCAATCTACTCGGTCGCCGCCGCCCACGCCCACGACTTTGCCACGCAAGATGAACGGGTCGATCTGTCAGCGGCTTTGATGTTCCTTTATGCCGTCGGTGCCATCGCATCGCCATGGTTCGTCTCGGTCCTGATCGAGAATTTTGGTCCAAGTGCAATGTTTGTCTTTGTGTCTTTGGCCCATGTGGTGCTGATCGTTTTCAGCCTGATCCGAATGGGCACCCGAGAAACGGAAACCAAAACAAGATACATCTATGCCCCACGCACGTCCTTCCTGATCGGACGTCTTCTGGGAAAATCACGCGAAAAGTCAGACGATTAGGACGAGCTGAGCGTCTCAGTCACGACACTTGGCCCCAGCCCGCCTTCCAATGTCGAAACATGGTCGTCGCTTTGCACAAGCATCATAGCGCCCGAATAGGCGAAGAAGACGGCACATGACCAAAAGAAAATGAAGCGAGCAGACATAGGCCAATACATGACTTACGTTTGCGGCATCAAGGTGACGTTAGACCCTACAGATCGCGAACAATCTTTGCGAATGTTTCGAAAATCGCACCATTCGCCGTGACGATCGAACCGCATTCCACCGGGTTTGCTTTGGGATCGAAGCCTTCGACGAAACCGCCAGCTTCACGCACCAACAGCACGCCCGCCGCCACGTCCCAGGAATGGACGCCTTTCTCCCAATATCCTTCGTAACGGCCTGCGGCCACATACGCCAAATCCAGCGCCGCAGCCCCAAATCGGCGCACACCTGCTGTCATTGGCAAAAGCTTGGCCAGTTGTTTCAACGCCTCGGGCAACTCGGGACGTCCGCCAAAAGGCAAGCCCGTCGCAAAGATGCTCTCGATCATTTTCGCGCGATCACTGACGCGCAAACGTTGTTCATTCAGGAACGCACCTTGGCCTTTTTCAGCCTTGAACATTTCGTCCTTCGACGGGTCATATACCACCGCCGCGACAATCTCGCCCTTGTGCTCCAAGGCAATGGAAATCGCCCAATGCGGCAGGCCGTGCAGGAAATTCGTGGTGCCATCCAAAGGGTCGACAATCCAGCGACGCGTCGGATCAGCGCCTTCGACCGGATCGCTTTCCTCGCCCACCCAACCATAGGTCGGGCGCGCCTCCATCAACATGTCACGGATCATGGCCTCGGCGGCGATATCCGCGCGGCTCACAAAATCCCCTGCCCCTTTGGACGACACCTGAAGGTTTTCGACCTCGCGGAAGTCCTTGGACAAACTACGACCCGCAGACCGGGCCGCCTTGATCATGACGTTCATATTTGCGCTTTGCATGGCTGGCCGTTTAGGCAGTTTGCCCGGGACCAGCAACCGGAAAAACTGACCCGACCCAAAAGTCACGCGAACGAAGGTGGCAACCCGGCCTTACGTTCGTTTGACAAGACCTTAAGGGCCGCGCTGCAATTGCACCGGTATCTTGCGCGCCAGTTGCAACAAATGCGCGACGAAAGGCTTCGCAGCATCGTCATCCCGCGTCGCCGCATAAAGCCGCTTGGTCACGCCCTTCTTGGTCAAAGGCCGCGTGACATAATCCGAATGATATCGCACCTCGCGCACCACCCAATCCGGCAAGACGGCCACGCCGCGATTTGACGCCACCAGCAGCAAAATCACAGCCGTCAACTCCACTTGCCGGACCGCACGCGGTTCCACCTTGGCCGGGTTCAACAGCGCGCTGAACACGTCCAGTCGCGCCCGTTCGACCGGATAGGTAATCAACAGCTCATCGCGAAAATCCTCGGCCTCGACGAAAGGTTTCTGCGCCAAAGGGTGCGATGCGGCTGCCACAAACACCGGTTCATAATCGAAAAGGGCTGAAAACGTCACGCCGTCCAAATCTTCGGGATCTGACGACACGACCAAATCCACCTCTTCGCGCTGCAAGGCGGGCAATGCGTCAAACGCCAGTCCGGGCCGAATATCAACATCCACATCGGGCCAAGCTTTGCGAAATTCCTCAAGCACTGGAAACAACCACTCGAAACACGCGTGGCACTCGATCGCAATGTGCAAACGCCCGGTACGCCCCGAGCGAAGCCCGCGAAACTCTTCTTCCACCGCTTCCATCTCGGGCAAGATTTTTTCCGCCAATTTCAACAACCTCTGCCCCGCAGAGGACAGTTTCAACGGCTTTGAGCGGCGCACGAACAACTCAACCCCAACCTGAGCCTCTAGGCCCTTCACCTGATGCGACAACGCCGATTGCGTGATGTTCATCGCTTCCGCGGCCCGGGCCAACCCCCCGGTTTCATGGATCGCGCGAATGGTCTTCAGGTGCCGAAATTCGATATACATCTTGCGGTCAGGCTCATCAAAATCATGAGAATTATGAATTTGTTTCACAAAGTGGAATGTGAGACAAGATCGTATCGCTTCCCCCAAAAGGCCCCTTCCATGACCACCACGCTGTCCTACGAGTTTTTCCCGCCCCGCTCGATCGAAGCCTCATTTCGCCTTTGGGACACGTTCAGTGCGCTGAAACACACGAACCCAAGCTTCGTCTCGGTGACGTATGGGGCGGGCGGCACCACCCGGGAGCTGACCCACGACGCGGTCGAAGCCATTGGCGCTCACACCGGTTTGAACGTTGCGGCCCACCTGACCTGTGTCAACGCCAGCCGCTCTGAAACTTTGGACATTGCCAAACGCTATGGTGACGCGGGCGTTGACCACATCGTCGCCTTACGCGGCGATCCCCCAAAGGGACAGGGCGCGTTCCAGGCGCACCCGGATGGCTTCCAAGACAGCGCCGAACTGATCGAAGCATTGGCCAAAACCGGCACCTTCCAGATCACCGTCGGTGCCTATCCCGACAGACACCCCGAAGCGGCCGACGACAACGCCGATATCGACTGGTTGAAACGCAAGATCGACGCGGGCGCGACCCAAGCGATCACGCAGTTTTTCTTTCAGGCAGATACCTTTTTCCGGTTCCGCGATCGCGCCGCCAAAGCCGGTATCACTGCCCCGATCCTGCCTGGCATTTTGCCGGTCCAGTCCTGGTCCGGCACCAAACGCATTGCAGAACGCTGCGGTGCAAAAATCCCCGATCGTCTGGCCCGCGCCTTTGACACGGCTGAACGCGACGATAGAACCGCGCTTCTGGCCATTGCCGAATGCACACATCTTTGCAGCCAACTGATCGACGGCGGCGTCGACCACTTACATTTCTATACCCTGAACAACCCGATCCTGACCCGCGATGTGGTCCACGCCCTTGGTCTTGCCCCGGACTCCAATTTAGAAAAGGTCGCGTAAAACCCTTCCTCTTGCCAAAAATACTTCGGGGAGAGCGCGTCAGCGCGAAAAAAAGCGCGCCGCAGGCGCACCGTTTCAGTCACCTTACAACGTCACCGCTTCGCCAAGTTCTCCGGCACGGCGCGATCGCCCAATGGCGGAAGGATGCAGCGCTTCGGACGGATTGACACCGACGCGCCGTTTCTTGCGGGCCAGAAAATACTTGCCCCAACCGCGCCAAGTCCCAACCGACGGCGCATCTTCATCGATCGGAAACAACTGACGCCAACCGCGCGGCAATTCCAGATCACATCGCTCCATCTTTTCCAGCATCCAAGTCAACGGAATGTTCGACAACGAGCGCGCATCCTCGAAACCGGTCAGCTGCCCGCCTATATCCCCATGGGTTCCGCGGAACCAAACCTGCTCAACCATGCCGGGGTGACCAGCCGGCGACTCCCAAAGCACCGGCGAAAACGCCTCGCGCGTTTCGTCCAAAGCCAGCGCGTGAAATCCGTGCCGCACATTCGGAACCAAAGCGTGCGAGTGAAACGAGTGTTTCACCTCGGCCCACTTCCAAACGAAAGGTGCGCGGAACCCCAGGGCTTTCACCGTGTCAAAACACCCGATCATCTCGATCGGAACGCTTTCGTGGCAGTATGCTTTGCCGAACGCCTGACACACCTCGGCGGTACCGCCCAACTGGTACTGACGATATGCCTCGCGCACCATCCGTTCGGTCGCCTGATCCTGCCGCAAAAGCCCGACCTGGTGGATCACCCCAGCCAAAGAGCGCACCGCATAAGCACCCCGTGAATAGCCAATCAGAAAAATCCGATCCCCCGGGCGATACCGGCTGGCCAGCCAGCCATAAACCCGCTGGATTTGCCGGTTGATGCCGCGCCCTTCAATGATGTCCATTGTCTTGGACCAATCCGACCATTGGTTGCCGGCCTCATAGTAAAGCCCCATGCGCCCCGACCCTGCGACGTCATCCAAAAGCTTGTACGTCAGACCCACATTCGTCTCGCACCCAACCTCAAGTGTCGACATCGTGCCGTCCAGCAAGACGACATGATCGACAGGCTCCCGCGTGACGGGATGCACCGAACGCTCGGTCCGCCGGAAAAACCCGACAAGATCGCGGATCCGGTCTTTCAAGCCCATGAAGATATCACAGCAGTATCGGTCATACCGTTAAGGGTAATGCCGGAATGGTTACCTTTCCACGAATCTAACGCTCTTTCGCGGAATTGTGTGGCATCCGTGATTACTCTGCCGCGACTTGGCTTTGCATGGCGGACCAGACGCGCGCGGGCGTGAAGGGCATGTCAATCGCCCCCAAACCCCTTGTAGACATGGCATCTGCGACCGCATTGGCCAAGGCTGCCAACGCCCCAACAGTTCCTGCCTCACCACAGCCCTTCATCCCCATCGGGTTGTAAAGCGACGGCACCGGTTCCGAGTTAAAGTCGATCATCGGCAAATCAGCAGCGCGCGGCATGCCGTAATCCATGAAGGTTGCCGTCAAAAGCTGACCATCCTCGTCATAGACCACGTGTTCCATCAAAGCCTGACCCAACCCTTGAGCAACGCCCCCATGCACCTGCCCTTCGGCCAATAATGGATTGATAAGATTACCAAAATCATCAGTTACGGAATACCGGTCCACGACAACGAAACCTGTCTCAGGATCAATCTCGACCTCTGCGATATGAGCCCCATTGGGGAAAGACCGCGCTTCCAGTTCCCAGGATTGCGAAACGTCCAAAATCTCGGTCTTGCCATCGTCGCGCGCCATGGCCGCAACTTCCATGATCGACGGCGTTTCGTTTGATCCGGGGATGCGGAACCGTTCGTCATCAAATTCGACGTCGCTGGAATCGAACTTATCCGCCAGATAATCCGCGAATTGTTTCGTGATCGCGGAAACCGTGACCAAAGTCGCCCCCGTCTGCATCGTCACAGACCGCGACCCGCCAGTGCCGCCGCCCTTGCGGATCAGGTCACTGTCGCCCTGCACAATGCGAATGGCATCCTTAGGTATCCCAGTGTGATCGGACAGGAACGTCGCATAAACCGTCTCGTGCCCCTGCCCGTTGGACTGCGTCCCCACATAAAGGCTGACCGTCCCGTCATCTTCGAAAACCACGCGGGCCGTTTCAGTCTGATCCCCAAGGATCGACTCGATGTAATAACAAAGCCCCTGCCCCCGTAACTTGCCCGCCGCTTCCGAGGCCGCACGCCGCGCGGCAAACCCCGAACGATCCGCGTTTTGTTCCGCACAGGCCAGCACGCGATCAAATTCACCCACGTCATAGGTTTCGGCAATCGCTGTTTTATAGGGAAACTTTTCAGGCGTAATGAAGGACTTCCTCCGCAATTCATAAGGGTCAACGCCAAGTTCGCGCGCCGCATTGTCCATCGACCGTTCCAACACGAAAATCGCCTCGGGCCGACCCGCGCCGCGATAGGCGTCAATCTGCGTGGTATTGGTGAAAAAGCCTTTGCAATTCAGCAAGATATTCTGAACATCGTAAACGCCCATAGCCACCTTTGCGAACAGATCAGTCTGAATAAACTGCGCGAACCCAGACAGATAGGCGCCCATGTTGCAGACCGTATCCACCTGATAGGCGACCAGCCGGTGATCCGCGTCAAACCCCATGGTCGAAACCGACACCAGATCGCGCCCGCCATTGTCCGTCATCATCGCTTCGGACCGTTCCGACATCCAGCGCACCGGACGCCCTAGCGTCTTGGCGGCCGCAGCCACGGCAAAATACTCGGGGTAACCAAAGCCCTTCATGCCAAACCCACCGCCCACATCCGGCGTGGTCACCCGCACCTGAGCCTTGTCCAACCCAAAACACTTCGCCAAATCCGCCTTCATGCCCCACACGCCTTGGCCGCCATAAGACAGATGCATACGCTCCCCATCCCATTCGGCAAAACAACCACGCGGCTCCATCGAGTTGCAAACCACCCGGTTGTCCACCACCCGCGTGGTCACAACATGCGCCGCCCCGGCCATCGCGGCCGCAACACCTTCGCCGTCGCCCATCGTCCAGTCATAGACAACGTTATCGGGTGCCTCGTCGTGCACCGTCACACCACCGGGGGCCATGTCCAGTTTGGCCCCCAGATCCTCGATCTCGGCATAAACCGTCTCGGCGGCATCTTTCGCCGCCTCGCGGCTGTCGGCCACGATCATCGCGATCGCCTCGCCCACAAACCGCACTTTGCCCGATGCCAGAATGGGCCGCGCCGGTTTCGCCCCCTTCGAGCCATCGCGGTTCGTCAAAATCTCGGTGTCCAGTGAATAGTCCACGCCCATCTCGACCAAATCTTCCGCCGCCATGGCCAAAACCACCCCCGGCATCTCGCGCACATCACTCAAATCCGCCGGCGTCAGAACCCCATGGGCCACCTGCGCGCGCACAAAGACGGCATGCAACGCATTATCGGGGACGATGTCATCCACATAGCGCCCAGAGCCGCGCAAAAACCGTTCATCCTCAAGCCGCCGCACGGGCTGCGATTTGCCAAACTTATCCATGGTGACGCCTTTCGAGTTTCGGACGCGCAAACCCTAATCCGTTCCGCCCCGGTGTCCAGAGCCCCGCGCCTCAAATTCTGGCGCTTTCATCTCTTTCCAAATACGCAAATTCCCGGCCTGCCCACCCTTTCCCTCTGCCCGTGGGACAGATAAACCTCGCCCCAAGTCAAAAAGGCAAAGATCCATGGACAAGACCTTCAACGCTCAAGACGCCGAAGCCCGCATTTACGCCGCTTGGGAACAGGCCGGTGCTTTCAAAGCCGGGGCCAATGCGTCATCTGACGAAACCTTCAGCATCATGATCCCCCCGCCCAACGTGACCGGCGTTTTGCACATGGGCCACGCCTTCAACAACACCCTGCAAGACATCCTGACGCGCTGGCACCGGATGCAGGGCCATGACACGCTCTGGCAACCGGGCCAGGATCACGCAGGGATCGCCACGCAGATGGTTGTGGAACGCAACCTTATGGAAGCGCAACTGCCGGGCCGCCGCGACATGGGGCGCGAGGCGTTTACGGCCAAGGTCTGGGAATGGAAGCAGCAATCCGGCGGCACCATCATCGACCAGTTGAAGCGGATCGGCGCTTCCTGCGACTGGTCCCGAAACGCTTTCACAATGTCAGGCGCTCCGAATGCGCCCAAGGGCGAAGAGGGGAACTTCCACGACGCCGTCA
>CAZWDS010000011.1:56456-56890 GCA_964632495.1 uncultured Rhodobacterales bacterium
GAAAAAGGCCTGATCTATCGCGGCAAACGCCTCGTCAACTGGGACCCGCATTTTGAAACCGCCATTTCTGATCTGGAAGTCGAAAATGTGGATGTCGACGGGCACATGTGGCATTTCAAATACCCCTTGGCGGGTGGTGCGACATATGCGTATTTAGAAAGAGATGAAAACGGGACCGTCATCTTCGAGGAAACCCGCGACTATATTTCCATCGCGACCACACGCCCCGAAACCATGCTGGGTGATGGCGCGGTCGCGGTGCATCCCTCGGACGAGCGTTACGCGTCCATCGTTGGCCAATTCTGCGAAATCCCGGTCGGCCCGAAAGAGCACCGCCGGTTGATCCCGATCATCACAGATGAATACCCCGACCCCGACTTCGGTTCGGGCGCGGTTAAGATCACCGGCGCCCATGACTTCAACGACTACCAAGT
>CAZWDS010000012.1:0-9637 GCA_964632495.1 uncultured Rhodobacterales bacterium
CTCACACCCAATACCCTCAGCTCTCACCGGCTTTCGCAATCAACGCCGTGATAATCGCCTTCGCACTCTCGGAATTCCACTCTGCGTCCCCCCGCATCCGGGCGATTTCCTGACCGTCTTTGTCCAGGATCAGCGTAATCGGCAGGCCCAGCACGGCCATGTCGCGGGCCAGTTTTTGCTTGGGGTCCAGATAAAGTGGCAGATTGTCGACTTCGATGTCCTCAAAGAACTTTTGGATGCCGGGCACCGAGTTCCGACCCGTCGCAATCGTCACCACCTCAAAATCCTCGCCGCCAAACTCGGTCTGCAGCTCCGACAGCATCGGCATTTCCTTGCGGCACGGCGCGCACCACGTGGCCCAGAAGTTCACCAGAACCGTCTTGCCTTTGAAATCCGCCAGCGTGAATTCCCCGCCAGCAGGGTCCGTAAACGTGTTGTCGGACACCGGCTGCGCTTCGGAAAACGCCAGTTTCTTCATGGTACCTTCGCGCAAGGCTTCGATCTCGCTTGTGTCGGCGAGGGCGGCATTTGCGCTAAGGGCAAGGCCCGTGTAGAGGACGGCAAGGAAAAAACGCATAAAACTCCCTTTCGGAGACGACATGACCGACGACGCGAACAAGATGTGGGGCGGGCGCTTTGCCGCCGGTCCGGACGCCATAATGGAGGCAATTAATGCCTCGATCGGCTTTGACCAGCGACTTGCGCGCCAAGACATCGAAGGCTCGCGTGCCCATGCGGCGATGTTGGCCGCGCAAGGCATTCTTGACGATAACGATGCCAAGGCGATCCGGGAAGGCCTTCTCACGGTCTTGTCAGAGATTGAAACAGGCGATTTTGCCTTTTCGACGGCCTTGGAAGACATCCACATGAACGTCGAAGCGCGGCTGAAAGAGCTGATCGGCGAACCTGCGGGCCGTTTGCACACAGGCCGGTCGCGCAACGATCAGGTTGCGACGGATTTCCGGCTTTGGGTGCGCGATCAGTGCGATGCGGCTGTGGCGGGGATCAAAGCGTTGCAATCAGCCCTTCTGGGTCAGGCCGAGGCGGGTGCCGATTGGGTCATGCCCGGGTTCACCCATTTGCAGACGGCGCAGCCCGTCACATGGGGTCATCACATGATGGCTTATGTGGAAATGCTGGGCCGGGATGCGTCGCGCTTTGCCGATGCGCGGGCCCGGATGAACGAATGCCCGCTTGGAGCTGCGGCTTTGGCGGGCACGTCTTTCCCGATTGATCGCGACGCAACGGCGTCGGCGTTAGGATTTGACCGCCCCATGGCCAATTCTCTGGATGCCGTGGCGGATCGGGACTTCGCTTTGGAATTCCTTGCGGCCTCCAGCATCACCGCCATGCACCTGTCCCGACTGGCCGAAGAACTGGTGATCTGGTCCAGCGCGCAATTCCGGTTCGTCACCATGTCCGACCGGTTTTCGACCGGCTCGTCGATCATGCCGCAAAAGAAAAACCCCGATGCCGCCGAACTGGTGCGTGCCAAGATCGGACGTATCTTGGGCGCGACGGTTGGCCTATTCACCGTGATGAAGGGCCTGCCTTTGGCCTATTCAAAAGACATGCAGGAAGACAAGGAACAGGTGTTCGATGCGGCAGATAGTCTGATGCTGTCCCTTGCCGCCATGGAAGGCATGGTCCGCGATATGAGTGCCAATCCAGACGCCCTTCGCGCCGCCGCATCCTCGGGCTTTTCCACCGCGACCGATCTGGCCGATTGGCTGGTGCGCGAGGCTGGGCTGCCGTTCCGTGACGCCCACCACGTCACCGGAACCCTTGTGGCCTTGGCTGAAGCCGAAGGAAAAGACCTGCCCGATCTGACGCTTGATCAGATGAAATCCGCTCACGAAAGCATCACAAACGGGGTGTTTGACGTGCTGGGAGTGGACAACTCGGTCAAAAGCCGCACATCCTATGGCGGCACGGCACCCGATCAGGTGCGCGCGCAAATCGCCCGCTGGAACGGGCAGATATAGGAGCCTTCGTCATGAAGATCGTCCCGAAATTGATGGCTATCGCGGCCCTGATCGGCGTCGCAGGATGTGAAAACCCGACACTAGGCATCGGAACCACTATCAGTTCCTCAGGCGTCAGCGTTTCGCCCGTGGTGTCCGGTCGCGTGGGCAACGTCGGCGTGGCGGTGTCCCCATGAGAGCGCTTGTCCTGATCGCGGCGCTGGCCTTGGCGGGCTGTGGCGTTGATGGCGAACCGGTGCCGAAAACCGACGGGGTTTCGGTTTCTGGCACGACCAAAATCGGTGTCAGCGGAACCCTGTGATGAGCCCTCTGCGACTGACCTATCTTGGCCTGGCCATCTGGGGTGCCATCCACCCCATGTATTACTTCATCACCTACATGCGGACCGAGGGCACGGGCCTAAGCGGTTTGATCGATGCGTGGTACGTCAACGCCTCGACCCACGGGCTGGTCTGGGACCTGACCATTGCCGCCATCGCCTTGACGGTGTGGATCATCGCCGAGACATGGGTGCGTAAAAACTGGCTGGCACTGGTGGCGATCCCGGCAACTTATTGCATCGGAGTCAGCTGCGGGTTGCCGCTTTATCTGTTCCTCAGAACGCGGAATGTGGGGTAGCATTCTCGCACAGAAAGGTCCTTTTCAATTGGGCGCGCGCGCCTCGAATTCTTCAGAAATCTCATATATTCAATTAAATTCAGTATTCTAGCGTGATTCTGGTTTTTTAAATGAACGCAAAAATACCTTTAAACAGCAAAGACATTTAAGACGATGAGAACGCTCGCTGTTTTAGCCATAATCTCAATTTCCGGGGTCATAGCCGCTTTCGCCAATCCAGAATGGTCCGACCTGCTTTTGTTGGCTGGACCCTGTACGATTGCCAGCCTGCTTTTGATCATGTCGCGTTTATCGGGCCGGACCAAAGCCCAAAATGCACCCGCGCGAAAAGCAATCGTGATTGATGGGTCCAACGTTATGTATTGGAAGAACGACACGCCTAAAATCTCAACCGTGCGCGAGGTCGTGAACCACCTGACGTCCTTAGGTTTCGAAACGGGCGTGATGTTTGATGCGAATGCGGGCTATGTTCTTTCCGGCAGTTATCAGCATGATGGTAAATTTGGCGATTTGCTGGGCTTGCCAACGGATAGAATCATGGTCGTCCCAAAAGGTACGCCGGCTGATCCATATATTTTGAAGGCTGCACGTGACCTTGGGGCGCGGATTGTCACCAACGACCGCTATCGCGACTGGATGGAAGACTTCCCCGAAATCGCGGAACCTGACTATCTTATCAAAGGGAACTACACGTCAGGTAAGCTTTGGTTGAGCCTCAGCTTGGATGAAAACACTGGCGCATCCTCGGCTAAGTGAACCCTCACGCCGTGACGGCAAAAGTGTACTTGGAAAACGCCTGATCCTGATCGGGGATTGCGGCATGATCGTCCGAGGCGTCGCCCTAAGCCGCCGGTGCTGCCAACCAGACCGGCGTTTCAAGGATCCACGTATCTTCGTCACGAAGCTGATCGTTGAAACGGGCTTTCCAATCTGCGTTGCGCCCGTCGCCCTGCTTTTGCGTCCGCTCTGAAGGGTGCAGCGCAGTCTCAAGACTGAGGAATTCCGCGATGCGCTCATGGGCTGCGCTGTCGCCCAAGAGATCCTCGAATACCACCGCCAGCCCGCGATCAGGGCCAAGCGTTTCCATATAGGCGCGCCATTCCAGATTGTCCGCCCGCGTGGCCTTGGCACTTTCGACGATGGCGTCGTAATCAAAGTGGGTCTCGCCGGTGGGTTTCGCGCCAGAAATCCAAACGCCGCTTTGCGCCGCAATCACATAGGAAATCGCCTGCGACAACTGATTGCGCCGCGAAATCCAAATGGTTTTGTCAAAGCCGGCCCCTTGGGTCAAACCGGCAACCCTGTCGCTTATGGGCTTGAACTGATCCCAGTGAGCTTTGACCATAAAGGCCCCGTTTTGACTGGTGCGATGCTGCACGATCTTTGGAAACAGGGCTTGGATGTCATCTGTCCCGAAACGCCGCGCCCATACCTTCAGGTTTGCGGGATGGAAGTACTCTAAAGGCACGCCACATTGACCGGTCGCGCCCAACATATGTCCAAGATAGTGGCTGCCACAGCGCGGCGTGCTGGCGATCATCAGAAACCTGTCCGCATGATCGACCGTCTCACAATCCATCCGGGGCGAAAACTGATCCTGATACGGATGCCGCCGACCAAGCCGGATTTTCGCCACAACGCGCCCGGCATAGCCGCGCAGGTCTTTGAGAAGGTCTGATGTCATGAAGCCGCCATGGGGGTAAGTGACAAAGCTATAGGGCTAACTATCTGAAAACAGGGCCTGCCTCAACAATTCATGGTTCGCAGACGTCGTTTCGGTGCATTTTCGCTGACGTGGAAAAGCGGCCAATTAGTTCACCACCACTTCGGATTTGATCGAGTTCGCGATAAAGCACTTTTCATGGGCCGCATGATGCAATTCCGCCAAGGCCTCGGCGCTTGGCGTATCCCCAACCCAGTCCGCCTTCGGAAACAAATCCACCCGTGTGATCCAAGGGTTCGGCTTGCCCTCCATCCGCGCCACGGCCCTGTCGGTATAAGATGCCAGCTCGAACCCTGCACGCCGCGCCAAGTCCAGAAACCACAGCATGTGGCAGGACGAAACCGAGGCGACGAAAGCCTCTTCCGGGTCGACGGCGGTCTCATCCGAAAAGGGCAGGGGGACCGAAAGCGGCGAGGAAGAGGCTGGCACCGTTATCCCCCCGTCGAAGGTCCAGTCATGGGCGCGGGAATAGCGGCCCTTTGCGAAATCTCCGGCGCAAGTCCAGCGAACGGTTGCGGTATATTCATGTGCCATAAGGGTCGTTACCACGGCTTAGAACGCCCTGTCGAATGTTGCGCCGCCCCGATTGTCTGCTATGTCCGCGAAGTCAGACTGCCGAAGAGACCCCAAATGGACCATTTTTTGTATCAAAACGGCATCCTACATGCCGAGGATGTGCCCCTGCCCGAAATCGCGGCAGCCGTGGGCACGCCGTTCTATGTCTATTCCACCGCCACACTGGAACGCCATTTCCGGCTATTCGACGACGCGTTGGAAGGGATGCCGCATTTGGTGTGTTATGCCATGAAGGCAAACTCCAACCAAGCGGTGCTGACCCTTTTGGCGCGGCTTGGGGCTGGCGTCGATGTGGTGTCCGGCGGCGAATACCGTCGCGCGATTGCCGCCGGGTTTCCGGGCGAACGGATTGTGTTTTCCGGCGTTGGCAAAACGGCCGAAGAAATGGAGCTGGCCCTGACCGGCGGCATCCGCCAGTTCAACGTCGAAAGCGAACCCGAGATGGTGCGCTTGTCCGAAGTCGCGACCCGTTTGGGTAAGGTTGCGCCGATCACCGTGCGGGTGAATCCGGATGTGGATGCGAAAACGCACGAGAAAATCTCGACCGGCAAATCCGACAACAAGTTCGGCATCCCGATCAGCCGAGCGCGCACAGTCTATGCCGATGCCGCCAAACTGCCCGGCATCGACGTGGTCGGCATCGACGTGCATATCGGCTCGCAACTGACCGAACTTGAACCGTTCGAGCTGGCCTACAATCTGGTGGCCGAGTTGACCCGCGACCTCCGCGCCGATGGTCACGACATCCGGCGTCTGGATCTGGGGGGCGGTCTTGGCATCCCCTACGAACGCTCGAACAGCGCACCGCCCTTGCCGATGGAGTACGGCGAGGTCATCAAGCGAACGGTCGGTGATCTGGGTTGCGAGGTCGAAATCGAACCGGGTCGTCTGATCGCGGGCAATGCCGGTTTGCTGGTGTCGGACGTGATCTATGTGAAATCCGGCGAAGACCGCGAGTTCCTGATTCTGGACGCCGCGATGAACGATTTGATCCGTCCCGCCATGTACGGCGCCTACCACGATATTGTGCCGGTATTGGAACCTGCCCCCGGTGTGGAAACGACGCCATATGATGTGGTCGGTCCGGTCTGTGAAACCGGCGATACCTTCACACGTGGCCGTTCTTTGCCGCCTTTAAAGGCCGGTGATCTGGTCGCCTTCCGCTCAGCCGGGGCCTATGGTGCTGTAATGGCGTCAGAATATAACTCACGACCCCTCATTCCCGAAGTTTTGGTCCATGGGCATCAATTTGCTGTCATTCGCCCCCGTCCGACCTTTGACGAGATGATAAATCGCGATAGCATACCTTCATGGCTTAAAGGGTAGGATTCCCGCTCCTCGGCCCTAGATTGAGGTTTATGACCCGAAAGAGCGATCTTCCAAGGGAGGCAGAACAGCGGCTGCGTTGGCCGGTGCGCCTTACCCTTATGGGCATTTTCGCTGAACGTGTGGTCCGGTCCTTCTGGCCGCTTTGGTCGATCTTGTTGTTGACCGCAGCGATGCTGTTGTTGGGGTTCCACGAAGTTTTGCCACTGGAAGTGGTCTGGGGCCTTGGCGTTTTGGCGATTGGCGGGGCTTTGGTCGCCTTTGGCTATGGCATCCGGCGTTTCCGCTTGCCAAAACGGGACGAGGCTTTGGCCCGTCTGGACGAAACCTTGCCGGGCCGCCCGATTTCGACACTTGCAGATGAACAGGCGATTGGCGCGGGCGATACGGCCTCCGAAGCGGTTTGGGCCGTGCATATCCGACGGATGGCGGACAGGCTGAAGGGCGCAAAAGCGGTCGAACCCGACCTGAAGCTGTCGCGCCGCGATCCCTTTGGTTTGCGTTACATGGCGCTAATGATCTTCACGGTCGCGCTTTTGTTCGGTTCGCTTTTGCGCGTCGCAACAGTCACCGAAATGGCCCCCGGCGCGGGTGAATCCTTGGCGACGGGCCCGTCTTGGGAAGGTTGGGTTGAACCACCGCTTTATACGGGCAAACCCAGCCTTTACCTAAACGACATCAATCAAGCGGCCTTTGCAGTGCCCGAAGGATCACGCGTCACGGTGCGGTTTTACGGTGGCTTGGGCGACCTGACCCTGCACGAAACGGTTTCGGGCCGCACGCAAGATGTTCCTGCGGCGACCGAGCCATTGCAAAGCTTTGACATCACCCAAGACGGCGAATTGCGCATTGAAGGCGCGGGCGGGCAAAGCTGGACCATCGAAGCGGTCCCGGACCTGCCGCCCGAGATCGAATTTGACGGACCTATCGCCCAAGGTGAAGCAGGCCGCATGGAAGCGCCGTTTTTGGCGAAGGATGACCATGGCGTTGTCGGCGGACGGCTGGAAATCGCTTTGGACTTGAACGAGATTGATCGCAGCTTCGGTTTGGCCGTTGATCCCGAGCCGCGCGAAAAGCTGGTGCTGGACATTCCTCTGACCATCTCGGGGGATCGGACGGAATTCACCGAAACAGTGATCGACGATTTTTCGGAACACCCTTTCGCAAACCTGCCCGTGTCGGCGGAATTGTTCGCCCTGGATGAGGCCGGGCAAGAGGGGCTTTCTGCTCCGCAGTTCGCCACTTTGCCCGGTCGACGGTTCTTCGATCCGATGGCTAAGGCGATCATCGAAGGCCGCCGCGATCTGTTGTGGAATCGGGCGAATGCACCTCGGGTGGCGCAGGTTTTGCGCGCGGTTAGTCATGAACCGGCGGATATCTTCCGCTCGGAAACTGCCTTTATGAAGCTGCGGTTCATCGTGCGGCGGATCGAGACGCGGGTTTCGATTGACCGGTTGGACGATGACGCGGTCGAAGAATTTTCCAACGCCCTTTGGGATCTGGCGCTTGAGATCGAAGAGGGTGATCTGTCGGACGCGTTGGAACGCTTGCGCCGCGCCCAAGATCGTCTGTCGGAAGCCATTGAAAACGGTGCCACCGACGAAGAAATCGCCGAGCTGATGCAGGACCTGCGCGAAGCGATGCAGGATTATATGCGTCAACTGGCCGAACAGCAGGGCGATCAGCAGAACCAGGAAATGGCGCAGGGCGAGATGCAGGAAATGTCGTCTCAGGACCTGCAAGACATGATGGATCGCCTGCAAGAGCTGATGGAACAAGGCCGGATGGCCGAGGCCGAGCAGCTTTTGGAGCAGTTGCGCCAGATGATGGAGAACATGCAGATCACCCAAGGCCAGCAAGGTCAGCAATCGCCGGGTGATCAAGCGATGGAAGGTCTGTCAGAGACACTCCGCGAACAGCAGGGGCTGTCGGATGAGGCTTTCCGCGATTTGCAGGAACAGTTCGGCAACAGCCAGACCGGCGAGTCTGAGGGCAATGAGGGCCGTCAGGGCGGTCAGGGGCGCGGCGAACAGCACGGCAACAACAACCAGCAGGGTCAGGGCCAAGAGGGTGACAACCAGCAAGGCGGCGGTGGGCAACCCGGCGATCTGGCTGAACGCCAGCAGGCGTTGCGTGATCAGTTGAACCGCCAGATGCAGCAATTGCCCGGAGCGGGGACCGAAGAAGGCGACGCGGCGCGTCGTTCGCTGGACCGTGCTGGGGATGCCATGGACCGGGCGGAAGAGAGCCTGCGGGACGAAGACTTTGCCGGAGCTTTAGACAATCAGGCCGACGCTATCGAGGCGCTGCGTGAAGGCATGCGCGATCTGGCTGAACAGATGGCCGAGCAACAACAGCAGCAACAAGGTGGTCAGCAAGGCGAGGCCATGGGCCAGAACAATCAGAGCGGCGGACGCGATCCTTTGGGACGTGATACGGGTGAAAACGGTCGGATCGGGACGGATGAGCAGTTGCTGCAAGGCGAAGATGTTTACCGGCGGGCGCGCGAATTGCTGGACGAAATCCGGCGTCGCTCGGGTGACCAGCAACGCCCGACCGAAGAACTGGACTATCTGAAGCGTCTGCTTGAACGTTTTTGATCTTGCAGGGCGCCTGAGGCGCACATTTTCTTAGAAAAAATGCGAAAAAGCGACGCCTCTGTCAGGCGGCGTGCCGTTCGGTGGCCGCGTGACAGGCGTATTTTTAAAGAGATGAAAGCCCCGTTGGCTTTAAGCGTCGCTTGATCGCAACAGCCCGTCGATCCAGTCTCGGACAGAGTTTGCGCCATCCACATAAGGGATCAGGGCGCTTTCGCTACCGGGCACGACGCGTGCAATAGCCGGGGCCTGCGCATAAGCGATAATCATCACGATTGCCAAAAGGGTCATGCCAAGAAAGCCCGTGCGAAAGCCTGAGTGGCTTTGGGTAGGTGCATCGGCAGCAGCATCATCCCGGCGGCGCGTGGATTTCAGTGTTGAATTGATTTCGTCGATATCAGGAAGAAGATCGCGGCGCGGTCCGTCTTGATCCGGTTGCGAGATCACCTCGGCCTGACTGGCCAGTTTCTGGCGCTCGGTCACTGGCCATTCGTGATCCTCTGTGGACAGGTCCTCGCTATCTTCTTTCAGATGCGCATCGCGGGCGCGCAAGGCGCGGGATGGGGTTTTGCGCTCGCGGATTTCGTCGAGGCCCATGTCGGTTTGGGTTTCCATGGGTTCGGAGGGTGCGGCGCGACGTTGGGATAGCTCGCGTTCGGCTTCTTCTTTCAGGATTTCGAGGGCGGCGGCATCTGCCGGGCGGCGCTGTTGCGGCAGCGCGGCGGCGGGTGGATCGTCGAAGATTTCGTCGACCTCGGCACTGTCTTCCGAAGCGGCTGCCATGGCGAGCGCGGCATGGCTGGGCCCGTCGC
>CAZWDS010000012.1:9737-48154 GCA_964632495.1 uncultured Rhodobacterales bacterium
CTTCTGCGTCACTCGTATCGGGTTTCGCATCCTCTGACCCGGCATCTTCGGCGGCTTCGGCCGACTGTGTGTTTTCCTCCGCAGTGTCCGAAAATTCTTCGGGCGGGGGTGGAAGTTCAAACCAAGTGTGACCGCAATTCGAACATTGCACGTCGCGGCCTTCGTCAGGCACAAGTGTGACGTCAATTTCGTATTGAGCGCTGCAATTCGGACAAATCAGCCGCATATCAATAGTTTCCTTGCCCCGGGCCGTGCCTTTTCCGGCATCGTTTCTCTTGAACTTTATCCAATCTAACACTTCGTTTCGCTTCGCGAAAGACCACGGCGTTGAACCTTCGATACAAAACGGGATACACCGCAGTAAGAGCAGAGGGTGCAGAGTGATCGAGCTGGATAAAGTTGCGGTCAGCTATGGCGAAAGAACGTTGTTTAGTGACGTCTCGCTGACGCTGGATCAAGGCAGTTTTCACTTTTTGACCGGCCCGTCAGGGTCCGGAAAAACGACGTTGATCCGGTTGTGTTCGATGGAGATGCAGCCGACTTCGGGTCATGTGAACGTTTTTGGCGCAAGTACCGCAGGCTTAGGCCGCGATGGTGTGTCAGCACTGCGCGCGCGCGTCGGGGTCGTTCATCAGGATAGCCGGTTTATCGACCACCTCAGCGTTTCGGAAAACGTCATGTTGCCTGCGTCGGTGACAGGGACAGTCACGGCACATACGGCTTATCAGTTGGTCGAGCTTTTGGGATGGGTCGGGTTGACGGCTCAGACAGACAACTTTCCCCCTGAACTGTCTGGCGGAGAACGCCAGCGTGTGGCTTTGGCGCGGGCGGTGATCCAGTCACCGGATGTGCTTTTGGCTGATGAGCCGACGGGCAACGTGGATTGGGAAATGTCGCAGCGCTTGCTGGATTTGCTGATCGAGTTGAACCAACTGGGCAAAACCGTGCTTTGCGCGACCCATGATTTACATCTGGTGCGCTATGCCAAGTCGAAGGTGGCTGCCAAAGTGCTGCGTTTGAAGGGCGGTCGCGTCGAAGTCGCCGGGTCCGAGTTATGAATGTGTTGGCCTATCTGAAGGGCGATGCCACGTTAAACCGCGTGGTGCCGCCAAGTGGATTTACCGCTGTGTTGACCCTTGCCAGCGCGGCGGCGATGGCATTTCTGGCCGTGTTTACAATGGCTTTGGCGTTGGCGGCTGGCAATCTGGCGTCCCGGTGGGAAGCGGAACTGGCAGGCACAGCAACGGTGCGGATCACGGCCGCCGCAGATGTGATCGAGGCCGAGACAGAGGCGGTCTTGACGGCGCTGGCGCAGACACCGGGCATTGAAGGCGCACGACGTTTGGACGGGCAGGAACAGCTTGAGCTTCTAGCACCGTGGTTCGGCACAGGCTTGCCGGTTGAACAATTGCGCCTGCCGGTCTTGATCGCAGTCGAGGAAACCACCGAAGGACCGGATCGCGCAGGGTTGGAGGCCCGCTTGGCCGCGGAAGCGCCGGGTGCGGTTTACGATTCTCATGGTCGCTGGCGTGCCCCCTTGATCGAGGCGGCCAATCGGTTGAAACGGCTTGGGTGGTGGGCTTTGGCTTTGATTGCGCTGGTCACGGGCGCGACCGTGGCTTTGGCGGCGTCCTCGGCTTTGGCGGCGAATGCTCAGGTTGTGGATGTGCTGCGGTTGGCGGGGGCTAAGGATCGCTGGATCAGCGGGGCTTTCGTGCTGCGATTTATGCTGCGCGCCTTAGCGGGAGCAACTGCCGGGGCGGTTTTGGCCACGATCTTGGTCGCCTTGTTGCCGGGCGGCGCCGAGGTTGGCTTGTTAAGCGGGCTTGGTTTCAAAGGTGCAGAGTGGCTTTTGCCGATCCTTGTGCCGCTGGTGGCAGCAGGCATCGCGGCGGCGGCGACCTATGTCGCTTCGACCCGAACCTTAAGGGCAAGCGCATGAGCACGGCCATCCAATGGGTGCGTTCGCTGATCTTCAACATCACGATCTATGTCATGATGCTGGTCTTGTCGGTTCTGTTTTTTCCCTTCGCCGTTTTCAGCCGGGCCTGGGCGCATCGGGCCTGTCATTCTTGGTGTGCCTTCGTCATCTGGGCTTTGCGTTGGATGGTGGGCTTGCGCGTCGAGGTGCGAGGCACGCCGCCATCCACAGAAGCTGTGGTCGCCGCGAAACATCAGTCCTTTCTGGATATCATCCTGATCTATCACGCCGTCCCGCGTGGCAAATTCATCATGAAGCGCGAACTGCTTTATGCGCCTTTTATTGGTCAATACGGGCTTCGGATCGGTTGTGTGCCGGTAAACCGCGGGAAACGCGGTGCGGCGATTGAGAAGATGAAAGAGGATGTCAAAAAAGGTGCGGCAGACCCCGGACAGTTGATTATCTATCCTCAAGGCACACGTGTCGCGCCGGGGGTGAAAAAGCCTTACAAGGTGGGCACAGGCATTTTGTATGAACAGCTTGAACAACCCTGCGTGCCTGTGGCCGCAAACGTCGGCTACTTCTGGCCAAAGCGTGGTGTTTTGCGCAAGCCGGGGTTGGCCGTGGTCGAGTTTTTGGACCCTATTCCGCCCGGGCTGTCTGTGAAGGACTTTATGGCGAAACTGGAAGAGGCGGTCGAAACACGCTCGGACGCACTTCTTGAAGAAGCGAAAGCACAATGACCGGCACTTCCATGCGCACAGAGGAATCGATGTGGTGAACACCGAAGGACCAAATGCTGAAGAGGCCGAGTATTGGTCGACAAAGGGCCTGTCCTGGATCGAAAACGAACAGGTGCAGGACGAACTTTTGGCCCCGGTTACCGATCTGTTGTGTGATCTGACCGGCTTTGCGCCGGGTGAGCGGGTTTTGGATATCGGTTGCGGCACAGGGGCCCATGCTTTGGCTGTCGCCGAACGCACAGCACCGGATGGCGAGGTCTTGGCGCTGGATATCTCGGAGCCATTGTTGGAGCGCACGAAAGAGCGCGCCAGGGCAGCCAATTTGCCGATTAAAACCATGCACGCAGATGCTCAAGTTGCGATGTTTCCCGGCACCTTTGATGTCGTGACCTCGCGATTTGGAGTGATGTTCTTTGAAGACCCCGCAGCAGCTTTTGCGAATATGGCGAAAGCGCTGAAGCCCGGCGGACGTCTGGTGTTTGCGGCATGGGGGCCTGTGTCGATCAATCCGTGGTGGCGTCTGCCCACGGCTGTTGCGTCGGCCCGTTTGGGCGCGTTGCCGCCAACGCCCGACCATGCGCCCGGCCCAATGGGGCTGGCGGATGAAGCTTATGTCAAAGCGGAACTGGCCAAAGCCGGGTTAGAAGAGGCTTCGGTTGCGTCGCGGAAAATTGACCTTGGCACCAAAAGCAATGCAGTGAAAATGGCCGCTTTGGCGATGAAGATCGGCCCTGCCGCGCGGGTGATCCGATTGGCGAATGGCACCGAAAGCGACCGGACAGCTATTGAAGAGGCGCTGGTGGGTGCTTTTTCCGCCTATCAAGACGGCGAGACCTTCGCCATGCCCGCATCGTTGAACATCATCAAAGCCCGTGTCAGCTGACCTTGCGGCCCTTGACCCGCGCGCCTTATATATCCCTAAACCGAAAGGGCAGGCATGAACTATCTCGAATTCGAAAAACCTCTGGCCGAGATCGAAGGCAAGGCGGAAGAGCTGCGTGCGATGGCGCGGGCCAACTCGGAAATGGATGTCGAGAAAGAAGCCCTTGCGCTGGACAAGAAAGCCCAGGCTCTTTTGGTGGATCTCTACAAGGATTTGTCGCCTTGGCGGAAATGTCAGGTCGCGCGACATCCGGACCGGCCCCATTGTCAGGACTACATCGCGGCCCTGTTCACCGAATACACGCCATTGGCGGGGGATCGGAACTTTGCCGACGATCAGGCAGTTCTGGGCGGCTTGGCGCGTCTGAACGGCAATCCGGTGATGGTGATCGGCCATGAAAAGGGCACCGATACGCAATCCCGGATCGAACGGAATTTTGGCATGGCACGCCCCGAAGGGTATCGCAAAGCGATCCGTCTGATGGATCTGGCTGACCGCTTCAACGTCCCCGTCGTCACCTTGATTGACACACCGGGCGCATACCCGGGCAAGGGTGCCGAAGAACGTGGCCAGTCAGAAGCGATTGCGCGCTCGACCGAGAAATGTCTGAAGATCGGCGTGCCTTTGGTCAGCGTCGTGATCGGCGAAGGCGGCTCTGGCGGAGCGGTGGCCTTTGCCACGGCGAACCGGGTCGCGATGCTGGAACACTCGATCTATTCGGTCATTTCGCCGGAAGGCTGCGCGTCGATCCTGTGGAAAGACGCCGAGAAGATGCGTGAAGCGGCCGAGGCTTTGCGTCTGACGGCTCAGGATTTGCACCGCTTGGGCGTGATCGACCGGATCATCGCAGAACCTACGGGCGGTGCGCAGCGTGACGGCAGTGAGACGATCAAATCTGTCGGAATGTGCATCGAGGATATCCTGAAACAATTGTCTCATATGTCGCGTGAAGACGTCGTTCGGGATCGTCGGCAAAAGTTCCTGGCCATCGGTCAATCTGGTTTGGCGGCGTAGTGCAACGCACGCCTTGATCAGAATTTCCTAAGCCTTGTGGGGCACCTTTCGTTTCGCGCGCATCTGGTTTCCGGCCCTTTCACCAAGGGTCTTTCCGACCAGCTGATACAGAGGTTCCCCAACCTCTTGAGGAATATACACGGAAATCGCTTTGCAGCGGCGCCGTTGCTTTCCAAAGCACATGACTTGTCCCCCGGGCCCGCATCACGCGGGTGCCGGGCGATGGTGCATGTCAAACGCCATGTGCCCGGGTCAAGACACCGCACATTTTCCGGTTGATCCCGCCGTCTGAACATATCCGGATTGCCCGCCCAGCCTGACTGCAAAGCGCTTTGATTTCTCGACAAAGGTAAACAGAATCCGCGTGCGCTGACCGTTGGATGCGGCAAGCACGAACGTCACATTTGTGCGACCGCCCTCTTGTACCGCCGTGCCCTTTCCATAGACGTCAGAAATTGCCTCGTCGCCTTTTATCCCAATCTTGAAATTCTTTGGGAACCACGATTGAGCCGCCTTCACAGTGGAAAACCCGCTGGAAGATAACTTGGTTTGCTTGCACGTCAGGATTTCAGCCGAAGCCGTTGTGGCGCAAAGGCACAAAAGAATTGCGACTAGGGATTTTGAAAACACGGGTGTCTCTCCTTCAAATGAGTTCGGACCAAGAGCCACTTGCTTTGGCTGAAATGGCTG
The DNA here is from genome assembly GCA_964632495.1 of uncultured Rhodobacterales bacterium. Taxonomy (GTDB): domain Bacteria; phylum Pseudomonadota; class Alphaproteobacteria; order Rhodobacterales; family Rhodobacteraceae; genus CALKXV01. Next base: position 14,989 of record CAZWDS010000012.1, read on the forward strand.
GTTTTCGAAAAGTTTAGCGCCCCCATGCTTTCGCCAAGAGGGCGAACATGTCGGGGTGTCGTTTTTGGATGGTCGCGCGGTTGTAGGGATAGGCACAGGTTTTGCCGAAGTAGGCTTCGGTGAAGACCGCGAAAAATTCGTGATCGTTCGTCAGCGCATAGGCCCGCCGGGTGGGACCGCATTTGTCTTTCGCCGACGGCATTCTGGCCTTGAAACGATCATAAAGCCGTTCGATGCGCGAACTGGACCAGCTGAGCTTTCTGTCATGATAGACGTGGGCAAGTTCATGTAGCACCAGCGAAGGTTGCCGGGTGCGTGCAAATGTCCCAAAGATCTCGACGTCGCGATATTTCTTCGGGTTCAGATCCTCTTGATAAATATCCGATCTTGACCCGTGATAGCGCGCCAAAGACCGATAATGCGTACCAGCTTCGACCCAGATATCAGCTTTGCGCATCACGCCCAGCCGTTTCGGGCTGAGCGACTTCGAGATGAAAGCGGTTTGGGATTGGATTTTCCGAAGGATCGCGTTTCGGTCCTTTGGGGACTTTGCAAACTCTGACGACACATAGACCGTCCAGCCGTTGATATTCATCTTGCTGTAGCTGCTTGTCGCTTCGAACGCGGACGCAGTGCTGATGAAGCTGGTTAAAATGAGTGTCAGTGCGAATAGACGCATAGACCGGTCTCCAAAAATTGAATTGGGGCAATCGAGGCGTTCAGGTGTCTTTCAAAATCTCTTTCATTTTCTGGCCAAGCTCTTCCTGCCATGGCCCCCGAATTTCACGGACGCGTGCGACATACGGCTCGTTTTCGGTCGGCGGGATCGCCGGGTCATAAAGATCAGCGACTTCCAGCATAGCGCGACGATCCATATCGTTGAAGGCGTCGATCATCTGTTCGGATTTGTCGCGCGGGATGCCCATGCCTTCGAAGGCAGATCGCCCGATGCGCAGGGCGCTGTCATAAGTTTCGCGGATGATGTCGCGGCACCCGACGCGCCATAGCTCGTACACATGGTGCCGGTTCCGCGCCGAGGCAACGACGTGGAGCTTCGGATAGGTCTTGATCGCATACTCGGCCAGTTGCGTGACCTTGTGCGGGTCATCAATGGCGATGATCAGCACTTTCGCCCGGTCGATGCCTGCCGCCATCAGCAAGTCGGGACGGGTGGCGTCTCCGAAGTACACACGCGCGCCGAATTTACGCAAAGAATCGATCTGGTTGGAATCGTAGTCGATCACCGTGGTGTTGTATCCGGCGGCCAAAAGCATCCGGTCGACGACGGTTCCGATGCGACCATAGCCTGCGATGATCACTTCGCCCGGTTCGTCGATGGTGTCTTCTTCGCGGACGTCATCATTGATGTAACGGGGCGCGATCACCCGATCATACAGAATGAACAGGGCCGGCGTCAGCAGCATCGACAGGGCGATAACCAGCAAAAGTTGCTCGGAAACGCTGGTCGGCAGCACGGAATTGGCGACCGAGAACGACAACAGGACAAAGCCAAATTCGCCCGCCTGCGCCAGCCCCAGCGACAACAGCCACCGATCCGTGCCGCGTAGCCCAAAGACCGTGCCCAGCAGAAACAGAACCGCGCCTTTGATGAAGATCAGCCCAAGGGTCAAGCCAATGGTGATCGCCAAGCTGTCCCACAATAGGGCAAAGTTTATGCCCGCGCCGACGGTCATAAAGAAGACGCCCAGAAGCAGGCCGCGGAATGGGTCGATGTCGCTTTCCAGTTCGTGGCGGTATTCGCTGTTGGCCAAAACGACGCCCGCGATAAAAGTGCCCAAAGCCGGCGATAAGCCAACCAGCGACATCAAAAGCGCGATGCCCACGATCATCGATAAGGCGGTCGCTACGAACAATTCGCGCAAACCGGCCATGGCGATGAACCGAAAAGCAGGACGGGTCAGGACGCTGCCGCCAAGAATTACAAACCCGATGGCCCCCAAGGTGACCAGCGCGGTTTGCCAACCGTTCAGGCCATCCACGAGGCTCATCCCGCTGCCATGGCCGTCCCCGTGGTCATCGGCATGGCTTCCGTGCCCGTCGCTTTGAGTGATCTCGGTGCCATGTGCGTCTGTCGAAACGGCCATGTCAGCCAGTTCCGGGAAAGCCAGCAAGGGGATCAGTGCCAAGATCGGGATAACCGCGACGTCTTGGGTCAACAGAACCGAGAAGCTTCCTTCACCGCCCGGGCTTTTCATCAGGCCCTTTTCGTTCAGCGTTTGCAGCACAATTGCGGTTGACGACAGGGCCAGCACCAGACCAACAGCCAAGGCCACGCTCCACGACTGACCGAACAGCATGGCCGCGCCCATCACCGCCAGCGTTGACAGCACGATCTGACCGCCACCGAGGCCCAAAAGCTGATGCCGCATACTCCAAAGGTTTCGGGGCTCCAGCTCCAGACCCACAAGGAACAACATCATCACTACGCCGAACTCGGCAAAATGTTGGATCGAGATCACGTCAACGCCAAGCAGCGCCAAGATTGGACTGATCGCGATGCCCGCGATCAAGTAGCCAAGCACCGAACCCAGCCCAAGGCGGGTTGCAATCGGTACGGAAATTACCCCGGCGATCAGGAAGATAAAGGCAAGCATCAGGAAATCGGTCATGCCTGACAATGCACGTGGAAAACCTCGATTGAAAAGGATGTTTCCAACTGTGTGAGCGACTTCTTACCAGAAAACGGACTGGAGAAATTAAATTTTCCGCTTCCCTCATCCTCGGTCTTTGCTATCGTCCAGAAAAACCCGTGTGAAGCGGAGCAAGACATTCTAAGGGAGGACTTCCATGACCACAGTCTCAATGACGGTGAACGGCAAGGCTGTTTCAGCCGATGTCGAAGACCGCACGCTATTGGTTGATTTCATTCGCGAGCAATTGCGCCTGACCGGCACCCACGTTGGGTGCGACACGTCGCAGTGTGGCGCTTGTGTCGTGCACATTGATGGCAAGGCGATGAAGTCCTGCACCATGCTGGCCGTTCAGGCCGATGGTGCGGATGTCACCACCATCGAAGGTGTGGCCAATGGCGACCTGCACCCGATGCAGAAGGCGTTCAACGACAACCACGGTCTGCAGTGCGGTTTCTGCACACCGGGCATGATCATGTCCGGCATCGATATGGTGAACCGCTACAAGGCCGAGGGCAAAACCCTGGACGAAGCCGCGATCCGTCACGAGCTGGAAGGCAACATCTGCCGCTGCACCGGCTACCACAACATTGTGAAATCCATCAGCCAAGCTGCTGGCGAAATGTAAGGGAGGCCCGGATATGAGCGAAGGAATAGGAGCCCCGGTCAAGCGCAAGGAAGACAAGCGTTTCACCACCGGCAAAGGCAAATACACCGATGACATCCGCATGGAAAATCAGGCCTACGCAGCCTTTGTGCGATCCCCTTATGCCCACGCAAAGGTAACAGGCATCAACACGTCCGCCGCCGAAGCCATGGAAGGCGTAGTCGCCGTTTTGAACGGTGCCGAACTGACCGGTGACGGCATTGGCAACATCATTTGCGGCTGGGCGATTTCATCCAAGGATGGCAGCCCGATGAACATGGGCGCTTGGTCGGCATTGGCGACAGACACCGTGCGCTATACCGGTGACGCCGTCGCTGTTGTGATCGCGGACAGCAAAGAACAGGCGCAGGCCGCGGCTTTGGCGGTTGACGTGAGTTACGAAGAACTACCCGTTGCCGCCAATATCGAAGCCGCTTTGGCCGATGGTGCCCCGCAGATCCACGAAAACGCGCCCGGCAACATCATCTATGATTGGGAGATCGGTGAAAAGGACGCGACAGATGCGGCCTTGGCCGGTGCCGCCCATGTCACCGAGATGGACATCACCAACAACCGTCTGTCGCCGAACGCTATGGAAACCCGCGCCGCTATCGCCAAGTTCGATGAGGCCGAGGATCATTATACGCTTTATACCACCTCGCAAAACCCGCACGTTGCCCGTCTGGTGCTGTCGGCTTTCTATGCCGTTGCGCCCGAGCACAAGCTGCGTGTGATTGCGCCTGATGTGGGCGGCGGTTTTGGGTCGAAAATCTATATCTACCCGGAAGAAATTGTCTGCCTTTGGGCCTCGATGAAAACCAAGCGGTCGATCAAATGGACCGCCGACCGGACCGAAGCCTTCCTGACCGACGCGCATGGTCGCGACCACATCACCAAGGCCAAGATGGGCTTTGATGCGGGCGGAAATATCGTTGGCTTCAAGGTGTCGACCAAGGCGAACTTCGGCGCTTACATGTCGCTGTTCTCCTCTGCCGTGCCGACATATCTGTATGCCACGCTGTTGTCGGGCACCTACAACATCCCGAACATCTATTGCGAGGTGTTGGCGATGTATTCCAACACCGTGCCCGTGGATGCCTATCGTGGCGCTGGACGTCCCGAGGCGTCTTATGTGGTGGAACGGATGATCGAAACGGCGGCGCGCGAGATGGGCAAAGACCCGGCCGAGTTGCGCCGTCAGAATTTTGTTCGCGAGTTCCCGCATCAGACGCCGGTGATCATGAACTACGATTCCGGTGACTTTGAGGGCAATCTGAACCAAGCCATGGAAGCCGCCGATTGGGCGGGTTTTGCTGCTCGGAAGGCGGAAAGTGCGGCACGCGGCAAGATGCGCGGCATAGGCATGTCTTGCTATATCGAGGCTTGCGGGATTGCGCCGTCTGCCGCCGTTGGCTCGCTTGGCGCGGGAGTTGGTCTTTGGGAAAGTGCCGAGGTGCGGGTGAACCCCGTGGGCACGATTGAAGTGCTGACAGGTTCGCACAGCCATGGGCAGGGTCACGAGACGACCTTTGCCCAAGTTGTCGCCGAACGCTTTGGTGTGCCGCTGGATTCGATCCAGATCGTCCATGGCGACACCGACAAGGTGCAGTTCGGCATGGGCACCTATGGCTCGCGCTCTGGTCCCGTTGGTCTGTCGGCCATCGTCAAGGCTTGCGACAAGGTCGAGGTGAAGGTGCGCAAGATCGCGGCCCACCAGTTGGAATGCACCGAAGAAGAACTGGTGATCGAAGACAGTCAGGTCAAAGTGCCGAACACCAACAAGGCGCTTGGCTGGCACGAGATTGGGTTGGCGGCCTACACGGCGCACAACCTGCCTGCCGACATGGAGCCGGGATTGAAGGAAGGGGCTTTTTATGACCCCGAGAACTTTACCTTCCCCATGGGCTGTTTTATCGCCGAGGTCGAAGTGGACCCGGATACCGGCGTGACCGAGATCGTGAAGTTTGTCGCTTCGGACGACTTTGGCGTCATCATCAACCCGATGATCGTCGAAGGCCAAGTGCACGGCGGGATCGCTCAAGGTGTGGGTCAAGCCATGCTGGAAGAGGTGGTCTACGACGAGAACGGTCAGCAATTGTCGGGCAGCTACATGGATTACACCATGCCGCGCGCCGATGATCTGCCCAGTTTCGTGGTCGAACATCACGGCACCAAATGCACAACCAACCCCCTTGGCATCAAGGGCTGTGGTGAAGCGGGCGCGATTGGATCGCCCCCTGCCATCATCAACGCCATCACCGATGCCATCGGCGACAATAACCTCAGTATGCCCGCGACACCGTCGAAGGTTTGGGCGCTCATTCAATCTTCGGGCGCGAAGATCGCTGCGGAATAAGGAGAGAACGGATGCAATCCACAACTTACCACAAGGCGGGCTCCGCCACTGATGCCGCGTCGCTTTTGTCGGGCGCCGATGACGGGGCACTCTTGGCAGGCGGCCAGACGCTTTTGCCGACGATGAAGGCGCGACTGGCAGCCCCGTCTGATCTGGTCGATATCTCAGGTGCATCGGATATGCGCGGGATCACGGTCACGGGCAATTCGGTGACTATTGGTGCGGCGATGACCCATGCCGAGGTCGCGGGCAGCGCTGAAATTCGCGCGGTTTGTCCCGCGATCTGTGATCTGGCCAGCAACATTGGTGATCCGGCCGTGCGCCATCGCGGCACGCTGGGCGGATCGGTCGCCAACAACGATCCGGCGGCGGATTATCCGGCGGCGATGCTGGCGCTTGGGGCGACGATCAAGACCAACGCGCGCGAGATGGCTGCGGATGATTTCTTCACCGGCATGTTCGACACGGCGTTGGACGAAGGCGAGATCATCACCTCCGTTACCTTCGAGGCACCCGCCAAAGGTGCTTACGCCAAGTTCCCGAACCCGGCGTCGCGCTATGCGATGTGCGGCGTCTTCGTGGCCTCGGGCGATGCGGGTGTGCGGGTGGCCGTGACGGGCGCTGGATCCGACGGGGTGTTCCGAGCGGCTGACATGGAAGCGGCTTTGGGCGCGAATTTCGCACCTGAAGCAATTGAAGGAGCCACGGTCGATGCGGGCGATATGTTGTCGGACCTGCACGGCGATGGTGCCTATCGTGCGAACCTTGTGAAGGTCATGGCCAAACGGGCGGTTGCGGCAGCAGGCTAGGCCTGTTCGGCGCAAAACAACGTCTTAAGAAAAAAGAATGCCGGTCTTTCTAAAAGGCCGGCATTCTTGTGATAGGTCTGCGCATGGGCGCACCGCCGTCTGAGTGGTCGTTCCCGAACTGATCGCGGTAGGTCCAGCGGGCGGCCAGGAATTGATAGACGCGCTCAAACTCATCATCATCTGTTTCACTAAGGCGCGTGCGCCATGTGCCTTCCGCCCGAAGCGGAAACCGCAAATTCGCGGCATGGGGCAAAGGCTGGCCTTTGGATTGGGCTGTGGAGTTTTGGGCGCGCAGGAAGTGATCCAACTCTCTTTCCAGACTGCAGGCTGCTGACCGTCGCCGTCCCGGAAAAAGGACTTCGATCCTCTTTTCGTCAAGATAACCAATGCACAACAGATCCCCCCGGTTCGTTTCGCGACGCAACGGGGTCAGTGCCATTTTGACCGTAACGACAGAGCTTTTAAAAGTGCCCCAGTCTTCTTCCTCGGGAGAGAGGTCTGTATCTGTGGGTCTGTGATCAGCCATCCTGTCCTTCTTTCGCGGGGGTTCGATGTGGGACTACCCTGAAAACCCTAACGAAAGCTCAAAACCGGAGATTAACCCTTGATCAACTCGGCCTGCCGCACAATCACTTCGGCTTGCCGCACGCTGGCGATATCCACCAAACGGCCCTTGTACACCGCGGCGCCCGAGCCGGTTTTCTGGGCTTCTTCCATCGCGGCAAGGATTTCGCGCGCCTCGGTCAAAGCTTCTTCTGATGGCGTAAAAACCTCGTTTGCCAAGGCGACCTGCTTGGGGTGGATCGCCCATTTGCCGACCATGCCAAGGGTGGCCGAGCGCAGCGCCTGTGCGCGGAAGCCTTCGTCGTCCGAGAAATCGCCGAAGGGGCCGTCAACGGGCAAAACGCCATGGGTCCGGCAGGCCGCCACGATGGCGGTTTGCGCCCAATGCCAAGGATCGGACCAGTATTTCTGACCTTCGCGGTGCATATAATAGTTGTCCTGCGTGCCCCCGATGCCCGTGGTCTGCATCCCCATAGAGGCCGCGAAATCGGCGGCCCCAAGGCTCATCGCGACAAGGCGCGGCGAGGAGGCGGCGATTTCTTCCACATGAGCGATGCCGGCGGCGGTTTCGATGATCAGTTCAAGGTTGATGGGTTTGGTGCGGCCCTTGGCACTTTCAATTGCCGTAACCAAGGCGTCGACAGCGTAAACGTCTGCCGCGCAACCGACCTTGGGGATCATGATCTGATCAATCCGGTCGCCGCAATTTTCCAGCACTTCAACCACATCTCGGTACCAATAGGGCGTGTCCAGTCCGTTGATCCGCACCGACAGCGTCTTGTTGCCCCAGTTCACGTCGCCAATGGCTTGGGTGATGTTTTTGCGCGCTTCGGCCTTATCGTCTGGGGCGACCGCGTCTTCCAGATCAAGGTTGATCACATCCGCATCCGAGGCCGCCATTTTTTCGAAGATCGCGGGGCGCGAGCCGGGGCCGAACAGCTGACAGCGGTTGGGACGGGCAGGTGCGGCGGGCTGAAGGCGGAAGCTCATGTTCGGGTAACTTTCTTTCGTTTGATCCGGGGCTTGGCGTATATTGTTGCGGTGCAGCATGCAAGGGTTTTGCGGTGCAGCGAGACAGGTGTGGTGATTTCTTCGATGGATTAATCTCAAGGCGCATGATACTTCGAAAATTTGGCGATATATCGTGACATTAGGTATGACATTCCGAAGAAACCGATGAAAATCTCCGAAAAATTGGGGATATCATCATGATTCGTAAGCCATACCTTCTGTTCCTCGGCGATGCGCCGGACAACCTTGCTGCCAAAGTGGCCCAGGGGATTGCTGACTGGAACCCGGACGCGGTTGTCGGGCAATTCCGGATGGAGGGCTGCAAGGCCGATGTGGGTCAACCGGATATGACCTTGCAAGAGGCTTATGACAAAGGTGCGCGCACACTTGTGGTGGGTGTTGCGAACCGGGGTGGGTATATCTCGGAGGCTTGGTTGAAGGTGTTGGCCGAAGCGATGGAGATCGGGTTTGATCTTGCCAGTGGCTTGCACAACCTTCTGCGCAATGAGGATGTGTTGAAAGCCACCTCTGCAAGGTCCGGCGCCACGTTGCATGATGTGCGCGTGCCGTCGGTGGCCTATCCGATTGCTAATGGGGTGAAGCGGAGCGGCAAGCGGTGTCTGGCGATTGGCACGGATTGCTCGGTGGGCAAGATGTACACCGGCCTGGCAATGAACGCCGAGATGGAGCGGCGCGGTATGTCCTCGACGTTCCGGCCCACGGGACAGACGGGCATTCTGATCACCGGAAAAGGCGTGCCTTTGGATGCGGTTGTGGCAGATTTCATGGCGGGGGCTGTGGAGTGGCTGACGCCGGACAATGACGCTGATCACTGGGATCACATCGAGGGGCAGGGGAGCTTGTTCCATATCTCTTTCTCGGGTGTGACCATGGCGTTGATCCATGGTGGTCAGCCGGATGCTTTGATCCTGGCCCATGAGCCCACACGCACGCATATGCGGGGATTGCCGGATTACGATCTGCCGACGCTTGAGGCTTTGCGCGATATGGCTTTGCCGGTTGCGCAGGTTGCGAACCCGGATGTAGTGGTCGCAGGCGTTTCGGTGAACACCAAGGCATTGGACGATGAGGCGGCGGCGCGGCTTTGTGAAGAGATTGAGGATCGTATGGGCCTGCCGACGGTGGATCCTTTTCGCCATGGGGCAGCGCGTCTGGTGGATGCATTGGAAGCGATCTAGGGTTGGTCTCGCGGCCTTCTGGCCGCGATCCGCTGGGGGCTTTGCCCCCAGACCCCCAAGGTATTTAAAACGGGAAGAAAGCCATTGAAGATCACTGCGACGCCTGAGAGTTTCCGTCTGGCTGAGACGTTTACGATTTCACGCGGAAGCCGGGATGCGGCCGAGGTTTTGACGGTGCGGGTTGAGGGTGACGGGTGCTGTGGCTGGGGCGAATGTGTGCCTTATGCGCGTTATGGCGAGACGATGGACAGCGTGGCAGCCGAGGTCGCTAGTCTTCCGGATGGGTTTAGTCATCGCCAATTGCCAGAGCTTCTTCCGGCGGGGGCTGCGCGGAATGCGGTTGACTGCGCTCTTTGGGACTGGGAGGCAAAAGTGGCAGGTAAACGGGTTTGGGAGCGTTTTCCTCTGTCCGTTCCAAGGCCGGTTCAGACCGCTTTTACCTTGTCATTGGACACGCCTGAAAACATGCAGGCTGCCGCCTTGCGACATGCTTATCGCCCTTTGCTGAAAGTCAAACTGGGCGGTGAGGGGGACATGGCGCGGCTGGAGGCGGTGCGCGCGGGCGCGCCGGACACGCGGATCATTGTGGATGCGAACGAGGGGTGGAGCGCTGATCTATACACCGAGCTTGCGCCGCATCTGGTGCGGCTGGGTGTGGCTTTGGTGGAACAACCTTTGAGTGCGGGCGATGATGGCATGTTGGGCGAGATCGCGCGACCCTTGCCTGTTTGCGCCGACGAAAGCTGTCATGATCGTGCGTCGCTTCCCGATCTTCGCGGCAAATACGACATCGTGAATATCAAGTTGGACAAGACCGGCGGGTTGAACGAGGCTTTGGCGTTGCGGGAAGCTGCTCGTGCTGAGGGGTTTGATATTATGGTCGGCTGCATGGTGGGCACGTCCCTGGCGATGGCGCCGGCGGTGCTGGTGGCGCAAGGTGCGGCGGTGGTGGATCTTGACGGCCCGCTTCTTCTGGCCGAAGACCGGGACAAAGCTTTGAAGTACGACGCGGATGGGGTGCATCCGCCAGAACCAGAATTGTGGGGATAAGCCATGAGCCGCATCGTCTATGTGAACGGAAGTTATGTGCCGGAAGAAGAGGCGCACATCTCGGTCTTTGATCGGGGGTTTCTGTTTGCCGATGGGGTGTACGAGGTGACCAGCGTGCTGGATGGCAAGCTGATCGACTTTGCAGGGCATGCCGCGCGGCTGGAACGCTCGATGGGCGAATTGGATATGGTTGCGCCTGTCACTATGGATGAGCTTTTGGACATTCACCGCGAAATGATGGTGCGCAATGATCTGACCGAGGGGTTGATTTATTTGCAGGTGACGCGCGGTTCTGACGGAGACAGGGATTTTGTCTTTCCGGATCCGGACAAGGTGCCGTCTTCACTGGTGTTGTTCACTCAAGCCAAGTCCGTGGCCGAAAGCACAGCGGCGCAGGTGGGGATCAAGGTGATCTCGATCGACGATATTCGTTGGGGTCGGCGTGACATCAAGACTGTGCAGCTTTTGTACCCGTCCATGGGCAAGATGATGGCGAAGGCCGCGGGCAAGGATGACGCCTGGATGGTGGAAGAAGGTGCGGTGACCGAAGGCACGTCGAACAACGCCTACATCGTGAAAGACGGCAAAATCATCACGCGTCATCTGTCGAACGATATTCTGCATGGCATCACCCGACGTGCGGTTCTGGCCTTTGCCCGTGAGGCGCAGATGCAGGTCGAGGAACGGTCTTTTACCATTGAAGAGGCGCAAAGTGCGGACGAGGCATTCGTAACCTCGGCCTCGGCTTTTGTGATGCCTGTCGTGGAAATCGACGACGCGACCTTGGGCGATGGCACGCCCGGCCCGGTGGCGCGTCGGTTGCGCGAAATCTATCTGGATGAAAGCCGCCGCGCCGCCGTTTGACGCGGCTCATTTATCGACAAGTTTAAGTGCTTTTCAGCATGGCTTAGCAGAGCCGTAATGACCCGCGCCTAGTGTCCGTTCCTGCAAGGAATACGGAATACTATGCTGCTGGAAGACGTCATTTCGAACTTTCCGTTTGTGACAACGGATGCTGTTGCCATCGGGTATCAACCTTCGAAGGCGGACGATTGGGAGTTCGTCTGGGTGAATGATGCGTTTTGCCATTTGTTCAATGCAGAACATCTGGATGCTTTGGGTCGCCATCCAAACACCATTCATCATCCTGATTACATAGAAGATTTTCTAGAACACGAAGCGGAAATGGTCGCCGATGGGCGTACGTTTATGTCGATTTCATCACGATGCCGGTGCGATGATGGCGAAGAATTCTGGGCCAGCATTTCTTTGTTCATCGTTTCCGATCAGGCAAGCACTGGGCGGCATTGTGTGTTCAACATTCGCGACATCAACGACCTGAAGGATCGCGAACAGGCGGCTGAACTGGCGTTGATCGAAAACGAGCATTTATTGTTCGAAGTTGAAGCAACGCAAACTCGTCTTTTAAGTGCGATCGAAACCACGACTGATCCGTTTGCGATCTACGATGTCCGCGACAATCTGGTGATCTGGAACCCGGGCTATGCCAGTGCATATACAGGCGATCCGGACGGTTTGAGCAAGGGAATGAAGCTGGAGGAGGTTCTGCATCTGTCCGCGACCAACGGTTTCATTCTTGAGGCGCGAGGCCGGGTGGACGCATGGGTGGCCGAAACGCTGGCCAGTTGGAATAGCGCGGCCTTGCCAGAGTTCCGGTTGTCGATGGTGGAGGGCGAGTTCAAAGTCGTTCTGACCCGGACCAAGAACGGTGATCGCGTCGTCCTGCAACTGGATATTTCCGAGTTTCTTGAGCATCAGCGCCAGTTGAAGATTTATGCGGCTGATCTGGAAGTCTCGAACGAGGAATACAGCCATCAGGCCTTGCATGACGAGCTTACGGGTCTTGGCAATCGGCGGTTTTTGAGCCTGAAGCTTGAAGACCTTTGCGTGTCCCAACAAAACTCTGGTGGTGACATCGCGGCGTTGCATGTTGATTTGGACCGGTTCAAGCAGGTCAACGATACCATGGGGCATGTGGCCGGCGACTATGTGCTGGAAAAGTTTGCCGACTGTTTGCGCGCGGTCTGTGGCCGGGACGATATTGTTGCGCGAACCGGGGGCGATGAATTCGTGATGTTGGTGCCTTGCGCACCCGGCAGCGACAGGCCGAACAAAGTTGCCGCAGACGTGGTCGAAATGGCGTCGAAACCGTTTTTTTTCGAAGGGAAGCGATGCAACGTTGGCGCCAGCGTTGGAATAGCGCGCACGCCCTTGATCGCACCGGACGAATTGCTAACCAGTTCGGACATCGCTCTTTACAAGGCGAAATCCGCCGGTCGGGGGTCCGTTGGTGTTTTTGACAGCACGGATCTTATAGCGTTGCAAAGCGCGAAAAACCTCGCCGACGAAATCTGGTCCGGCATCCTCAATGAAGAATTCGTGGCTGTCTTTTTGCCAGAGATCGACAGTCTGACGGGGGCTGTGGTTGCGCTTGAAGTTTTGGTGCGATGGCAGCATCCGACGCGGGGCGTATTACTGCCGGACGAGTTTATGCAAGCCGCGGAAGATGCAAACCTTGTTGCACAGATTGACGCCATGATTTTGCGGCAAGCCACGACGATGGCGACTGCGGTCTGCGCAGATACGGACATCCGCCCGATGCTGTCCTTCAATGTCAGCAAGGCGCGGATGTACGACGACCGGCTTTTGAACGATGTGCAGTCTGTGACTTACGATGGCGCGCTGACGTTTGAACTGACCGAAAGCATCGTTCAGGACGAAGAAACGATCGAGATTCACCGCAATCTAGAGGGTCTGCGCTCTGCCGGTGTCCAACTGGTGGTCGATGATTTCGGCAGCGGAAACGTCAGTATTCTGGCTTTGCGGCGTCTCTCGCCTGATCGGATCAAGATTGACCAAAGGTTGGTCGAACCGGTTTGCCAGTCCAGTTCAGCGCGTCAACTTGTCGAATCCATTGTCAGCGCGGCCCGAATTTTGAAGATTGGTGTTTCTGCGGATGGTGTCGAGACGGAAGATCAGGTCTTCGCACTACAGCAAATGGGTTGTGACCGACTGCAAGGCCCGTTTTTTTCGCAACCAATGACGATCGAAGCGGCAATGTGCCTTTTGCAGTCGGATCAGCCTTTGCAACCGGCCGCAAGCGCTTAACGCAGGGTTCAGGTGTCGGTGCCGTGTGATTTTGCAAAAGCGGTCTGTTGGTCCGCCGTGGCTTCGGTTTGGTATTTGTCCTTCCAGACATCGTAAGGCATGCCATAGAAAACCTCGCGCGCTGCGTCTTTCGACATCGCGATTCCTGCTTCGTCCGCGGCCTCTTGATACCAGCGCGACAGGCAGTTGCGGCAGAAGCCCGCAAGGTTCATCATGTCGATGTTCTGAACCTCGGCGCGATCTTCCATCAGATGTTTGCGCAGGCGTCGAAAGGCTGCGGCCTCTAGTTCGATGCGGGTTTGGTCATCCATTTTTCATCCTCTCGTGATTCACATCCTGAAGTGACGCCGCATCAGGCAAGTTTCAAGGTCCTGTCGCGGTTCCATCCACCGAATATCATCGCATGGCGATGCTTTGTGCAGTTGTCATGCGCTAACATTTGCGGCAATAGAGAGCCAAAGTTGCACTGAAAGGAACATGCCATGCGCCGTCTCAGGAACGTCAAGATCGTTGCGACCCTTGGCCCTGCCACAAGCTCGTACACGATGATCAAGGCATTGTACGAAGCCGGTGCCGACGTGTTCCGGCTGAACATGAGCCACGGCGAACACGAAGACATCGCAAAGCGCCACGAGAACATTCGTAAAGTTGAAGCTGATGTGGGTCGTCCGATTGGCATTCTGGCCGATTTGCAGGGCCCGAAGTTGCGCGTGGGCACGTTTGCCAATGACAGCGAAGAGCTGGAAGAGGGCCAGAGTTTCCGACTTGATCTGGATGATGCGCCGGGCGATGCGACCCGTGTGCAGTTGCCGCACCGCGAGATTTTTGATGCCTTGGAAAAAGGCGCATCGCTTTTGGTGAACGATGGCAAGATCCGGCTAAAGGTTAAGGAACATGGCGCAGACTTTGCGAATTGTATCGTCATGGTGGGTGGTACGATTTCTGACCGCAAAGGCGTCAACGTGCCGGACGTGATCCTGCCGCTTGCGGCTTTGTCGGAAAAGGACAAACGCGACCTTGAATTTGTCTGCGAGTTGGGCGTCGATTGGTTGGGCCTGTCCTTTGTGCAACGCGCGGACGATGTGGAAGAAGCGCGCGTCTTGGCCAAAGGCCGTGCGTCGCTGATGTCGAAGATCGAAAAACCTGCGGCGGTCGATGGGTTCGATGCGATTTTGTACGCCTCGGATGCGATTATGGTGGCAAGGGGTGACTTGGGTGTCGAACTGCCTGTTCAGAACTTGCCGCCGATCCAAAAGCGTCTGGTGCGCAAATGCCGGACGGCCGCAAAGCCTGTGATCGTGGCGACGCAAATGCTCGAATCGATGGTCGACAGCCCGATCCCGACGCGGGCCGAAGTTTCGGACGTGGCCGCCGCGATCTATGAGGGCGCGGACGCCGTGATGTTGTCGGCTGAAAGTGCGGTTGGCAGCTATCCGGTCGAAGCGGTTTCAACGATGAACAACGTGGCCATCGAGGTGGAAAGCGACCCAACGTATCAGTCCGTCGTCGATGCCAGCCGTGGTGGACCCAAGCAATCGGTGGCGGATGGTATCGTTTCGGCCGCGCGTGAAATTGCGGAAACGGCGAATATCAAGGTGATCTGTTGTTATTCGCAGTCCGGCACAACGGCGCTTTTGGTGGCCCGCGAACGCCCGCATGTGCCAATTATCGCTATGACATCCCGCGAAAGAACCGCGCAGAGATTGTGTCTTACTTGGGGCCTGCATTGTGTGATCACACCCGAGGTGGATAGGTTTAAGACCGCGGTGCTGAATTCGGCCAGAACAGCAGTAAAAGAAGGGCTTGCCAAGCCTTCAGACCAGTTGGTTGTGACCGCCGGTGTGCCCTTTGGACAGACCGGAACCACCAATATTCTGCGCGTCGCCCCGTGCGATGAAAACCTTATTATCCCCGCAGATCCCGAATAATCGCCCAAATATCGCCAGATTAGCCATGCACTCTACTCGCCATGGTAGAGTATGTTGATCTCATAATGGTTCTTGGCGTTTGCGTCTTCGGGTTGTCTTTCCCGGCGATGGTGAACGCGTTTTCACACGGGCAACCCCCACGTGCCGCGATGCTGGCAATATTTGCGGGCGGTGTGATGATGCTTTATGCAAATTCCTCGCGTCCGGGCGGCTATTCTGTCGCCGAGATGCCTCAGGTGTTCATGCGCGTTATCACTGGCGCTTAACGTCCAAACGAACCAAAATTTCCCTTGTCAGACGGGGCGCTCGCATGTATGCGGTGCGCTCTGACGAGCGTTCCGGCCAAGTGGCATGCCGAGTACGCCTTAACCGTCTGACAAGTAGGAGATGGAAATGCCCAAGATGAAGACGAAGTCGAGCGCTAAGAAGCGCTTCAAAGTCACCGCGACCGGTAAAGTGGTCTCAGGCCAAGCTGGCAAACGCCACGGCATGATCAAACGCACACGTAAATTCATTCGCAATGCACGTGGCACAACTGTGATGAGCGAGCCCGATCAGAAGATCGTCAAGCAATTCATGCCCTACGACCGGTAAGGAGACAGACACATGGCACGCGTTAAAGGTGGGACAGTAACCCACGCACGTCACAAGAAGGTCACCGATGCCGCGAAAGGCTATTACGGTCGCCGTAAGAACACCTTCAAAGTTGCCCGCCAAGCGGTCGACAAGGCTAACCAATACGCCACCCGCGACCGCAAGAACCGCAAGCGCAACTTCCGCGCCTTGTGGATCCAGCGGATCAACGCGGCTGTGCGCAGCCACGACGAAGCGCTGACATATTCGCGTTTCATCAACGGGTTGTCGCTGGCGGGGATCGAAGTGGACCGCAAGGTTCTGGCCGATCTGGCCGTTCACGAACCAGACGCATTCGGAGCTATCGTCGATAAGGCGAAGGCCGCGCTCGCGTAAACACCCGTTTCGGGTCACAGTTTTAGGAAGCCGCGGACCTTAACCGGTCTTGCGGCTTCTTGTGTTTCGAGGCTTCGCTGGATAGCAGAGCAGGGATAGAAAAAGGGGTCCGTCATGGACGATCTGAGGGATAAGTTTCTAGGTCAAATCGCCGAAGCATCTGACGAGGCCGCGCTAGAAGACCTGCGCGTTCAAGCGGTCGGCAAGAAGGGCGAAGTGTCGTTGAAAATGCGCGAGTTGGGCAAGATGACGCCCGAGGAACGCCAAGTGGCAGGCCCTGCGCTGAATGCGTTGAAGGACGAGATCAATTCGGCGCTGTCGGCCAAGAAAGCCGCCTTGGAAGACGCCGCCTTGGACGCACGTTTGGCGACCGAATGGCTGGACGTAACACTGCCCGCCCGCGACCGTCCGCAGGGCACGATCCATCCGGTGTCTCAGGTGACGGAAGAGGTGACCGCGATCTTGGCGGACATGGGGTTTGCCGTCGCCGAAGGTCCGCAGATTGAAGACGACTGGCACAACTTTGATGCCCTGAACATCCCGTCGCACCATCCGGCGCGCACGGAAATGGACACGTTCTATATGGCGCGGACCGAAGGCGACAATCGTCCGCCCCATGTTTTGCGGACCCATACCTCGCCCGTGCAAATCCGGTCGATGTTGGATCAGGGCGCGCCGATCCGGATCATCTGTCCGGGTCGTGTATACCGCGCGGATTATGACCAGACACACACGCCGATGTTTCACCAAGTCGAAGGTTTGGCCATCGACAAGGACATTTCGATGGCGAACCTGAAGTGGGTGCTTGAGGAGTTTTTCAGCGCCTTCTTTGGCACCACGGTTAAAACCCGTTTTCGTGCCTCGCACTTCCCGTTCACTGAACCTTCGGCCGAGGTCGATATTCAGTGTTCCTGGGAAGGCGGCACAGTGAAAGTGGGCGAAGGCTCCGGCTGGCTTGAGGTTCTGGGCAGCGGCATGGTGCATCCCAAGGTGCTGGAAGCTGGCGGCATTGACCCTAGCCAATGGCAGGGCTTTGCATTTGGGATGGGGATCGATCGGATGGCGATGCTGAAATACGGCATCCCCGACCTGCGCGCGTTCTTTGACAGCGATCTACGCTGGCTGAGGCACTATGGCTTTTCCAGCCTGAACGTGCCGACGCTGCATGGGGGATTGTGATGCGTGCTAAGACCTTAAGGCGATCTGAGCGCCGATCACATATTGAAAGACGCTCTGCTGGGCGGCTTGGTCAACGCGCTGAGCGAGCTGGTTGCTGTGCCGCAGCCACCGAAGTTCGTACGCCACCACGTGCAATCCGCTTCGCCTATCTGTGTCGGCAGTTTTTGCTGATGAAAGTTGTCGATCGACAAGGTGAGAATGAACGCACCTACGAACAGCGCGATCATAGCGGACAGCCGCAAAGCTTCGGTATTTGGCTCCATTGTGAGGCCCTTTTCTTGCGTCGTTTGAGGCATAAAGACCGTTCAATTGTGGCGAAATTTGGTCATCGTTTCTGGAATGAGCGGAATTTTGCTATGGAAACCCTTGATTGTCGCCAAGGAGCGGAAACATGAAATTCACCCTGTCCTGGCTGAAAGAACATCTGGAAACCGACGCTTCGGTCGATCAGATCACGGACACGCTGACCGATCTTGGCCTTGAAGTTGAAGAGGTTGCGAACCCGCTGGATAAGCTGAAGGGCTTTACGCTTGGCAAGGTCGCCAGCGCCGAGCAGCACCCTGATGCCGACCGTTTGCGCGTCTGCATGGTGGATACCGACGAAGGCCAGAAGCAGATCATTTGCGGTGCGCCCAATGCGCGGGCAGGCATCACGGTGGTTGTCTGCAAGCCCGGCGATTATGTGCCCGGCATTGATGTGACGCTAAGTGTGGGTAAAATTCGCGGTGTCGAAAGCCACGGTATGATGGCATCCGAGCGCGAGTTGGAGCTGTCGGACGAACACGACGGCATCATCGAACTGCCGTCGGGTGACGTGGGCGAAAGTTTTGCTGATTGGCTGGCAACGAACGATCCGGCCAAAGTTGATCCTGTGATCGAGATTGCCATTACGCCAAACCGGCAGGATGCGCTTGGGGTTGAGGGCATCGCGCGTGATCTAGCGGCGCGGGGACTTGGCACTCTGATTGAAAAGTCGGTTCAGCCAGTGCCGGGCGGTTTCCCCTGCCCGATCAACGTCAGCATTGACGACGATACGCTGGACAGTGCGCCCTATTTCACGGGACGCGTGATCCGCGGTGTGAAGAATGGACCTTCACCTGAATGGTTGCAGGCGCGGTTGAAGGCCATCGGGTTGCGCCCGATTTCTGCGCTGGTCGACATCACCAACTTTTTCACGTTCGACCGAAACCGGCCTTTGCACGTGTTCGATGCGGACATCGTGCAAGGGGATTTACGGGTGCATCGGACCAAGGGCGGCGAAGAGATCGTGGCTTTGGATGACAAGACCTATGCCTTTCAGGACGGCATGATGGCGATCTCGGATGACCGGGGGCCGGAAAGCATCGCGGGTGTCATGGGTGGCGCTGAAAGCGGTGTCACTGAAAGCACGGTGAATGTCTTCGTCGAAAGCGCCTATTGGGATCCGGTGACGATTGCGCATACGGGGCGCAAACTTAAAATCAACTCGGACGCGAAGTATCGGTTTGAACGCGGCGTTGACCCGGCCTTCACACGGCCCGGGTTGGAATTGGCCACAGCGATGATCCTTGAGTTGTGCGGCGGTGAAGCCTCCGAAGTGGTCGAAGCGGGCGCTTGCCCCGATGTGACGCGCGCGTACCGATTGGATACGGCGCGGTGTTCGTCTTTGGTGGGCATGGACATTCCCGCCGACACGCAACGCGCGACGCTGGAAGCGCTTGGCTTCACGCTGGATGGTGACATGGCAACGCCACCAACCTGGCGCGGGGACGTGAAAGGCGAGGCGGATTTGGTGGAAGAAGTGGCGCGAATTGCGTCCCTCACCAAACTGGAGCCGAAGCCCATGGCGCGTGCGTTGCCGGGGGTGCCGAAGCCGATTTTGACAGCCTTGCAAAAGCGCGAACAGGCGTCTCGGCGCACCGCGGCGGCCTTGGGGTACAACGAATGCGTGACCTACAGCTTCATTGACGAACAGGCGGCGGGCTTGTTTGGCGGGGCGGATGAGGCACGGCGTGTGGCCAATCCGATTTCGTCCGAGATGACCCATATGCGCCCCTCTTTGCTGCCGGGGTTGTTGCAAGCCGCCGCGCGCAATCAGGCGCGTGGGTTTGCCGAAGTATCATTGTTTGAAGTGGGCGCGGTGTTCCATGGTGGCGAGCCAGACGAGCACGAGATCATGATCACCGGTTTGCGTGTTGGCGCCACAGGTCCGAAAGACCCGCATGGTGCGCGAAGGAATGTCGATGTTTTCGATGCCCGTGCGGATGCCGAAGCTGTCTTGGCCGCCTTGGGTGCTCCGGCGCGGACGCAATTCGCGCGGGGAACCAAAGGGTGGTGGCATCCCGGGCGGTCAGCGAAGATCACTTTGGGCCCTAAGATCACCTTGGCGGCTTTTGGCGAGTTGCACCCGAAGGTTCTGAAAGAACTGGATGTCAAAGGCCCGGCGGTGGCCTTTGCTGTGCATTTGTCGGCGGTGCCGGAACCGCGTGCCAAGACCACGGCGCGGGCGGCTTTGGCAATCAGCGATTTGCAAGCGGTTGAGCGCGACTTTGCTTTCGTTCTGGACGCGGATGTCGAGGCGGTTCAGGTGGTGAACGCGGCTTTGGGGGCAGACAAAGCGTTGATCGAAGACGTGCGCGTCTTTGACGAATTCATCGGCGGCAGTCTTGGTGAGGGCAAGAAATCCCTTGCGATCACGGTGCGGATGCAGCCCCGGGACAAGACGCTGACCGACGAGGAAATCGACGCGGTCGGTGCATCCATCGTGGCCAAAGTCAGCAAAGCCACCGGCGGAACTCTGCGCGGCTAACCCCTGTTTGGCGTGACACGATGTTTTGCGGCCCCTTGATCGGGGCCGCGCGTGTCGCTTTATACGGGGCGGGGCGGAATGTTCAGCCCACGCTGTACGGCGGGACGGTCCAAAAACCGGTCCAGATAAGCGGGGGCGTTCTTTAGATCGTTCCAGCCCACCAGTTCTTTGGTCTGATAAAAATCCAAGGCGCGCAGCCACGGGGCAATGGCCAGATCGGCGATTGAATACTCGCCAGCAATCCAGTCGCGCCCTTCAAGTGTGGTTTCGACCACGTTCAAAAGGCGCTTGGCCTCGGTGACATAGCGTTCGCGGGGACGCGGGTCTTCGATTTCCGAGCCGGCGAATTTCACGAAGAACCCAAGCTGGCCAAACATCGGCCCAAGCCCGCCCATCTGGAACATCAGCCATTTGATTGCGTCGTACTTCGCGGCTCCTTCGGGCAAGAGCTTTCCCGTCTTTTCTGCCAAGTAGATCAGGATTGCACCGGATTCCCAAAGCTCGACGGGTGTACCATCAGGGCCGTTCGGATCGATCAGCGCGGGAATTTTATTGTTAGGGTTCAGGGACAGAAATTCCGGGCTTTTCACATCGGCGTCGGAAAGCGTGACCAAGTGCGGTTCATAGTCCAAGCCCATCTCTTCCAGTGCAATCGACACTTTGACTCCATTTGGCGTCGGGAAAGAGTAAAGCTGGATCACATCAGGGCGCGTCGCGGGCCAGCGTTTGGCAATCGGGTGGTTGGAAATATCGGTCATATGATGTCCTTGGGAATTCTTTTGCGTTGATTAAGGACATAAATCCATTGTGCGAAATTGAAAGGGGTTCTTCTGTGCGGTGAGTGGGGTGCGCCTGTGCACGCACTTAAAAATACCAAGTCGGTTGCCCCCCCAGCCGGTACTGCTAGTTTCAATATCGAAAAGGGAGATTGGCGATGGCGTTAAGTGTATATCTGTCCGGTGAGATTCATACGGATTGGCGAGAGCAGGTGATTGAGGCGGCCCAAGGGCTGGATGTAACCTTCTCGGCTCCGGTGACGGATCATCCGGCGTCGGACGATTGTGGCGTCAAAATACTTGGCGCCGAGGAAAACAAGTTTTGGCATGATCACAAGGGCGCACAAGTGAATGCCATTCGCACCCGACATGCGATTGAAAATGCCGACGTCGTGGTTGTGCGCTTTGGAACCGAGTACAAGCAGTGGAATGCTGCGTTTGATGCGGGATATGCGGCGGCCTTGGGAAAATCGCTGATCGTTTTGAACCCGCCCGAACATGGCCACCCTCTCAAGGAAGTGCATGCGGCGGCCCTTGCTGTGGCGCATGAGCCCATCCAAGTCGCACAGATTTTACGCTATGTGCAGACCGGGACCTTGCCCTAGGGCTGAGTTGGTGGCGGGTTTTCCGCCACACAGCACAACCTTTGATTGAAAAAACTGCCGTTCTGAATTTTTTGGGCCAGAATTTCCCCGGGCTTCGTAAAAATGCCAATTGAGTTGCAAATCGCGGGAAGGGATGTGATATCGTGTTTCGCGCGGGATAAGTTTTCCGCGCGCCAAGTCTGGAGAGGGAAAACACAGTGTTGAGCGAATTCAAAGATTTCATTGCCAAGGGTAATGTCATGGACATGGCCGTTGGTATCATCATCGGTGCCGCATTCACGGCGATTGTCACGTCGTTGGTCGAAGACCTGATCAATCCGATCATCAGCCTATTTATGGGCGGAATCGACTTTTCGACCATGGGCATCCGGTTGAGCGATGGCGAAGACGGGGCGATCTTTGCCTACGGTAACTTCATCATGGCGTTGATCAACTTCCTGATCATTGCATGGGTTGTCTTCATGCTGGTCAAAGCGGTGAACAAAGTGAAGAAAGCAGAAGAAGTTGAGGAAGAGCCAGCAGGCCCGTCTCAGGAAGATCTTCTTACGGAAATCCGGGATGCGCTGAAAGCGCGCTAAGGATCGCCAATCTAATTGAAAAGGCCCGCCAATCGGCGGGCCTTTGTCGTTATAGTTTAAGAGCAAGCTGGGGCGAGATCACATCAATTCCAAGGGCTTTGCCAACCGCATAGTAGGTCAGCTTGCCCGCGTGCACGTTCAAACCCTCCAGCAAATGCGGATCGTCGGCGCAGGCCTGAGCCCAACCTTTGTCGGCCAGTGCCAAAAGGTAGGGCATGGTCGCGTTCGTCAGTGCGATGGTTGAGGTTCTGGCGACGGCACCCGGCATATTGGCCACACAATAGTGCATGATGCCATCAACATCGTAGATCGGATCTTCGTGGGTGGTTGCTTTGGATGTTTCAAAACACCCGCCCTGGTCGATGGCAACGTCGACGATGGCGGCGCCGGGTTTCATCGAGGACAATTGCGCACGTGTGACCAGCTTGGGTGCGGCAGCCCCGGGGATCAGCACAGCCCCGACCACCATGTCGGCTTCGGCGACCAGTTCCGCAGTGGCGGCTGCACTGGCATATCGGTTGCGAAAGTCGCGCGAGAAAACGTCATCCAGATAGCGCAGGCGGGGCAGGGATCGATCCAGCACGGTCACATCCGCGCCCATTCCTGCGGCAACTCTCGCGGCATGTGTTCCCACAACGCCGCCACCGATGATGACAACCTTTGCAGGGCCAACGCCGGGAACACCGCCCAACAGGACGCCGCGTCCGCCGTTCGCTTTTTGCAGCGTCCATGCCCCGACCTGTGGCGCAAGTCGCCCCGCCACTTCAGACATCGGAGCCAAAAGCGGCAGGCCGCCGGCCTGATCCGTTACAGTTTCATAAGCGATGCAGGTGGCACCGCTGGCTATCAGATCGCGGGTTTGGTCGGGATCGGGCGCCAGATGCAGGTAAGTAAACAGCACCTGTCCATCACGCAGCATTTTACGTTCGTCTGGTTGCGGCTCTTTAACCTTCACGATCATGTCGGCGGCGGCAAAGATCTCTGCCGCTGTTTCCGCGATGTCGGCCCCTTGATCCGCATAGTCCTGATCCGAGAAGCCTGCGCCGATGCCCGCGCCGCTTTGAATCACCACCCCATGTCCGTGGCGCACAGCTTCGCCAGTCGTGCTTGGGGTCATGCCGACGCGGAATTCCTGGGGCTTGATCTCGGTTGGGCATCCTATTTTCATGTCTTATCCTCCTCTTCCCATAAGTTTTGCATGGAAAAGTGGGAATATTTTGACGAAATTTGTGACAGATACGCTGAAATTCCGCAGACTATTCGAAGAAGTATGAATTTTGATAAGAAAGTGTGTGCGATGCCGCAGCTAGACGCGACAGATGCCCGAATACTCTCGGTCCTGCAGAGGCGCGGGCGGATTTCCAACGCCGAACTGGCCGAAGAGATCAACTTGTCGGCCTCTGCCTGTCATCGACGTGTTCAGCGTTTGGAAGAAGCAGGGATCATCCGCGATTACGTGGCCTTGTTGGACCCGCGAAAATTGGGGCGACCCACGGTGGTTTTTGTCGAGATAACGTTGTCGGGACAGGCGGATGAGGTTTTAGACGCCTTTGAGCGCGCGGTGGCCCGGATACCGGATGTTTTAGAGTGCCATCTGATGGCGGGGTCGGCGGATTACCTTTTGAAGGTCGTGGCCGAGGACACGGAAGACTTTGCGCGCATTCACCGGGCAAAACTGGCGCGGTTGCCGGGGGTGGCGCAGATGCATTCTTCCTTCGCGCTTCGGATCGTGCGGCAAACGACGGCGCTGCCGGTCTAGGCGGTGTCGATCACTTCGAAGTCATGGGTGACTTTTGCCGTCTTTTCCAGCATGGCCGTGGCCGAGCAGTATTTTTCGACCGACAGATCAATGGCGCGGGCAACCCTGGTTGGATCAAGATCGCGGCCCTTTACGATGAAGCGCAGGTGGATGCGGGTGAACACCTTCGGGGGCTCTTCTGCACGGTCGGCATCCAGTTCGACACTTACGTCATCAACGGATTGCCGTCCTTTTTCGAGAATCGAAACCACATCCCAAGCCGAGCAGCTTCCCGCGCCCATCAGGATCAACTCCATGGCTGATGGCCCCGGCTTGGGCGCATCGCCGTGTGCCGTGCCGATGGCGATGGAGTGCCCGCTTTCGGTTTGCCCCAAAAAGGTGCGGTCTCCGGTCCATGTCAGGCGTGATTTCATCGTAACATCCTTTGTTCCGACAAAGGGTTTACGTGTGCAGCGGCGGTTTTGCCAGAGGCGCCGAGCCTTAGTCGTTATGCCTCGGAAAAAGCGCGGTCGCCCAACACACGCAGCGGTTTCAGAAGATAGGTCAGGATCTTCTTACTGTCGGTCAGAATATCGGCGGTCACGGTCATGCCGGGTCGCACAGTGCGGCCGGTTAACGCGACGTTTTCACCATCGTTTGGCAAAGCAATCGTGACGCTGAACATGGTTTGGCCCGTTTCGGTTTCAAAGCTTGAGGGCGAAATAGCGGCCACATTGCCCAGAATTTCGCCGAACCGGGTAAAGTCATATGACAGCACCTTCAGTCGAGCGGTCATCCCTACGTCCACATTGCCGATCTGATCGGCCGAAATTTCAACCTCGGCCTGAATGGCGCTGCCGTCGGGAATGATCTGGACGATCAGGTCGCCGGGGCCGACGACTTCTTGTGGATTTGAAACGGCCAATTCCATGATGGTACCGGAGACGGTCGCCACGACTTGGGCACGCGCGATCCGCGTTTCGATTTCTGCGATGGACAGGGCGACGCTGACGATCTTTTCTTCGACCTCGGCGCGTCTGAGCGCGGCTTCGTGTTGTCGTTTCGCCAAAAGCTCTGCCCATTGCAAATCGTTTGCATCCTGCGCATTACGTTGGGCGGCGATGTCGCCTTGAAGTTCAAGACGGGCGCGTTCGAGTTGTAAGTATTCACGCTCGATCTGCTCGACCGAATTGCGCGCCAAGGCACCAGAGCTTTGCCCTTTTCGGCTGCGTTCGACGCGCGCCCTAAGCAAATTTGCTTCTTCAGTCAGATTGGCTGCCCGCGCCTGAAGCACTCCAATCACGGTATCGATGGCCTGTTGTCTTGACGCAATGACGTCCAGTTGCGCATCCAGATAGGATTGTTCGGCCCAGAACAAAAGCTGATTGGGTGCAAGTTCGTCCAGCGTTTGAAATTCTGGCACCGCCCCTTTCTTTTCCAGCAAAAAAGAAATGCGATCCCGATCAGCAATCAATGAGGTTTGAGACGCACGAAGCTTGCCAAGTTCGCGTTCTAATGCACCGGTGTCAAACCGCAAAAGAGGCGTGCCTGAGATCACGCGCTGGCCTTTTTCAACGTGAATGTCGGCAACGATTCCACCGTCCGGGTGTTCGACGCGTTCGGCCAAAGTGCGGGTCTGGACTGTGCCGTGTCCAGAAGTGATTTCATTGACCGGTGTGTTCCCAGCCCAAAACAAGATCGCAAGCGCGGTTGCCAAAACAGTATAGATCAAACGGCGCGCATAGCGGGTGTCATGGGCTTCGGGCAAAGACGCACTGGCGCTTAGGTCGCCATGCTGCTGAAGATTCTTGCGCCGCTCGGCGCGGATTTTTCGGTCTGTTCGCCAAGTCATGAGGCTGCCTTTTCCAAATCGGCTGTGTCACGCATAATGGCCGTCCCTGCGTTCAAAAAGATGACGGATTGGGTGCGGCGCATAAGGCTGGGCCGATGCGTGACGATGACACAGGTCATCTCTCCGCGTCGGTTCTCCAAGGCGCGCATCAAATGCGCCTCAAGATCGGGGTCCATGCCACCTGCGGGTTCGTCAAGAAGAAGGACGGCGGGATGGGTTAAAAGGGCCTGTGCCACTGCGATGCAACTGCGCACGCTGGTCGTAAGAATGCCGGAATCCACCAAAGGATCGATGCGGGTGTTCAATCCATCGGGCAGGTGTGCCAACCAAGTGGACAGGCCAACTTCGTCCAGCACATCCAACAGTCGGGCGTCATCAGCGGCGGGGTCGGCAAAGCGCAAATTCTGTGCAACCGACCCAAAGAAATACAATGGATTCTGAGAGATATAGGCGATGCTGCGAGCTCGGAATTCGCGAGACAATTGGCCAAGATTCAAGTTGTTCAACAAAACCGTGCCAGCTTGTGGTGCCAATTGGCCTGCCATAACGCGCAGCAAAGTGGTTTTGCCCGATCCGGACCGACCAGTGAGCGCGACCAAGGCACCGTGGGGGATTTCAAGCTGGACCCCCATCAACGTCGGCGCGATTGATTTGGGATGGCGTAGGACAATGCCTTGGGTTTCGATCTGCCCGCGGCTTGCCGCGCCAGTTCCGCTGGATTCGCCACTGGCCTCTTCTGGTAGCTTCATCAAGGTGTCAATCTGATTAAACAGGCCCGCCACGTCCTGAAGTTTTGGAAGGAGTGCCAGGGTTTGCTGAACCGGTGCAAAAAGCCGCCACGTCAAAATTGTCGAAGCCACAAGTTGGCCGGAGGTTATGGACCCTTGCATGGCGAGCACCGCACCTACCCCGATGACACAAGCCGCGGACAATGGCAGGCTGGCGTGGGCAAGACCATCCAGCCAGCGCATCACCCCGCTCAGCTTGCGTCGGGCACATGTCACATCGCGCAGTCTCTGTTCGGTTTGCACAACCCAGTGGTCGGTCAATCCTTCGCGTCCGATCTGGTGGCGATGCGCCAAGATTTCCAGAAGCGTTTTGTTTAGTCGGCTTTGCGCCACCCCTTGCATTCGGCTTGCACGTCGGACCGCTGGGGCAATCATGATGCCGATGGTCAGGAACACGACAATTAGGCCGGCCAAAATCAAGGCAAGCTGCCAGGCCATAAGCGCAATGGTCATAAGCATGAGGATGATCAAAGGGTACTCAAGCAGCATCAGAACGACGGGGCCGCCAAAGAGATCGCGGATGGTTTCGAATTGGCGCAGGCGCGCCATCTGATCGCTCATCGCGACGCCAGAAAACATCGTGCTTGGCAGGCGCAGAAGTTTCCCCAAAAGCGCGCCGCCCAGAATATACTCCATCCGGCCAGACACGCGCCCTACGATACCGGCACGGATGCGCCGCAGTGCGAAATCGGTAGCAAAGATCAATCCAAGACCAAGGATAATGCCCGCCAGTGTCGCGGTGTTTCGGGTGGGGATCACGGTGTCAAAAATTTTGGTGATGCCGAACGCGATCAGGATCGCTGTAACGCCAGAACAAAGGGTCAACAGAACCAGTAAACGAAGTTCGGGCGCGAAGCGGGCGAAGGTATCGCCGGTCCAGCTTGGAGCGGCGCGGCTGTTTAGAAATCTGTCATGCGCTGAACCGGGTCGTTCGAATTGAACACAGCGATACGACCCGGTGCTGCGGACACGGCGTTTTGTTTCCTGATCGGCCGAAGGTTGCACAAGATAGATGCGCCGCCCTTCGGGCCGGATCAGCCAAAGTTCGCCTTTCGTATCACAAACAAGCGTTTCCGGCGGGCAATCGGCCAGTTGGGCGCCGGGTCGCCATTGATCAGTGCTGGAATAGCCGAGGTTGCTGAAAGTTTCGCGCAACTCGGCCAACCCAAACATTGCGGGGAAATGGGGAAGCGCGCTGGCCAGTTGGCGCGTTTGAGGGACCCAATGAAGCCGCTCCAGCAGGACCAGCATCAATTCGACCATCGTCGGGTCGACTTTTTGTCCGCACAGCCGCCCCGAGACTAGACTGTCAGATAGGACGTCCAATTCAAACATCCGCTCGACAGCAATGTTGTAATCTTCGACTGAATCAAGCGCGTCGTCACGCTTTGAGGATGCGCTCTGGGTCATGTCTCACCTAACGAGGCGCGTTCAGGGTGGGCCGTAAGATAAGGTGTGACGTCCAGCGACCGGCTGGCGGTTCTCAGAAATGAGGGACGGTTCGACACCAAGACCGTGATCCGGCCAGATTTACTGGCGTCTAGCAAGGCCAGCAACGCACTGTCGATGTCGCGGTCCAGCGATGCGTTTGCCTCGTCAAATAAGATCACGTCTGGGTCTGTGACCAATCCACCCACAATCAACACCGCGTCGGCCAAGGACTTTGGCAATTGCGCCGTTGCGTCGGCGCCGACGGTCATTTCAAAACCATCGGGACTTTGTGAAATGCTGGATTCGATGCCAAGCTTTTGGGCCAAAACAATTGCGCGGTCGCGATACCGACGGGGGTTAAAGACGGTCATGTTTTCGAGCAAGGTTCCCGCGATCAACGCATTGGTGCGACCGAATGTTCGAATAAGTTTGCGCCGTCCGTTTGGCGCAAAGTTGAACAGGGACTGCCCATTCACTTTGATATCGCCGGATGACAGCGCCAACTCGCCCGCCAACAATTTCAGAAAAGCGGTTTTGGTCTGGGTGTCCGGCCCCTTGAGCGCAAGACAGTCGCCCCGCTTCAAAGTCAGGGTGACATTGGAAAAGCCTATGGGACAAGCTTCGCTGATCTCGGTCGAGGCGTTTTCAATCGACAGTTCGTCGATGCCCTTCAAGGTCCAACTGCCAGAGGGCAGGGGGGGCGTGGTCAGTATGTCTTCCAGTTCTTCCCGATCCATCTGGGTGTTTTGAACCCCGGCAAGAAAGGCTTCGACCCGCAGGATGGGTTGAATAATCCGGCTGGTCAGCAAAATCACCGCTGCCAGCCCGCCGACCGACATGTCCCCGCGGATCACCATAAGCGCGCCGATCGACCCCATCAAAAGGGGGGACAGCGTGCCAACCGCAGCGGTGAACCCTTGTGCCATCTGCACCGACTTGGCGGTTTCGGCGCTGATGTCCGCCGAACCTGACAGCAAGCGTTCGTAACGGCGCTGCATGAAGTCTTCGATGCTCATGCTTTTGACCACATCAAGGCCGCGGAGTGTTTCCGTCAGAAAGCTGTGCCTGCGCGCTTCGCTTTCTTTTCGTTTGATTTGCAGGGCCAGCACGCGTCGGCGTGCGAGGCGTAAGGCCAGAAAGGACAGGGCCAGCACCATGAAAATCGTCAACCCTGCTTGGGGCGATATCAGGGAAATCACGCCAAGAAACAAGAAAGCGAACGGCAGGTCCAGCAATGCCATGGAGATTTCGCCCGAGTGCATCGCGCGCAAACGGTCAATGCCGGTAAGTCCGCGATACAACTCTCCTTGGCTGAACCGGCCAAGCACTGCGGGGTCGGCCAACAGAATTGATCTGATGGCGGCAGGATAGGCCGCCGCCTCAAAACGTTCGCCAGCGCGTTCAAGAATATAGCGGCGCGCACTTCGAAGCGCGACTTCAGCCAACAATGCGCCGAAGATAACAAAACCAAGCACAATCAATGTTTCCACGCCTTCGTGCGGGATCACCCGGTCATAGATGTGGATCATGGCCATCGGGATGGCGAGCGACAGCAGATTCGCGCCAAACGACGCAAGGATGACGGACGGCGTCCGTCTGCAAGAAGAGAGAATAGCGTCAGCCTGCACGTCAGTTCCCAAAGCCACGTTGGGTTAGGTCTAAGTGGCGACCACGAAAATAGAGTTAAATGTTCGTGGAATAGGAGTTTTCACGTCGCGATGCTGCGTAATTTTTTACTAAAAGTTGATTTTGTCGATCCCTGTAAAGTCGATAGTGCCTCCATCGTCGAAGGTAATAACGCCGCTCGCGTCTGAGCCGAGGTCAAGAGAGTTCAGGGTTTCAGCCGTTGCGGTATAGTCTTGATCGAGAACAAGGGTCCAACCGTACCCTTCAACAGTCGAGTCCTCAATGGTCACGTTCCCGCCGAAGCCCGCCAATTCGATCACATCGGTCCATCCCGAGCCACCGTTGATCGTATCCGCACCCCCTAGCGCGGCGTACGAGAAAGTGTCGTTCCCACTGTCCCCAACCAAACTGTCGTTGCCCGATCCGCCTGAGATAGGGTCGTCATCCCGCCCTCCGTGCAGGACATCGGCACCTGTGCCCCCGACAATCGTATCGTTACCGGCTTCACCGTGTATTTTGTCGGTGTCCGCATTGCCGAAAAGCTGGTCGGCATCATCGCCGCCGTAGATCAGGTCTTCGCCCGAGCCGCCGAAAACCGTATCTTCGCCTTCTATCCCGTGCAGCGTATCGTTTCCACCGTCGCCGTACACGACGTCGTTGCCTGTATGCGCGTATGCGACGTCATCACCGCTGCCTCCGTACAACGTGTCTGCGCCATCGTTGCCATGCAGTTGATCGTTTCCGGACCCGCCATAGACAACATCGTCGCCTGCCTGACCGCCGACTGTATCATTGCCGGCAAGGCCATAAATCACATCGTCACTGCTTGTGGCCCAGATCTCGTTATTCCCGGAATCTCCGGCATGGGTTGCATCCCTTTCGGCGGTGTCAAAGTCGGGATTTTCGGTGGGTGTTGTGTCCGTTCCCATCAAATCGCTGGCAGAGATTTCTACACCGTTGAACGAAAACGTCTCCACCCCTGTAACAACGTCGGTGCCTTCATCAAGCCCGTCCCTTGTATTTTGATCGATGATCACAAACGCCCCGGTTGCGGCATCGTAGGTCACGTCAAAATCCGAGGCGTCGCCGGAATAGACCGCTGTGTCCCCCCCGGAATACTCTGTATCCGGCATGACGGTTGTGAATATGTCTTCCGGCGCGCTGGCACCATCGACCCCGTAAATGGTGAACGTCTGCGTGTTTCCATTGCGGTAAGTGACGTCGTAGACAGCGCCATTGCTAAAGCCGTACACACTTATGCTTTCGTAAGCTTCCTGCAAAACGACCTGATCCACTCCAATGTCGAAATCGCCGATGGTCAGTTTTGTATCGCCTTCGGTCGTTTCGACCACGACATAGTCAAAGACGCCATCGCCATCATTTGCGCTTGAAGGAGAGTAGTTGAAGCGTATCGTCGCAGACTCACCGGTTTCTGCGGTCCAGGAATAGAAGTCGCGGCCTGTCGTGCCGTGCACATTCGTTCCGTTGTCTGCGACGATGCTCTCAACAGCGAGACTGTCAGAAACGCCCCCGACAATCGTATCGTTACCAGCGCCACCCTGAAGCGTGTTTTCGCCGTCAAACCCATAGATAATATCGTTGTTCTCGGTTCCTAAGAGGCTGTTATCGGCGTTGTTGCCAAACGTGAGGCTTATAGTTTCATTGTGGCTTTCACCGTATTGGTCGGTGGCAACAACGGTAATGGTGTCTTGGGATGTCCCTTCGTCCCGAGGGTCTGCAGTCAAGCTGATAGCGCCGCTGTTTGCATCAATCGCGAAAGTGCCGTCCGCGTCGTTTGACAGGGCGTAGCTGTGCGTGTCGCCTTCGTTTGCATCGCGAACGGATGAAACACGCGCAACTGGCGTGCCGCGTTCAAAGTCGCTGGTCTCGTGCGTGGTGCGGGCCACGGTGCCCACATCTGTTGGGTCGCCCCAAGCACCGCCGTATGTTGGGTTTTCGGCAACCTCGACCGCTGCATTTCCGGTAAACGTGATTTGGTATGCACCGCCCGTGCCTGAGGTTTGGCTGTAATCTGTGTCTGTCCGGATCGCTTGCCTTTCGCTCATCGGATAAGAGCCGATAGCCAGAACATAGGTGCCAGCAGAAAGGTCCGTCGCTGAGATCAGCGAGTCATATGAACTTGTGCTTCCATCGCTGCCGGCTGCGCCGTCGTCGTTTTCTGCAATCTGTGTGAATGTGCCATCACCATTGTCGAGGAACAGACGAACGCGCGAATCCAAACCCTCGTACTCAGTACCTTTGGTCAGAACATCGATCGTTAGATCGCCGCCGTTGTGCGTGATCTCCCAGTGGTCAACCGTGGTATAAGTGCCGGTTTCCTGAATCTCGCCTGTCACAACAGTTTCTTCAATGGTGCTCGCGCCGCCCCTCAAATCGCCAACAGCCGAGAAAGAAATATCGGTTGGAGCTTCGTTGGCCTGCCGGCCGGCTTCTGCGATCATCTCTGCGGCGGTATGCGTTGTGCCGTTAAAGTTGAAGGTTTCGACGTTGGTCACAAAGTCCGTGCCTTCGTCATCATCGCTTGTGTTTTGGTCCGAGATTTTGAAGGTCTGCGTGTTGGCATCATAAGCGATGTCAAAGTCCGCAAGATCACCGTCCCAAATTGCCGTGTCGTAGCCGGAACCGCCATCCAAGACATCAGCCCCTGCGCCGCCAGACATCGTATCATCGCCCGCGCCACCGATCAGAGTGTCGCCGCCCGCCGCGCCGTCGATCAGACCACCATCGTCATGCGCCGTGATCACGTCATCGCCGCTGCCGCCGGTGATGCTGGTTTCGGCCACGCCGGTGTCGGTGAAGGTCTCGCCGCCATCGTCCAGCGTGATCGTTTCGCCCAGGTCCCCGACGGTGACGGTGACCACCTGGGTGTCCGTCGCGCCATGAAGATCGGTTGCCGTGACGGTGACGTTGACGGTTGCGCCGTCCTCGTAATCCAGGCTTTCGCCGGTTTTCAGTTTCAGCTGGTCGTCCACGATCTCGAACCGCGCGTCATCGACTGAGAGCGTGACGCTATCGCCCGCGTCGGGGTCGGTTCCGCTGACCGCACCAATCACCGCGCCCGCGTCATTCTCGGTGACGGTTCCGTTCGTCGCGTTGACGCGTGGCCCGCCGTTCAGAGCGTCGGCCGGGGCCACAGAGCCGTCTGCGAAGTGGAACAGCTCGACGTTGGTGAGCGTATCGGTGCCGTCGGGGCTGTCCGGGCGGTTGTCTGCAACGGTATATATTCCACCCGTTTCGGTGATCGTATAATCCGACCAAGCACCTGTAAAGACGGCCGTATCCGCGTTGTCTCCGCCGTCGATTGTATCGTCACCGATCCCGCCGTGAAGCGTGTCGTTCCCGGAGCCGCCCAGTATCATATCGTCGTCAGAACCACCGTCGAGGTGATCATGTCCGCCATGACCCAAGATCGTGTCCGCCCCTGCGCCGCCAGACATCGTATCATCGCCCGCGCCACCGATCAGAGTGTCGC
>CAZWDS010000012.1:48254-55586 GCA_964632495.1 uncultured Rhodobacterales bacterium
GGTTTCGGCCACGCCGGTGTCGGTGAAGGTCTCGCCGCCATCGTCCAGCGTGATCTCTTCCGCGACGTCCGTGATCGTCACTGAGATTGGCCATGGCCCAGAGGTGCCGCCCTCGTTTGTCGCCGTGACAAAGATGTCGAGTTGCGGATCACTTTCAAAGTCTAGCCCGGATCCATCGGAGAGGACCAAAACGCCGTCCACAATCGCGAAGGGGCTGTCACTTACCGGGTGTCCCAAAGCATCCGCAAGTTCGTATGCAATAGGCGCACCATATTGGTCGAGGATCGGCAGGCTTAAGATGGGACTGCCCGCTTCGGCGTTTTCGGCCATCGAACTTGAAAGGATCGCTTCGGGCGCCCAAACCTCTTTTACGTCTTCTGTGGTCTCGTCCGACTGGGCAGGACTTGTCCCGATTTGCTTTGTCACGAGAGTGTCGGGCAATTCGTCGGATACTGAGCTGTGTTTGGAAGACGACGTCGCGATTTGGGCGTTGAGGTCGATCGTGGCTGCTGGCGTGTGAGGTTCGGGCGCCGCGGAATTATGCGGCACGGACAAAGAAGGGGACACGGCATCCGCTAGGCCGGGTTCAACGTCTTTGTGGTTCGGAAGCTTAGCATGCAGGGTGGTACCGGACATCTGATCCGGAAGCGGCGCGGGCAGGGTGGTTTCGGCCAAGATCGCATCGTCCGACACATATGCGGACAGTTCGGGGACAGGTGATGCATAAGCGGTGAGGCCCGCCATGGACGTTGCCGTCGCCAACGAGACCTGAAAGTCCGCTGCATCGCTTGCATTAAAGTCCGCGGATGTTACCGGATCGCCATCACCACGGGTTTTTCTGCCAGCGCTGTCGGCGGCATCCGATTTGCTTGCACCGGCTTTCGTATCCTGCGCCATACCATTTCCCACTCAAGAAAAGAACAAGCGCCCCCGGGAGAACGTTTAACAGAATCTCTGCCATAAAGCATTGATTTCCTTTGTTTACCCTTAATGAAGCCTTAATAAATGCCTCGCGTGAGGCCCCTTTGATCGGTCCCAAAACAAAACCCCCGAGGCTTGGCCGCGGGGGTTGTCATTTGGCGACCGAAGCCGCCCAGTGTCAAAGGTGTGCTTAGAGCATGCCTTCGCGTTGTGCCTTTTTGCGAGCAAGCTTGCGGGCACGCCGAATAGATTCAGCGGTTTCGCGCGCGCGCTTTTCAGAGGGCTTCTCGAAATGTTGCCGAAGCTTCAATTCACGGAAGACACCCTCACGCTGCAGCTTTTTCTTCAGGGCACGAAGCGCCTGATCGACATTGTTGTCGCGAACACTGACCTGCATGTGGTTTCCACCACCTTTCTAAGTTAGATTTGCGCATTATTTGCAGGAGCGGGCCGTATAACAGCGGTGAATCATCATGTCTAGTTTAGGCTTAGGAGAGTTCGAATGACTGAGACCCCCAATCTTGACGCACTTTTGGATGCCGCTTTGGCCCATGTCGCCTTCGACGGCTGGTCGGATGAAACATTTGCCGCTGGTGCTGAAGATGCTGGTTTGTCTTTGGCGGATGCGCGCGGTCTGGCGCCGCGTGGTGCTTTGGATTTGGCCATGGCCTATCATCGTCGGGGAGACCGCGAGATGGTGACCCGCATGGAGAACGTTGATTTAAGCGGGATGCGGTACAGCGAGCGCGTTGCGGCGGCACTTAAATTTCGGATCGACGTCATGACAGACCGCGAAGCTGTGCGCCGGGCGACCACGCTTTTTGCTCTGCCGATGCATGCGGCCGATGGGGCCAAGTTGGTGTGGGAAACGGCAGATCATATTTGGACCGCCCTTGGGGATACGTCCGAAGATGGCAATTGGTACACCAAGCGCGCAACACTTTCGGCGGTCTGGGGCTCGGTTGTGTTGTACTGGCTTGGGGATGACAGCCCGGACTATGGGAAAACATCGGATTTCATCGATCGACGCATTGAAAACGTGATGCAGATCGAAACTCTGAAGGGTCGGATGCAGCAAAATCCACTGACCAAACCGCTGATGGAACTGCAAAACACGATCCTGGGTCGCATGTCCGCTCCAAAGACACCAAGGGATGTGCCCGGCATCTAAGCCGCATCGTGGCGATTTTGCTTACCTGATCGGATCCAATAGGGCGTCCGACATCCGGCAATCCCGCGAGACATCGCTGCCGCAACTGCGCAATTCAAGATCGCGGGTCAGGCAGATGCGGGCTTCTTGGATGCGGTCTGCTTTGCAGGTGATCGTAATTTGATCGGCGTTTAGACCGGGATTGGCCTCCAGAAACGCCTGCTCGATGACCGAGGCGGGCAGGCGGATCGGGTCTTCTAGTTTGCGTAAAAGGGCAGGGCGCATGATGCGGCCGTAAGCTTCGCGCGACAAGGCATAGAAGTCATCCGCCGCAAGGCCAGAACACCGCCCGTGTTTGTTCCACTGATGCCACGCACTGCCGGAAGAGCCATATAAATCAGCCTCGTTACGGGTGTCCGCCCGAGAGGGGTTGCGGTGTGACGTAGGGCAATTGCTGGGCCAGCCGCGTTCGAACTGAGGCCATAGCCCATGTAGCACCCAGCCGAAATCCGCGTCATCTTCGCATTGTGGTGATCCACGCCGGTCGCCTTCCAAAGCGCACCACGTGGGCGACCATGACAAAGCCATGACGTAGTAGTCAAACTCGCCCGCCTTGTCGCTTTCGGCCTTGGCCAGACCAGCGCTTAGCAAGAGAACCATCAAAAACCGCATTTGCTCTTCCCTCTTTAACCTGACGGGACTATATACCCACCACTTCCCCGAAATCGAGGAAACGGTCCAAACGGACCAGCCGATTTACCGGCACGGGACAGATTTGTCAGGAGTTCGCCAGATGAACAAACCGATCATGGCCAAAGCCACCGCCGTATGGCTGGTTGACAACACAACGATCAGCTTCAAGCAGATCGCTGATTTTTGTGGTCTGCATGAGCTTGAGGTGCAGGGTATCGCAGATGGCGATGTGGCCACCGGCGTCAAAGGGTTCGATCCGATTGCCAACAACCAGTTGGTGCAGGAAGAAATCGACGCGGCGGAAAAAGACCCGCTTCACAAGATGAAGCTGAAGTTCAACGCGGCTGCCGTGGGCGAAGAAAAACGTCGCGGGCCACGCTATACGCCCTTGTCCAAACGTCAGGACCGTCCGGCGTCGATTTTGTGGTTGGTTAAATTCCACCCCGAGTTAAGCGACGGACAGATCTCGAAGCTGGTTGGCACAACGAAGCCGACCATTCAGTCAATCCGCGAACGCACACACTGGAATATTTCGAACATTCAGCCGATTGATCCGGTTGCCCTTGGGCTGTGCAAACAATCCGAGCTGGATGCGGTTGTGCAAAAGGCGGCGGCCAAGAAGGCCCGTGATGGCGAAGTGATGTCCGATGAAGAGCGCCGCAAGTTGGTGTCGACCGAGCAGTCGCTTGGGGGCGATCCAGAGCCAAAAATCCCGACAGCGATTTCTGGATTGGAAACCTTTACGCTTGGCGAAGACCCCGCCCCAGAGAAGGAAGAAGAAGTGCCCGACGCGGATACGTTCTTTAACCTGCCAGAAGGTGGCGACGAGTCCGAAGACGACTAAGACGCGTCACAGAATTGGATGGAAGCCCTGGCAGATGTGCCGGGGCTTTTTTGTGACCCGGCTTCCTACCATTCAGGTATTCGCCGTTTCGCCAGAACCGATTGGCGAAACGGCGGTAAGAACATCAAACCACGTCGAAACAACACTCGAAACGGGTTTGAATAGATACTCGTCACTCACTCACACACTCGTACCTACACACACTCGTACTCACTCACACACGCGTCACACACACGCATCACTTACACTCGTATTCACACACACTGGTCTCGGCGCATACTTGCGCTTTGGCCGTCTTCATTAACCATGAATTAATCAGACTAATGTGTCATTAGAATGTCTTATTGGGGTGAAAAAATCCGAAAACGGCTCATATTTGCTGGTTTTTCGGGGATTTTCGCGCTTTTTGAGAAACGGTCTGTTTTCTCAGACCGATTTGCGCGCCTTCAGGGCGGCACTGATGGTGCCATCGTCAAGATAGTCCAATTCGCCGCCAATGGGCACGCCCTGGGCCAGAGACGACACCGTCACACGGCCTTCCAACTGGTCGGCGATATAGTGGGCCGTGGTTTGCCCGTCGACCGTGGCATTGAGCGCCAGAATGACTTCGGTGATCTCTTCGGTCTGAACGCGGTCGATCAATTTGGGGATGCGCAGTTCGTCTGGCCCGACGGCATCCAGAGCAGACAATGTACCGCCCAAGACGTGATAGCGCCCTTTGAACACGCCTGCGCGCTCCATGGCCCAAAGATCGGCCACGTCTTCGACGATGCACAATTCGCCGTTGGCGCGTTTCGGGCTGTCGCAGATCGGGCAAAGATCGGACGTGCCGATGTTGCCGCAGTTCAGGCATTCCCGCGCGGTTTCGGCCACCCGTTGAATAGCGTCAGACAATGGGATCAGTTGCAGCGCGCGCTTTTTGACCAGATGCAGCACCGCGCGTCGCGCCGAACGGGGGCCAAGGCCGGGCAGCTTGGCCATCAGATCGATCAGATTATCCAGATCGGTTGGCGGGTTCACGGCGCTTCTCCGGGAAGGGGGATGCGGGTCACGGTGTATCCTTCTGCGCGGAGGCCTTCCACAAGACCGGTTTCACCGGGCAGATGGGCCGCGCCGACCGCCATAAAGACATCGCCGGTCTGAAGATCAGACGCGATACGCGACAAGAACCGATCATTGCGGGCAGCCAGCAGATAGGCGTCGGTTCTTTGCAGAGCACTCAAGCCTTCGTTGGGATAAACCGATTGCAGATGCGCTGCATCCCATGCCGCCATCAGTCCAAGACGCCCTTCGCGGTAGAGCTGGATGAAGGCGTTATAGGCCTCTGTGTTGGCGGGAGGCTGAAGATAGCTGGCATAGACCGCGATGACGGCTTTTGCCGTATCGGGATCCTTGGCCAAATCTGCCACGTATTCACCGGGGGGCTCTAGCCCGCGCACTGCCGCGCCGGCGATGTGAGCATAGGTTTGGATCAGGCTGTCTTGGGTCGGGATAACGCCGGTGGTGAAATCTTCGCAAGGATCCGACAAAAGAAGCTCGGCCAATCCGGCATAGGTCAGCACGAACAATCCGTCTTCGCCCGCCCCCATGCTATCAAGACGGTCCAGCACCCAGCCTTCGGCGTCGGAGCCGAGATAGCTTAGATCAAGCATGCCTTGAGGCGCGAAGGGATCGCCACCTTCCCGGTAGCGACCGGGTAGATCATAGCGCGTGTAGATGGCGTCACGATCCGGGTAAGTGAAGTCTATCTCCAACGCCACAACCCGCGCGTCGTCAATCGCGTCTTTCGCAATGTCCGGCAGGTCCAGCACAACCGGATGGGCGACGTGCATTGTTCCCCAAAGATGGGACTCGGCGCCGTTTGGATGTGTGATGCGCCAGAACTTTCCGATGGGATTGGCGATCAGGCTGGCTTCGGCGCTCAAAACGGCTAAATCATGCGGCGCGGCCAGTTTGGCTGTCACCGGGACGGGGTCGGACAGGCACAGGTCGCGCGTCGCCCAATCCTGCGCGACGGCAGGTGCAGTGGCCAAAAGGCAGGCCAAAAAGGCGGCGACCGTTTTCACCAATGTTAGAAAGGGAGTTTCATATCGGCAGGCAGGCCCATGCCTTCGGTCAGCTTGCCCATCTCGGCCTGATGTTTTTCAGAGGCCTTCGATTGCGCGTCTTTGATGGCCGCAAGGATCAGATCTTCGACCACTTCTTTTTCGTCCGGGTTGAAGATCGTGGGATCGATATCCAGTGCGGTAAGTTCGCCCTTGGCGGTTGAAGTGGCTTTGACCAGCCCGGCACCGCTTTCGCCCACGACGGTCATTGTGCTGAGTTCTTCCTGCAACTCGGCCATCTTGGTTTGCATTTCCTGCGCGGCCTTCATCATCTTGCCCATGTCGCCCAATGCGCCAAGTCCCTTGAACATGTCCGTCTCCTTTTTCGCGTTCCTGTCTAGATATGAGCGTCGGCGCGGCGCGGCAAGGAGGTTTGCGCCGCGCGCTGCGCGTCGCGATATGCGAGGGGGTGCCCCCCTCGCACTCCCCCGTGCGTATTTGTCAAAGAGATGAAGACCCTTCGGTTAGTCTTCTTCGAACGGATCCCATTCGTCTTCGACTTCGCTTAGGGCGGTTTCGGCCAGTTCGGCGGCGAGTTTTTCGGGGGTTTTCAGCTCGGCGATCTGACCTTTGGGGAAGGCGGCAAGGATGGCAGAGACGGTGTCGTTTTCTTCAGCTGCGGATTTGAGGGCATTTGTTTCTGCTGTACGGACCTCGGTGATCGTAGGGTCTCCGCCGTCGGCTGTCACTGAGACGGCCCATCTGACGCCGGTCCAGGTTTGCAGGCGCTGGCCCAGTCTTTGGGCAAGGTCGCGGGGGGCTTTGGGACCGGGTTCGAATTCGATGCGGCCGGGTTGATACGAGACGAGGCGGAGTGTGTCTTCGACTTCGACGCAAAGCTTCATATCTCGGTTGGCGCGGATCAGGTCGACCACGTGGTTGAAGGTTGGAAAGCGGGTCAGTGCGTCGGGTTCGGTGGCGATAGCCGCCTGAGGGCCACCAGAGGGCGGCGCATTGCGCATTTCGGTAGCGCGTGCCGCAACGGCTTCGGCGCCGGTGCCACGTGCCGAGGGCGCGGACCCGGGTGCGGGAGCGGCAGGCGGGGGTGTATCTTTCAGTTTGGCGACCAGATCACCAGGTGTGGGCAAGTCAGCCACATGGGTCATGCGGATCACGGCCATTTCGGCAGCCATCATCGAATTGGGCGCACTGCCCACTTCGTCCAGCGACTTCAGAGCCATTTGCCACATGCGCGTCAGTACGGGCATTGGCAGCTTGTCGGCCAAGGCTTGGCCGCGCGCGCGTTCGTCCGGCGAGACCGTTGGATCGTCGGCGGCTTCTGGTGTGATGCGGATGACGCTGACCCAATGGGTGATCTCGGCGATATCACGCAGCACCGCCATCGGGTCGGCCCCGTCGGCGTATTGTGCGCCAAGTTCGGATAGGGCTCCTGCTGCGTTACCGGTCATGATCAGTTCGAACAGGTCCATAACACGTCCGCGATCTGCAAGGCCCAGCATGGCCCGGACCTGATCTGCCGTGGTTTCGCCCGCGCCGTGGGAAATCGCTTGATCCAGCAGTGACGTCGCATCCCGGGCGGACCCTTCGGCAGCCCGTGTGATTAAGGCCAAAGCATCTTCGGTGATTGCAGCGCCTTCGCTGTCCGCGATGCGTTTCAG
>CAZWDS010000013.1:0-13667 GCA_964632495.1 uncultured Rhodobacterales bacterium
GTCCAACTGTTTGACCATCGCCTTTTGCATGATCTTCATGCCCTGCTTTTCAAAGGCCTTTTTGGCGAAGGCCGAAATCTCGGCATCTTCCACGGGCAACACGCGGTCCATCACTTCAACGACGGTCGTGTCGGCGCCAAGGGTGTTGTAGAAACTGGCGAATTCGATACCGATGGCGCCCGATCCGATGACCAGCAATTTCTTTGGCATATGCGGCGGCTGCAGCGCGGCTTTGTATGTCCAGACCCGATCGCCGTCGGCTTCCAGCCCGGGCAATTCGCGGGCGCGCGCGCCGGTGGCCAGGATGATCGACTTGGCGGTCAACTCCTCGGTGCCCTTGTCGGTCTTGACCGAGACTTTGCCTTTGGCGGGCAAGGAAGCCGCGCCCATAAAGACCTCGACCTTGTTCTTTTTCATCAAGTGGCCCACGCCACCATTCAACTGTTTGGCCACCCCGCGCGAACGGGCGACGACGGCGTCCAGATCATAGTCGATGCCGTCTGCTTTCAAACCGAACTCTTTAGCGCGATGCATCAGGTGGAAAACTTCAGAAGACCGCAGCATCGCCTTTGTCGGGATACAGCCCCAGTTCAGGCAAATACCGCCCATGTGTTCGCGTTCGACAATGGCAACCTTCTGGCCCAACTGGCTGGCCCGGATGGCTGCCACATATCCGCCGGGTCCTGCCCCGATCACAACGACATCGAACGATTTTGCGGCCATGGTATTTCCTCGATCAACTTTGTTTGACGTTAAACTATCTGACACATCGGACAGCAAAAGTCACCCGCGCGACGTTGCCGCATAAGAATAGCCGATATGCGCCCTGAACACGGCTTTGCCCTTGGGTCAACCTGGGCTTAGGCAGGGGCTTTGGCTTTCAAAGCCTCGACGATGGCACCATAACCGCCCTCGTCCAAAAAGAGTTGCTCGGCCACCGTACTGGTGCGCCCCAAGGCGGCGTTGCGGGTTGGGAAACGGCCATAGCGGCGGATCACTTCGCGGTGCGCGCGGGCATGCAGCAGGTTCAATTCACTTTCGGGCATCCGGGTTTTGAACAGACGCACACAGCGATCCTGATCTGCAAGGTTTTCAGAATGCATCAGCGGCATATAGAAGAACTGACGTGCCAAACCGTCGATGCGCGTGTCCCAGCCTTTGGAAATCGCTGCTTTCGCCGCCGCCTTCGAAATCGCATCCGAAGCAAACGCCTTGGCTGTGTTTCGGAACATGTTGCGGGGAAACTGATCGGTCAGGATGATATAGGCCAGCGTGCCGGACGCATAGGTCAGCCAAAGCGACAAAGCGCCGTCGCAGGCCTTTTCGTAATCCTGTGCGTAAAGATCGCGTATCCGCTGATCCAGC
This sequence comes from uncultured Rhodobacterales bacterium, assembly GCA_964632495.1. Classification (GTDB taxonomy): domain Bacteria; phylum Pseudomonadota; class Alphaproteobacteria; order Rhodobacterales; family Rhodobacteraceae; genus CALKXV01. The sequence goes on from CAZWDS010000013.1 coordinate 1,366, forward strand.
GCGTCGCCACCGGTGTACCAACCTTCGGGACCAATTTCGTCCAGCCAAAAGGCCAAGACATCGTCCGGGTTCGTTATCATACCTTTACCCTTGCCTGTACGCAGTTCGCGACCCCAATCGAATCAAAGCGTGGCAAGTTCTTTTGGGGCAATCAAGAACTTATGGCGCGTTTTCGTCATCTTCCGCGTCAGATTCGGCATTTTCGACATAGTATTCCTGTGCCGCTTCCACCGCGACGGCTGTCGAGCCCGCCATCACAGGCGCATAAGCCACCGCGTCATAATCGTCGTCCTCTGCATAGACCGACTGGCGCTGTGTCATCCGGAACAGCACGTAAAGCGCCATGCCCAGCATAGCGATCATCAGGAAAACCCAGAACCCGCCGGGGCCTATCGTGGTCATCATCCAGCCTGTAATCACCGGTCCCGCAATCGCGCCCATACCGTTCACAAAGATCAACCCGCCCGAGGCGGCGGCCATGTCTTCGACCTCTAAGTAGTCGTTGGTATAGGCGATCAAGAGCGCATAAAGCGGGTTCGACACGCCGCCCATCAGGAAGCCTGCCACAAGAATGCCAGTGTAGTTGCCCCCCGACACCCAGCCCAACAACCCCGCCAATGCGCCGCCCGCGCCTGCCAAAAGGATCAGGATGCGTCGGTCCATCCGGTCGGAAAACCAACCAAACGGAAATTGCAGCAGCAGGCCGCCTGCAAAGATGGTCGAAAAGAACAAACCGATCTGCCCGACGGTCAACCCCGCCTCGGCCCCATAGATCGAGGCCATGCCGAACTGCGCCGAAAAGATCAGCCCCAAAAGGAACATGCCCACGATGCCTGTGGGCGAGAATTTGTAAAGTTCCCTAAGGCTCATCGCTTTGGTCGCCTCGAACGCAGGCGTGGGGGAGGCCGACAACAAGATTGGTGCGAAGGACAAGGAAACCAGTACGGACGGGATCACGAACAGAATAAAACCTGCCGGATCCGCCACGTTCAGCAAGGCTTGGGACGCGACGATCCCGCTCATCTGAACGATCATGTATAAAGACAGCGCCTTGCCTCGGTTTTCATTGGTCGAGGTGTTGTTCATCCAGCTTTCGGCGGTGACGTAGACGCCTGAGAATGAAAAGCCGAAGATCACGCGCAACAGGATCCAGGCCCAAGGCTCGGTGATCGTGGGATAGAGGATCAGCACCGCCGAGATGAAAGAGCCGAGAGCGGCGAAGACCCGCACATGGCCGACGCGGCGGATCATTTCGGGCGCAAAGCGTGATCCGAACAGGAAGCCGACAAAGTAGGCGGACGTGATGACCGAAAGCTCGGTGGTCGAAAACTCTTCGATCGAGCCGCGGATACCGATCAACGAACCTTGCAGCCCGTTGCCAATCATCAAAAGGAACATGCCTGCCATCAGCGCCCAGGCGGATTTAATGACCTCGAACATGGCACTCTCCTTTGGAACACGAGTATCGGAATCCGATCAGGTGCCCATGCTTATCTGCGACCACCCGATGTCGAATTCAGTCCTCGGGCATCAACAGCGACGCGTCGCCATACGAGAAAAATCGATAGTCGTTTTGGATCGCGTGAGCATAGACATCACGGATGCGGTCGGACCCAAGGAAAGCCGAGACCAGCATCATCAGCGTGGATTTCGGCAAATGGAAATTGGTCATCAAGGCGTCTGCGGCGCGGAAGGTATACCCGGGCGTAATGAAAATATCCGTCGCCCCGGACCATGCAGGCATAGTGCCGTCGGGTCGGGCGGCGGTTTCCAGCAATCGCATCGCCGTGGTGCCAACGGGCACAATGCGCCCGCCTGCGGCGCGGGTCGCATTGATCTCGGCGGCGGCGGCTTCGGTGATCTCGCCGCGTTCGGCGTGCATCTTGTGCTGGCTGACGTCGTCGGTTTTGACCGGCAGAAAGGTGCCTGCGCCCACATGGAGCGTGACGAAACTGCGCGTGATCCCTGCCAAATCCAGTGCCGCGATCAGCGCGTCGTCGAAATGCAAAGAGGCTGTGGGGGCCGCAACGGCTCCGGTGTGGCGGGCCCAGATGGTTTGGTAATCGATCCGGTCTTTGTCGTCGGCCTTGCGCAGGCTTTCGATGTAGGGCGGCAAGGGCATGGCACCGGCTTCAGCCAAGGCGGCGTCAAAGTCATCGCCCACAAGGTTGAAGCGCAAGAACGCGGTGCCATCTACGCGGCCTTCAAGCACAGCGGACAGGTCGGGTGAAAAGACGATTTTTTCACCAGCGCGGACTTTTTTCAGGGGTTTCAACAAAGCGCCCCAGGTGCCGTCGGCCTGCGGTTCCAGCAAGGTCGCCTCGATGCGCGCTTCGGTATCACCTGCTTCGCCCGTGCGGCGACGAAGGCCGCTAAGACGCGCCGGGATCACCTTGGTGTCATTCAGGATCAGCCGGTCGCCGCGCTTTAGAAATCCGGGCAGATGGATCGCGTGGGCATCGATCAGACTGCGCGGTGTGGCCACCAGCAGACGGGACGACGATCGGGGCTGCGCCGGTCGCGTGGCAATCAGCCCGTCGGGCAGATCGAAATCGAAATCAGAAAGTTTCATGCCTTGCCTTTTAACCTTCAGGCGGCGCCGAACGGAAGATCTGACGGAACATTCCGGGCGTGAAGATTGACAAAGGGTTAACGCCGATCCGCGGACGTTCGACCGCACCCGAGACGCGATAGTTGAACCCAAACAGTCCCTCGCCCCGCCGCGTAAAGATCGACCCGATGCCGTTCAGAAAATAGACCGGAGAGATCACGCCGCGCATGTCCAGGTCTTTGCTGACAAAATCATAGATGCCATCGGCCGAGATTCCGATCGACGGGCCAACGGCGGCGGCTTCCAGAATTTGCAACCGGCGGGGCGTCAGGCGGAAGCGTCCGTCGATAGAGGAAAAGTTGATGCCGGGGCCGTCCAGTTGATCCAGAAGGCCGACCACGCTGATCGCATCCAGCAGCCCCGCCATCAGGGGCGCTTTGCGCAACCGCATGGATTCGATCAGGAATTGGCCGTTATAGGTGCCCGAGCGCGCACCAGATACCGGCGTCAAAACCACATCCAACGTGCCATTGCGCGCATTTGGCGTCAGTCCCGCGTCGCGGATCACGGCCGCTGCATTGGCGGCCTGAATGCGGACAGCTGTGCCACCATTGGCCGGCGACAAGTTGCCCCGGATGAGCGCGCCACCGTTGACGCGGGCTTCGAAATCCCCCGATAGGCCAAACCGGCTGGGCGTCATGCGTCCCCGGATTGGGGACAGGGTGATGCTATCCGATACGATCAGCCGATCCAGCGCGATGTCGATGGCACCGCCACTTCCGTCATTGCCACCCCCGCCCGATCCCGAGCCGCTTTCGAATCGACGCAGATCGAAGGTGCCGCCTGTCAGGGCCACCGCCGTGCCGTTCCGCCCGGGCTTGAGGCTCAGTTCCGCGTTCAGCCAATCGTCGATCCGAACGTCGTCGAACGTCGCACTTTGGAATCCGGCTTCGTTGAAATTCAAACGTCCCGCCAGACGCAATCCCGGCGCCGAGATCGACAGTTCTTCGACCACCGGCACCTCGCTAAGCGTCGCCCGCGCCACCAATTCGCCGGACGACGCGGCTGCTTTTTGCCAGTTCACCTGCGGCAGTGCCATCGACACCCCGGTCAGGTTGGAGGTCAGCGTCAGTCTGGCAGGCCCTTCGCGGGGCAAAGCCAGATCGTATTGCGCAGTGGCCTGCCCCCTGATCAAGCCTTGCGGCAAGGGGACATCAAAGACCGTCATTGCGTCTGCGGACAATTCGACTGTGCCCTCGATCCGCCCGTTGTCCGCCCCGTCGCCAAAGCCCTGCTGCCAGCGTGCGCTTAAAGGCACCCCGTCAAGCCGCACATTGCCATCAATCCCGATCCCGTCCTGATCCGCCTTCAGAGCAAGAGCTTCGGCTGTCAGCACACGGTTGTCCACAAGACGATCAGAGCGCACGTCGCTCAACCGGGCCGTTACGTCGTAAGTGACCTCTTCGGTCAGAACGCCGTCTTTCAAGGGCAGCTTGACCACTGCGCGTGCCACGGCATTGGCGGCGGCAATGTCGGGGGTGCGACCGGCACGTTCCATGATGCGGAAGGGCGGATTGTCCAAAACTGTCAGGATCGCGGGCAAGCTGGATTGGGCGGCAATCTCGATCGTCCCCCAAGACGGTTTCGGACGCACATCATCGACGCGGAAAACCGAGCCACCGGCGTCGATCCACTCGCCTGTGCCAGAGGTCACGCCGCCCTCGTCTATCGACAGGACAAAGGCGTGATCCAACATGCTGGCGCGGCCAGAGACTTTGGTCAGGGGCGGCAAGGCTTTCAGAAAACTGGTTTCACCGTCTTCAAATGCGAAGCTAAGCGCAAGATCGGGTGTGTCGCCGGACTGATAACGAATGGCGGCCGAGGGTTTGACGACACGGCCGGTTTTCAGGTTCTCGCTAAGCCAGCCTCGCGTGACCGGCGACACCTTCAGCGGCCAAAGCGCCAAGACGCGATCCGCGTCGATCTGATCGGTTTGCGCATCAATAGACGCACGCCATTGACCATCGCGCGCCTCAACACGGCCCGAGGCCGTGACCGGCGTGCCCTGATTGTCGATCACCACTTGTCCGATATCGACGGTGAAGGGATCAAGCCTGAGGCGATAGTCGGCGCGGATGTCGTCAAATTCGACAGGGTTCGGGAACATATCGCCGCCTGCATAGGCCAATCGCTCGACCTGCAATTGGGTCAGGAATGCACCGGGCCACGGGCCGACGAAATCGGTTAGATACGTGTGCCCGGTGGCCACCAGATCGCCGTCGGCGCCTGTGAAGGCCAGTTGGGAAAAGTCGATCCGTTGCGAGGCGGGATCGAAGGTAAAATATAGCTGTGCTGCATCAAACTGAACTGGCGGAACATCTTCGGCAGGCATCAAGGCGCCATCGACAATGTCTAATGTTCCGGCAAAGCTGGTCAATTGTCCGGTCTGGTCCAACTCGGCCCGCACAGCGCCCGACATGGGCGCGTCCAGCACCGACAAAAACGACACAACGGGCGCTTGCAGGGCGATGTCAGCAGCCAGCATATCGGTCACCTGCATTCCAAGCGACACATTGCCGGAAACGCGATTGCGCGACAAAGACATCTGAAGCCCTGCCACCTCGTCCGTGCCATTGAACACATCCGAGACGACCGAAACTGACAAGCCTTCGCTGGTTTTGCGAAGCGTCGTCGTTGCGTTTGTGGCCTGCCAGATACGCCCCGAGCGGGCATCTTCTAAGGTCAACACAATGCCGCCGCCCTGCACTTCTTCCAAGGCTGCCAAAGCGGGTGTGGCCAGGATTTGATCCAGAGTTTCCAGCAATTCAGGCAAAGTTTCCGCCTCGGTCTCGGTCAATTGATCAGATCGAAAGGCGAAGGTGCCATCGCGGGTGCGGCGGATCGTGATTTGCGCCCCTGCCAAGATCAGGGAAGACGCTGCGATGTCGCCGCGCAGCAGGCGATCCAAAGACAACTCGGCGCCAAGGCTGTTCAGATAGGCCACCCCGCCCCCTGCGGGATCGGACAAACGGATGTTCTGCATCAAAACCTGAGGCACCCCGTCACGCCCAATGGCAAAGCGCATACCACCCAAGGACAACGGCGCACCGTCCAACCGGGCGTTCACCCGGTCTTCGATCGAGCTTTGCAAGACGGCGGGCACCGGAACGGACCGGCCGGACACTGACAGAAACAAGGCAACGAACACCAACCCGGCCACCGTCAACGTCAAGATCGTGCCAAGCCCCGCCCGGCCCCGCCGCCGGTTGTCCCGGGACTTGGGTTTGCGTTTGACCTTGGTCGTCTCGGCTTTAGGTGTCTCGTCGGTGTCGGTGGACATGGCTCTCCTTGTCTGTTGGATGTATCATCCGTTGTCCGGCATTAAAACAAAACGATAAATTCCGTAAGCGAGGCTTTGCTCTATGTCCCTGATCGGCTCACCAGCCCCTGATTTCACCTTACCGCGCGATGGCGGCGACGACATCACCTTGTCTGGACTTCGCCCGAAGGCTGTCGTTCTCTATTTTTACCCCCGTGATGACACGCCGGGTTGCACCACGGAAGGCTTGGATTTCACAGCGGCCATGAGCGACTTCGAGGCGGCGGGAGCCGTGGTGATTGGGGTGTCAAAGGACACGGTCGCCAAACATGAAAAGTTCATCGCCAAGCACGGATTGGGTGTGATTCTTGCGTCAGATGCGGACGGCTCGGTCTGTGAAGAGTATGGAGTTTGGGTGGAAAAGAAGATGTACGGGCGCGTGTCGATGGGAATCGAACGCGCAACGTTTTTGATTGATGGCACCGGCGTGGTGCGTGAGGCATGGCGCAAGGTGAAGGTGCCGGGGCATGTGGATGCAGTGCTTGAGGCGGTGCGGGCGCTTTGATTTTTTATTTCGTCGGGCCTGCGGTCCGCCGATCCGCTGGAGGGGGTTCCCCCCTCCAGACCTCCCGGAAAGTATTTTCAGCAAGAGGAAGATCAGGGTAAGTGTCTGACACACTGACAGAAATGGCCGTTTCGGTGCTTCAGACGGCGGATGGTCGTGCGAAAACGGCGCTTAGTCGCTCTTTGGCCGCGCATTGGTTCGACGCGCGCGATGCCGGCGTGACGATCAAAGTGGGTCGCGCAGCCCCGCCTTTGTATCCCGCGCGTCCTGATGCACCGGAATTGCGCAACCCGCGCGATGTGCCAAAGCGCAAGCCCGGCTCGCCCGAAGGGCGGATCGCCTTGTTGCACGCGGTGGCCCATATCGAACTGAACGCGGTTGATCTGCATTGGGATTTGATCGCGCGCTTCGGACATGTGCCGATGCCGCCTGGATTCTTTGATGACTGGGTGAAAGCTGCGGACGAGGAATCTAAGCATTTCAATTTGATGTGCGATTGTCTTGAAGCATTAGGCAGTCACTACGGCGCATTGCCGGCCCATGCCGGCATGTGGCGCGCGGCGGAAGATACCGTGGGTGATCTGATGGGCCGGTTGGCCGTGGTGCCTATGGTTCTTGAGGCGCGCGGATTAGATGTGACGCCGGGCATGATCGAGATTTTCAAACGGGCGAAGGCAGATCAGGCGGTGGAAGCTTTGGAGGTGATCTATGGCGAGGAAGTGGGTCATGTCGCCTATGGATCGAAGTGGTTTCACTTTTTGTGCGGGCGCGAAAATATTGATCCAAAACCAGAATTTCACCGCCTGGTGCGGCAATACTTCCCGGCTGGCTTGAAGCCTCCCTTCAATGAAGAAAAGCGGGCCGAGGCCGGATTGCCCCCCGATTTTTACTGGCCCTTGACCGAAACCGGTTGATTTTAGGCGATTTTTTGCCCAACCGTCACAGACCGAAGACTGCGACACAGGTCCTCTTGCCCGCACTGTCGACAGGCATTAACATTTGCGCGTTAGGTCGGGTCAGGGCCTTCGTTGGACTTTCTGGGTACGGGACCCCCGTTTTGCAAAGATTACACGCTAAATTTCACGGCTGGCTTGAGCGCACTCTGCCTGAGCAACGGCTATTTCTTCGTTCGGACACCGAAACCCGGTTTATCCGCCTGACATCCACCACCCAGTTCGTGGGAATCACTGGCAGCGCTCTTGTGTTGGGCTGGACGATTGTATCGTCGGCCATTTTGGTGATGCACTCTTTGGGGGCCGGCGATCTGCGCGAGCAGGCGCTGCGCGAACAGGCGGTCTACGAAAAACGTCTCAACGAGTTGTCGGTGGAACGCAACGAACGCGCAACCGAAGCCAGCGACGCGCAGGCGCGGTTTGCCGTGGCCTTGTCAGAAGTCTCGGCGATGCAGTCCCGGCTTTTGGCCTCGGAAGACCGGCGGCGGGAATTGGAAACCGGCATCGACGTCCTGGCAGCCACCCTGCGCGACACCATGAAAGAGCGCGATACCGCGCGAACCAAGGCCGAAACCCTTTTGGCAGAGCTGGAGGAAAGCACGGCAGACCAGCCCGAGGTTGCTTCGCTTCAGGACTTGGAAACGACGCTGGACTTTGTGACCGCGGCTTTGGGCGATCTGGCTCAGGAACGCGACGCGATGACAAGCTATATGACAGAAGCCGAAACGCTTCTGGAAGATGTGGCCTTTGACCAAAAGCTGGAAGCGGAACGCAACGAACGCATTTTCACGCAGATCGAAGAAGCCGTGGCGACCTCGCTTCAACCGATTGACGAGATGTTTTCTGCCGTGGGCTTGCCGACCGAAAGCATCATCGAACAGGTCCGGCGCAGCTATTCCGGTCAGGGCGGCCCTTTGACGCCGATCCATTTTCAGACCGACACCGACATTCCCGAAGATCCGCTGACGCAGCGGGCCAACGAGGTATTGAAGCAGTTGGATCAGGTGAATCTCTATCGGATTGCCGCCGAAAAGCTGCCGTTCAGTTTTCCCGTCAAGGGCAATTACCGGTCCACAAGCGGATTCGGGCCACGTTGGGGACGGATGCATGAAGGCCACGATTGGGCCGGCGCAACGGGCACTCCGATCCATGCAACGGCGGACGGTGTAGTAGTCCATGCCAGCCGACAGTCAGGATATGGTAACCTCATCAAGATACAGCATGATTTCGGATATGAGACGAGATACGCACACTTGTCAAAGATCCGCGTTTCTGTTGGTCAAAGGGTATCGCGTGGTGAACGGATCGGTGATATGGGGAACACCGGACGGTCAACGGGTACCCATCTCCACTATGAGGTGCGTATAGGTGGGAAAGCCGTCAACCCAATGAAATACATCAAGGCAGCGAGAGATGTTTTCTAAAAGCAAAATAAACGAACCCGGCACGGCCAATGAGCCGACCGCCATGGCAGATAAAAAAGATGAGGCCCCCAAGATGAGCGATCCCGTATCAACAACTCCCAAAGCAAAGCCGCCCGCATCCGTGCTGTCGGCCGACCTTCAGATCACTGGTAACATCAAGACCACTGGTGACGTAAATATTGAAGGCAACGTCGAAGGCGACATTCGTGCGCATCTTCTGACGGTTGGCGAAGGGGCCACTGTTAAGGGTGAGTGCATTGCAGACGACGTTGTGGTCAATGGCCGCGTTGTGGGCAAAGTGCGGGGCCTTAAGGTGCGCCTGACATCGACCGCACGGGTCGAAGGTGACATCATCCACAAGACGATTGCGATTGAATCGGGCGCTCACTTCGAGGGTTCGGTGCAACGTCAAGAAGACCCACTGAATTCCAAAGGCGGCATAGCACCTAAGCCAGCCGCCCCTGCGCCTCAACAGCAGCCAGTGGGCCTGAAAAGCTAAGGCTTTTCGATCAGAAATGAAAAAAAGGGCGTCGTGATTGCGGCGCCCTTTTTTTGGTGTTGCGAAGCCTTCAAACGGCAATTTTCCGGGCGTTCCAGACTTTCGCAATAGTTCGCCCAAAAAGCGCTGCCGGACCGGGTCCGTCACCCGCCGTCTTTTAAATGTGAGGCACGCGGGAAGACTATAACGCCCGGACCCGTTCGCGCTGCCAGATATAGACGCCAGACGCGATAATGATGGCGGTGCCAATCGCCGTCCAGATCGTCGGAAGCGTGTTAAACACAAGGTACCCTGCCGCAGTGGCATAAATCACCTGAATATAAGTAACCGGTGCCAGCACCGATGCTTGGGCGAACCGATACGCGAGGGTCGCCAGAATATGACTAACGCCCCCTAGAAACCCGATGAACAGGAAGACAAGCATTGTGAGTGTGTTGTCTGGCCAAACCGTATTTTGCAACGCAATCGGCACCAGAACCAGTGTGGCCAGCCCATTTGTCCAAAGCTGACTGGTCGAGTTGTTGTCGACACCCGCAAGCAAGCGCGTCAGAACAAAATAGGTCGAAGCAGAAAATAACGCTCCCATTGAGACAAACACGGCCCAATGAAACTGTGCGCCCCAAGGTTGCACAATGACCAGAACCCCGATGAACCCGGTCAGGACCGCAAGAAACCGGCGCAACCCAACCTTTTCGCCCAGAACCGGAATGCTAAGCAACGTAACGACAATTGGCATCGCAAAGAACATGGCAATGGTCAGCGTGATCGGCAGGTATTGAAGGGCAATGAAATTCAAAACGGTGCTGGACAGAAGGGTCATTGCGCGAAACCCTTGAATCCAAGGCCGATTGGATCTGAACTCACCTAAACCGTGGCGCGGAATGAAGAATATCAGAACTGTCAGAAACGCGCCAAGGTAGCGGGAAAAGACGACCTGCATCGCAGGCAAACCTGCCAACATCAGCCACTTGGCCGATGTGTCAATCAGGGTAAACAAGAAGATGGCGAAGGCCATGATCAGTACCGCGGCCGTAGGCCGATCAACGCGCGGTGATGCTTCTGCCATGGTGCTAGTCGGGCTTTCGGACGATCACGTCCCCTAGAGACCCATGCACGGTCTTGTTGCAGGATTGGTCCGGCACAAATCTAAGACGCCGCACATTTTCGGATATCATCTTTTTGCGCCATCCCTACACAAGTTTTCGATCAATCCACCGGATGATAAAGTGCCCGGCGATACAAGTGCCATGTCGCGTGCCCCAAAACCGGCAATGCCACGAACAGCCCCAGAAAGACTGGCAGCATGGCGACAAACAGACTGGCGGCGATGATCACCGCCCAAAGGCCCATGACCACCTTGTTTTTTGAAACGGTGTCCAGCGAGACCAGCATGGCGGTCACAAAGTCGATTTCCTTGTCCACCAACAAAGGGATCGCCACCACCGTGATGCCAAAGACCAGAAACGCCACCCCTGCCCCGACCACCGCCTGAATACCCGCCATCATCAGGCCCTCAGGCGTGGTATAGAAGGCCCAGGAGTGGGGCACGTTGAATGAGGCGACCCCCATGATCAGGGCAAAGGTCATATGGGCGAAGAAGCTCCAGAACAGGAAGACGATAGCAAGGATCACGCCGATCCATGGCAATTGGCGGCGGCGTTCCTGCCAGATGACGCCCATGATCTCGCTCCAGTTCAAGGGCTCACCGGCTTCGATCCGGCGACTGACTTCGTAAAGACCGACAGCAGCGAAGGGCGCGATGAAGGGAAAGCCAAGGGCGAAGGCGAGCGTCCAAAGAAACGTGCTGGCCCCGACCCACAACAAAGCGATCCCGGCGACCACGTAAAAGGCCGAAAACGCCAGACCAAAAAGCGGCGCACGTTTGAAATCCCACAGCCCGGCTTTCAGCGATGTCAGGACCTCGTGAAAGGTGAGTGTTCCGATTTCGGGAATCGGGGACGCGACAAGGTCTTCTGTGTTGTTCATGGATCCAACTTCACGCCGAATGCCGATCAGATCAAGTGGCCAAGTTCCGCCGTTCCGCAGTCCACTTCGGATAATCATGTACAATTGGCCAGTCCGCAGGTCATACTAGACCATCCGCAGCTTATTTCATCGCGGTAAAGACCATTTTTAAGAAACACTTTTTAGGAGACTTCGTTATGGATGTTTCTCACTTTGAACTTGTCTATAAACCCCAATCACCCGCAGGCCCGGCAGACACTGTTTTGCAGGGCTATTTCCTTGAAATCACCAATCTGGAAGAGCGCGAGTTACAGTTTGCGCTGCGCCTGACGACGTCGTCGATCAGTGACCCTGATCGCAGTTTGTTTGGCAATGCGGCGGTTTTTGTCGACACGCCCGGCACCAATAACAATTCCGGTGTGTTTACACTGACCGGCGGGCTGACCAGCAGCAGCTTTGGATTGAACCGCCGGATCATCGTGCCGCCGAATGGTACCGCTTTGGTCGCGGTCTTGCCAAGCGATCCCTTTCCACCCGGCTCGGTACCCGGCAACATGGCGGATTTCGAATGTCGTGGCTATGCGACTTTGACTTTGCCTCCCATCTGCATCCCGCTTGAGAACCCCGGCGGGTTCCCGTTTTGCATCCTCCAATCCCAAGGGGCGACAGCGAAGGTTTTGCTGACGGCGCAGAACCGGGCCTTGTACTCGGATCCGGACACGGGCGAGCCGAAAGGTCAGACACAGGGCAACCTGCCCTTGACCACGGGCCAGTCGCTGAACGAAATCACGCCTCAGAACCCCTTCATCTTGGGACGGCCCTTGGATCTGTCAGCCGGCGCGGCCTTCGAAGCCAGCGAATTCGCCTTTGAGGATGTCTTGGCAGGCATGTTGGCGACAGCGGCGGAATCCAAGATGGATATGAAAAAGTTCAATGCCGCTTTGAAGAAATCCAAGGTCGGCGTGGCGATTGAAAGCCGCAAAGTTTGATAGCAGTGGCAGGGCGCGGGATCGGTCCCGCGCCCAG
>CAZWDS010000013.1:13677-40634 GCA_964632495.1 uncultured Rhodobacterales bacterium
CCCCGGGGGGGGGGTGGTTTTACAACCCCTAATTTTTTATTCGCGGCGGCGGGGGGGGGTGGCCGCCCCGCCCCCTGCCCCGAACCCGGCTTGAAGCCCCCTTCAGCGGTTGGTATCACGCGCACTGAAACCCAACTCCAGAGGTCCTATGCGCGCCGAGGCCGAAAACACTGTCGCTGCCATTCAAAAGTCGCTTGAGCTTCTGGCTCAGCGGATGGATTGGGAAACCGCGCCGCATCGCTTGGAGGAATTCAACGCGATGACCGAGGACCCGAACCTGTGGGATGATCCCGACAAGGCGCAAAAGCTGATGCGGGATCGTCAGATGCTGTTGGACGCGATGGAGCGTTACACGGGCATGAAGCAAGAGATGTCCGACAGCGTCGAGCTGATCGAGATGGGCGAGATGGAGGACGACGCTGAAATCGTGTCCGAGGCCGAAGCGACCTTGAAAGCGCTGGCCGAACGCGCCGCCAAGGCCGAGATCGAGGCGCTTCTGGATGGCGAGGCGGATGGCAACGACACCTTCCTTGAGATCAACTCGGGCGCGGGCGGCACGGAAAGCTGTGACTGGGCCAATATGCTGGCGCGGATGTATGTTCGCTGGGCAGAATCAAAGGGTTATAAGGTAGAGTTGCAGTCCGAAAGTCCCGGTGAAGAGGCTGGCATCAAGTCGGCGGCTTACAAGATTTCGGGGCCGAACGCTTATGGTTGGTTGAAGTCGGAATCGGGTGTGCATCGTTTGGTGCGGATATCGCCGTTTGACAGTGCTGCGAAACGGCACACCTCGTTTTCGTCCGTCTGGGTCTACCCGGTGGTCGACGACAATATCGAGATCGAGGTGAACCCGGCTGACATCCGCATCGACACATACCGGTCTTCGGGTGCTGGTGGTCAGCACGTGAACACCACGGACTCGGCCGTTCGGATCACCCACGCGCCCACGGGCATTGTCGTGACGTCATCCGAGAAATCCCAACACCAGAACCGCGATATCGCGATGAAGGCGTTGAAATCGCGGTTGTATCAGATGGAATTGGACAAGCGGAACGCGGCGATCAACGAGGCGCACGAGAACAAGGGTGATGCGGGTTGGGGCAACCAAATCCGGTCTTACGTGCTGCACCCCTATCAGATGGTCAAAGACCTGCGCACGAAACACGAAACCTCGGACACCTCGGGCGTTTTGGACGGTGATCTGGATGCCTTCATGGCGGCAACTTTGGCGCAAGGCATGTCGGGCAAAGGGCGCGACGAACAGACGGATTAGTCGCCTGCCCCGTATCGAGCCCCCAAAAGGGAGGTCCAGATGATCACGACGAAACGTCTGAAACTACGCCGCGCTGAAATGCGTGACGTCGAAGCGTTGCATCAGATCTTTTCGCACCCGGACGCCATGCGGTATTGGGACAGCCTGCCCTATGACCGCACTGAGCAGACCGAACACTTGGTGTCGGCCATGGTCGCGGCTTCGCCCGACGATAGCGATGAGTTTGTGATCGAACTCGAAGGCCACGTCATTGGCAAAGCCGGATGTTGGCGGTTGGGCGAGATCGGGTTCATCCTGCATCCCGATCATTGGGGCAAAGGCTTGGCGACCGAGGCTTTGGGCGCCGTCATCCCCCATGTGTTCGAAACCCTTCCGATCGACAAGCTGGAAGCGGATGTAGACCCGCGCAACGCCGCTTCGCTGAAGGTTCTGGCCCATTTCGGCTTTGTCGAAGTGGGCCGCGCCAGTCGCACGGTTCTGTTGGGCGACGCGTGGTGCGACAGCGTCTATCTGGAATTGCCGCGCCCATCTCAGGCCTAAAACGCGCGACGATCCGGCATAAGGCCGCCGTATTTCAGCCAAACTTGCCGGGCATCACGGGATTTAATTGAAGATATTGATTGACTAAAAGGAAATTGCCTGTGGAAGGCTTGCTGTTCATTCTTGGGATCGCCGCCCTTCTTTGGGTTTTGGCGACGCCGGTTTTACTGGTGTCCCATATGAACCTGAAATCACGGGTGCGCGAGCTTAGCGCGCAACTTGGCAGGCTTGAAACGCAAGGGCGGGGCACGGCTCGGACGGCGACGGAACCTGTCACGGTGGCCACGCCAGCGGACGTGCCAGACGTCGCCACCCGCGCTGAAGATCTGACAGCCACGGATGAAACCGTCGCAGAAGACGCGCCTGTTCCAAGCGACGTAGCGCCCGAGCCGATTGCCGCATCCGTCGTACCGCCGCCCGCGCCCGAAGGCACGGCCGACGACGCCACGCCCAAGGCCTTTGTGTTCCGCAAAGACAAAATCGCGGAGTTCACGGATTGGATGAAAGAAAACTGGGTTCTGGCGGCAGGTGCCGCGTCCTTGTCTTTGGCCGGTGTCTTTTTGGTGCAATACGGGGCCGAGCGTGGGCTTTTGACCCCGTTCTGGCGCGTAATGGCCGCCATTGCCTTCGGAATCGCCCTGATGGTCGGCGGCGAGGTCATCCGGCGTCGCTTTGGCGGCGACACGGAGGGCGACACGCGCTTCCTGCCTTCGGCTTTGTCCGGTGCGGGATTACTGACGCTGTTCGCCGCCGTCCTGTCGGCGCGGGTTCTGTATGATCTGATCGGACCGGGCCAAGCCTTTGTCGGGCTAGCGCTTGTGTCTGCGATTGGCATGGTGTTCGGCTGGTTCTACGGCCCGGTCCTGACCGTCGTTGGCATTCTGGGTGCAGCCTCTACACCTTACCTCGTGGGCGGAAGCTCGGACACGCCCTGGATGATGCAATATTACTTTGCCCTGATCGCGCTGACCGCCTTGGCGATTGACGCGTTCAAAAGATGGGCCTGGGTATCGGTTCTGGCACTGATCGCGACATTGTCGTCGATCTGGTTCCTGTTCATCGTCGTCGGTTTCCCCGAGCATTTTATCGCCGCCACGCTGATCATCGCCGCCGGTGCCATCGTGATACCGGAACGTCGCACGGTGCCTGCACACGACGGCCCGCCGGTCTTGGCATTGTTCTGGGGCGCACGCCCCGCCTTTCCGACACGGTTGTCCTTTGCGGTGACCCTGAATGCGGCTGTCGCGGCATTGGCGGTAAGCCTTGTTGGCGTCAATCTGGCGGATGCCTATCTGGGCCTTGTCGTGATCGCGCTGATCGCCTTGGCCACAACGTTGTGGATGTGGAAGGCCCCGGCCTTGGCAGACCACGCCGTCTTGCCGGTTCTGGCGTTCCTTGGTTTGGTCGCCGCCCAAGCCCTGTTCTTTGGCCCCATGTTTGAGGCCTTTCGCACCTCGGCCACCAGACCGCCCGAAACCGCGCCTTCGGCGACTGCCTGGCATCTTTTGGGCGTCGCGGGGATCATGACGTTACTGCTGTTCTGGCGGATGCCGAAAGCGGGTATGCCGCTCGTCTGGGCCTTTACCGCGTCCAGCCTTGCGCCCCTCACCGTGTTCTTGCTGGAATTCCTTTGGGACCCGGCATTGGTTTACGGCAAGTTCCCATGGGCCCTGACCGTAAGTGCGGTGGCCGCCGTCATGACTTTGCTGGCCGAACGCGCGGCCCGGCTGAAGGTCGCGCATAAAACGCTGATCGTCTCGCTCTTTGCTGTCGCCGCTGTGTCGTTGATCGGTTTGTCACTGTTCCTGATCCTGACCAAGACGGCGCTGACCCTTGGACTGGCAACGATGATCCTGTTGGTGACTTTGCTGGACCGTCGGTTCAACCTACCCATTCTTGGGCTTTACGGAGCAATCGGCTCGGCTGTCATAACCTATCGTCTTGTCATTGATCCCGGTCTTGATTGGGCGACACGATCTTCGACACCCCTGCTGCAAGTGATGATCGCCTATGCCGGCACCATGGCGATCCTTGCCGCCGCTTGGTGGGTCGCCCGTCAGCACCGTCCGCGCCTGTCGGCCATTCTGGAAAGCACGATCTGGGTTCTGGCGGCCGTTTTCACCCTTGTCTTGTTCGACCGCCTGCTTCCGGACCGCGGCCTTGAAACCCATTGGGGGCTTGGCCTGATGGCCGCCGTTTGGACGGTGATGGCACTGGCTCAATTGCACCGGATGCAAGGGGCTGCAAAGTTTGAGCGTATCTGCCGCTGGATCGTGGCATCGGTTCTGGCCGTGATGACTTTGCTGACGCTTGGCGCGCGTTTCGTCTTTGCCAACCCCTTGGATGGGTCTTTGGTGATCGGCCCACCAGTCTTGAACTCGCTGGCCCTCGCCTATCTGCCCTTGGCGATTGTGCTGGCGTTGGCCGTTTGGAAGATAAGCCATCTGCAACGCTTTGCCCGCATCGGGCTTGGGCTGATCAGCGCTTTCTATTTCACCGCTTACATCGGCCTTGCGATCCGTCATGCGTGGCGCGGGCCGGATTTGTCCGTCCCCGGCTTTTCGGACCCGGAACTTTATTCTTATACCGTCGCCATGCTTCTGGCCGCCGCTGCAACGATGTTCGTCGCCTTCTGGCGGCGCGCGGTCTGGTTGCGCAAGCTGGCCATGGCAGGGATCGCGCTGACCATCGCCAAGGTGTTCTTTATCGACATGGCCGGGCTGTCCGGTTTGATCCGGGTCCTGTCGTTCATGGGGTTGGGTCTGGCTTTGTTGGCCCTGACATGGCTGGACCGCGTTATGTCGGCGGCTTGGGAAAAGGCCGAGCCGCCGGACGCGTGATCCCCGCCCTATTGCACCTGAATCACCTTGCGCGACAAGACGGCCTTGTTGGTCAGATCCAACAGACGGATTTCATAGATGCCGGGCTCATCCGGCACGGTGATCTGAATGGGTGGCGCGCCGGTGATCTTTTCGGCAGAGATCCATGTGAAGATCGCCTGTTCGCCCTGTGCCAGTGTGATCCGCTGATCCGCACTGTCGCTGTCCGTGCTCCAACTTACCTCGATGGTCGAGCCGGGCGCGGTCGTCTCCGGGGCTTCGATTGATGCGCCCGTGTTCAAGGCCGCATCTTTGGGCAGAACCTCGATCGTTTGACGCGCCACGACGCGGCGACCTTCGCGCAGAACGTAACGCACTTCATAAAGCCCGGTTTCGTCCGGCACGTTCAGGTCCAGTTCGGATTTGTCGCGCACATTACCATAAACGCCGGTTACACTGTCCTCGGATCCTGCTGGCACGAGGTTGATAAAGTCATTCGTCGCGACCGCACCGGTCCAGGACACCCGCAACTTTGTGCCCGCGCGGACCTCCGTTACGGATGAAATTGTGACATCTGGTTCCGTCACCTCGACCGTCGCGCTTGCCATGGTCTTGCGCCCCTCGCGCAAAATGTAGCGCACCTCGTAAAGGCCCGGATCGGCGGGGGCATTCAATGCCTTGGTGTCAGCGTCGCTTACGTTTTGGTAGTTGCCGGACTGGCCCTCTTCGGCCCCCATGGGAACGATGGTCACAAAATCCCTTGGATTCACTGTCCCGGTCCATGACACGTCGAATTTGCTGCCTGCCAAAACGGTCTCAGGGGCCGAGACTGTGATTTCGGGCGCGGTGACTTCGATCGTCGCGCTGGCCAAGGTCTTGCGGCCTTCGCGCAAGACATAGCGCACTTCGTAAAGCCCCGTATCCGCAGGGGCCTTCAGAGCTTTTTTGCTGGCGTCGCTGACGCTGAAGTAGTTGCCAAGCGTACCTTCGTCCGCCCCCATGGGGACGATGGTGATATAGTCTTTTTCGTTCACCGTGCCTGCCCAACTGACGTCAAAATCTGCGCCGGTCAGGGTTGTGTCAGGCGCTTGTAGGGTCACGGCCGGATCGCTGACTTCGATGGCCCGGGTGCCGACGGTCTTGCGATCCACATTCAGAACATAGCGCAACTCGTAAAGGCCGGGATCAGACGGCGCGACAAGGTCTTTTTCCGTGTTCTGACCGACCTGTATGTAATTACCCAAGACGCCGTCATCTGTTCCCAAAGGCACAATCGTCACGCGGTCACGGGCGTTCAGTGTTGGCGTCCAGGACACCGTGAGTGCGCCCCCAGTTTCGATGATGTCCGGTGCCGTCAGGGCGACGTCTGGCTTGGTGATCTCGATGGTATCATGGCCAAGCGTTTCACGGCTTTCGCTGGCAAAGTAGCGCACTTCGTACAATCCTTCGTCGCCCGGAACAGCCAAAACCACTTCCGAAGCTTTGCCAACCTGAACATATACACCGGCTTGATCCGTGTCGGTTCCAACGGGGACGATCGTGATATAGTCGCGCTCGGCCACGGTTGAGGCCCAGGTGACCTTGATGTTTGTGCCGCCAACAGCCGTATCCGGGGCCTGTACCAAAACAGCGGGCGCTTCGGGTTCGGGGTTCGGTTCGGGCACGGTTTCGGCGACGGCGTTGCCAACGGTGCTGAGGGCTGCGCCCAACTCATCGGCGTTGGTGGCGGTGATGTACTGACCGCCCGTATTCTCGGCGATGCAGGCCAAAGAAGACGTGTCTTCGTCACTCCCCAAACCAAAACCCACGACATGCGCCGTAAAGCCGACGCCGCCCTTTTCCAAAGCCTCGGCCAAAGCGCAAGGATCGCGTTCGCAGCTTTCCAACCCGTCCGAGATCAGAACCACCGTCGCCGGTTGATCGGTGTAAGACAGCGCCGTTGCGGCTTGTTCCACGGCATCGGACAACGGCGTCTTGCCCGTTGGCGTGACACCGTTGATCCGCTCAAGAATGGTCTCACGCGCCGCTTGACCCGGTTCCACCAAGACTTCGATGTCGCTGCAATCGCCACGCGTGCGGTGACCATAAGCCATCAGACCCACGCTGCGATCATCCACCCAATCCCCCAACAGGTTCTCCATCAGGTCCCGCGCGATCACGATCTTCGCGGTTCCTTCGATCTGGCCCCACATCGAGTTCGAGCCGTCAAAAACGATCATGACGTTTTCATCTGCGAAAGACGGGGCGCCAGCGGCAAGGGCCACGGCCAAAACGGAACTTGGGACAAGGGGTCTACACATCAAATGGCTCCTGCAACAAAATAAATTGAATGCCGGGAGAGAAGCACAGATTTTCCAAAAGCACCAATAGCGCATTCGGCAGAGCGCGAAAGCCAACGTTTCGCCCTAAATTGAGGACGCCAGAACCCAACCTCAAACGCAAAGCCCGGCACGATCCGCAGATCATACCGGGCCACAAGTGCCGTGTTGTGCGTTATTCCCAGCCGACCCGGTTGAAGATTTGCTGAGCGTCGCCGACGTTCTTGGCAACTTGCGACAAGCTGACCGCATCTGGGCGGAAGGTGCCAAGCTCGGCTACCGATGGCGCAAGTTCCACGCCAGCGACAGCCGGATATTCATCGTTACCGGCCGAGAAATACTGCTGCGCCTGATCCGAGGCCAGGTATTCCAAAAACTTGATTGCATTGTCCTTGTTCGGCGCATGGGCCGCGACGCCGCCCCCGGAAAGGTTCATATGTGCGCCTTCCGCATCCTGCGCCGGGAAAAGCCAGCCGATGTCGGCACGCTCGTCAGCCGACAACCCATCCACATCGCGGCGGATCGCGCGCGCAAAGTAATAAGTGTTGGAAATCGACACATCGCATTCGCCCGATACAAGCCCGCGCAACTGATCCGTGTCGCCGCCTTGCGGTGCGCGGGCAAAGTTATCGACCACGCCTTGCGCCCAGGATTCAGCCGCTTCGGCGCCGTGGTTCTCGATAACGGCCGACAGAAGTGTCTGGGAATAGACGTTGGACGACGAACGGTGACAAACTTGGCCTTTGTATTTGGGGTTCGCCAGATCAAGGTAGGACTGAGGCGGCTCGGCCACGTCGCCCTTGTCGTAGAAAATGATCCGGGCGCGTTGCGAAAAGCCGAACCATTGGTTTTCGGAATCTTGCAAACTGTCGGGGATGCGGGCTTCCAACACGCGGCTGTCGATGGATTGCAGCACACCGGCGGATTTGGCGCGTTCAAGGCGCGAGGTGTCGACGGTCAGCAAAATGTCCGCCGGGCTGTTCGCCCCCTCCGCCTGCATCCGCGCGATCAATTCGTCGGCCTTGCCTTCGATCCGGTTGATGGTGATGCCAGTCGCCTCTTCAAAATCGGAATAAAGCCGCTCGTCCGTGTCATAGTGACGTGAGGAATAGAGGTTCACCTCGCCTTCCGCGATTGCATCGGTTGCGATGATTGCGAAAGCAGAAAAGGCAAAAACTGAGCTTTTGGCTAAGGATGTCATGTCGTATTCTCCTTGGGACATATACCTGAGTTAAATACTCAGTTTCATATTCTGCACGCCCGCGCAAGCTTATCCGACTAAAAAAGTCGGATTAAGCGCGAATCCAGATTGCAGCGCCCTTCCCAACCGACCAGAGTCGTCACCCGTTGGTTTGATGTTTGGCTGGCATTGATATCACGTCAAAGGCCTTTTGGCGCGTTTCGTCGGCCTTCGTCGCTTCGAACAAGGCTTGTTCTGCGGGACGGGCCGCACCAAACAAAAATCCCTGCCCTGTCGTGGCACCAAGGTTCACCACAATCTCGGACTGCAACGTGGTTTCAATCCCTTCAACGGTCACCGCAAGGTTTAGGTTGCTTGCGATGTCGGCCACGGATTCCATCAGGCGACGCGCTTGCTGAGATGTCTCCAATTCGTCCACCAAAGAGCGGTCGATCTTCAACTCGTCCGCGCCGATGGCCATAATGAACGCCAGTGACGAAAATCCGGTCCCAAAGTCATCAATCGCGATCTTGGCGCCCAAAGCTTTCAATCCCTGAACGGTTTCGCTGGCCTGCGTCCAGTCTCGCGTTTCGACTGTTTCGGTGATTTCGAGAACAAGCTGTGATGCGGGCAATCCAGAGTTCCACAAAGCTTCTTCAACCCCAAGGATGATCTTGTTCGACGTGAAATGATGGGCGGACAAGTTGACAGCGACATAAAAGTCCGTGCCGTGTTCGCGGTTCCAGTGTCCCACCAGTTTCGTGGCCCTGTTCAGCACATATTGGTCAATCATCGTGATCAAACCACTTTCTTCCGCCAAACTGATAAAGTCGCCCGGTGGCAGCACATGACCGTTGCGATCCCATCGAACCAGCGCCTCGAACCCCAGAACTTTGCCAGACGACAGGGCCACTTTCGGTTGAAGATAAACCAGCAAATGCCCCGTTCTTATGGCCAGTGGCAGCTCTTCTAACATGGCGCGGCGATTCCGATGCCGATCCTCAAGCACTTGATCATAGACCATATAATGGCCGCGACCGCGTTGCTTGGCGTTGTGCAAGGCGAAATCGGCCACGCGGGTCAAAAGATCGGGCACGGCCTTGGTCAACTTGCTGATCTGGCTGGCCGTCGCGACACCGATACATGCGCTAAGATCAATCTTCTCGCGATTGAACACAAACGGCGTTTCAATGGCCTTCAAAAGCGATTGAGCCAGCTCGTGCAAGTGCCCTAAATCATCATCGGGCACCACAAGGGCAAATTCATCGCCGCCAAGCCGCGCGGCAAATCCACCAGCGGTTTCGCCAAAAAACTTCAGGCAATCTGCCAGGTGGCATAAAACGGCGTCGCCAGCATCATGGCTAAAATTTTCGTTGATCGATTTGAAAGCAACCACATCCACAAGCATCAAGCCGACCTGTCGTCGATCGTCCAGAATTTGCCCCAACCGTTCCTTGAACTGAGTTCTGTTGGGCAGGTCAGTCAAAGTGTCCGAGAACACCAAGTGCTGAATGCGCGACTTGGCAATCTTCAAAGCCCGACGTTCCAGAAACTCGCGGCGCAGCAAGACCAAAACACCGCACCCACCGACAGCCAAAAACCCGACAAAGACCTTCAGAACCAAGTGCTGATGGCTCATGATGGCAGATTTTTCTTGCAAGGCCCCGACTGTTTCGCCGTGCAGGCCATCCAAGAGAAGCAAGATATAAGTGATCGAAACACCGGACGCGGCAACCAGATCGTCGGTCCGCAGGCCAAGGTTGGTAAATTCCTCGCCCTGAATGTCCCGAATGATCGTCAACAGATACCTGAGTGCACTTACCACAGCCGCATGATCAAGTGAGAAAGGCAACTCAGTCTCGTGGTCTTGTAAGGATTTGATGCGTTCTCTGATGCTCCAAGCGGTTTGGTCAACCAAGATCGCTTGCTCTTTCTGGATACCGCCACCACGCTCGGCGTCGATCATTAAGACGACAAGCTGCTCGATCTCGCTTAGCAAAACATATCCCTCGCGCAATTCCGAGGTTTCGAGCAAGGCGTCAAGTTTGGACGAAGGGTCCCAAGACCGATCACTTATGACAATCATGGCGACACAGGCCGATAAGAACACCCCAAGAACGGCGATCATGCCCGGTAACGACGACAAGGCCCCCAGTACCTTGTCAAACCAGTCTGACCTTGTGTCTTCAGACGGATCGATCATTTCGCCCCCGCTGGGTCAGGCGATCACATGGAGTCACAAGACAGACCAAAGCCATCACGCCACAGCGCCCATGCCCTTCGCACCCACATGCGACAGGGCGCAACGCGCAACATCTTCGCCCGAACAGCCAAAGCAAAATTGAACCCTTTTGAAAAATTCAGATGGGTACAACTTTAGGTCGAGCGGATTTAACGGACGGTGAAAGCAGCCGCAGCAAACCGGGATCAGGCCGGTCGAACGGGCAGAAACTATGTAAAATACCTACGACCGAACCAGCCGGACGCAGATCAGACAGGGCGTCTCAAATGGCCGCCAATTCCTGTTCCAGATCAGCCATTTCCGCGCCACCCGCCATCAGACGCCGCATCTCGTCATGCTGCAACGTCTCGCGGGTCTCAGCGCCAATCACTTTGCCCAAAGCCAAAAAGGTATAGCGGTCGGCAATCAGCCGCGAATGGATTTCGTTGTGCGTGATAAAGATGATGGCGATGTCGGCGCGTTTCCTGACCCGCATCACGGTCTTCAAGACTTCCATCTGCTGCTTTTGCCCAAGGGCCGAGGTGGGTTCGTCCAAAATCAGAACCTTGGCGCCGAAGTAAATGGCCCGCGCAATCGCCAGCGTCTGACGCTGACCACCCGACATGGTGCCCACAGCTTGGGTCGGATCGGAAAAGTCGATGCCGATCTTCAGCATTTCGTCATGGGCGATCTTGTCCATCTCGTCCATCTTCATCATGCCAAAGGCGTTCTTGATCTCGCGCCCCATGAAGAAATTTCGGGTCACGGACATCAATTGGTTCAGCGCCAGATCCTGATAGACCGTGCCAATCCCGGCGTTCGAGGCATCGCGCGGAGATCGGAAATTGACCGGTTTGCCCTCGATATAAATCTGCCCTTCGGTCGGCTCATGCACCCCGGCCAAGGTTTTGATCAGCGTCGATTTTCCGGCGCCGTTGTCCCCGAGCAAAGCGTGGACTTCGCCGGGATAGACCTCAAGATCAACACCACCCAAGGCGGTGAAGGGCCCAAACCGCTTCACCAGACCTTCTACGCGCATATACGGTTCTGCCATGACTTATGCCCTTCTTTTCAAGAGGAACGATTTTTCGCTGCCTGTCGGCTGTGCCTCCAACGCGAAAACCCGTGCATGATTCAGAATGGAAACGAAGGTCATTATATCCCCCCCGTAATACGTTTGCGGATGCGTTCGTTGGCGAACACCGCCGCCAGTAGGATCGCGCCAAGGAAGACGCGGAACCATGCGCCATCGATGGTTGGGATAAAGAACACCGCATTGGCCACAAGACCCACAGTGATCGCCCCAAAAACCACTCCGATGACCGAGCCGAAACCGCCGGTCATCAGCGTGCCCCCCACAACGGCGATGGCGATGGCGAACAGCTCCATCAGGTTGCCCTTGGCCGCGTCTGATGTGTTGGTGTCGAAAACCTGACAGGCGGCGAACATGGTGGCGCAGAAAGCAGTGAACATGAACAGGCCGATCTTCACCTTGTTCACCGGCACACCGTTGGCGCGGGCACTTTCCTTGTTGTCACCGGTCGCGAAAATCCAGTTGCCCAACTGAGTGCGGCTTAGGATGAAATAAGCGGCCGCCGAAATCACCAGCCACCACAGGAAGCGGGCGTCAAAGCCTGTGACCCATTGTTCCAAACGGCGGTTGATGTTGAGCGCAGCCAATTGATTGATGGTCTCGGCTGGCAGGCGCGCGGGATATTCGGCCCCTGCCGTCATCCACTGACCGATCTTGAACCATGCGTCATAGAACCAGCCAAACACTTCGCCGCCCAAGAGATTGGCGAACCAGCTTGTCTCTTTGAAGTCCTGCAGGCCAGACACCTGTGTCGACTGGTTGATCAGGCGGAACGATACCTCGGTGGTGCCGCGCAGGAAAAACAGGAAGGCCAGTGTCACGATAAAGCTGGAAAGCCCCGACCTGACGACAATATATCCGATGAACCCACCGATGGTCATTGTCATGGCCAGTGTGATGATGAAAGCCAGAAACGGCGTCGCTTCGCCCAAACCGAAGGGCAATCCCCATTTCAGCATCAAGGCCATCGACATGCCCGCAAACCCGATCATCGAACCGATCGACAGATCAAATTCGCCCGCGATCATCAGCAAGGCCGCGCCCGTGGCGATGATGCCGTATTGCGCGATAATCTTCATGTTGTTTTTCAGACCAAGCGCGTTGAACGCTTTGCCGTCTGATGCAATTGCCAAGGCGACGATGATCACGATCATAACGACGAAGGCACCGATTTCGGGTCGGCGGATCAGCCGCTGGAAACGGGTTTCTTCTACAAGTCTGTCGGATTCACTACTATCGGCCATCTTCCCCTCGCCCTACTGTTGGAAGTCATCCCGTTTATGAAACAGGCGGGGAAAGCCCCGCCTGTTTCGTATCTTAAAAGTCGTACCGCTTAGCGGTCGATGCCTGCCAGCTCTTTAACGGCGGCGGCGTTCGACTTGTCCACAAAGCCTGGGCCCGAAGCAATGTTGTTGCCCGGCAGAAGGCCAGCGTGGTTGTTATAAAGGTGCAGCACGATAACTGGCATGTACCCTTGCAGACGCTGCTGCTGGTCGATGGTGAACGAAGCCTGACCGTTTTCGATCATGTCCATCACACCAGGCGAAAGGTCAAAGCACGCCAGATGCGTGTCCGCACCCACAGCTTCGATGGCCTTGATTGCGGCTTCACATACGTGCGGGCCAACAGCCAGAACACCGTCGATCGACGGATCGGCCTGCAATGCAGCCGCGGTCCGTGTTTCGATCTGAGCAGGGTCATTCGAGACGTCGATCATGTTCAGTTCGCCGCCAAGACCCGAGAAGTATCCTTCGCAACGGTCAACAAGGGCCGTGTTGAACGCTTCTTGGTTGAGGCAAAGACCGTTGGTCACGCCTTCTGCAGCCGCACGGCCACCAGCCGCCTCGCCTGCATCACGCTCGGGCTGACCGACGTGCATCAGTGCACCCAGTTCAGCCGAAGATTCCAGGCCCGAGTTCATGGTGATTACCGGAATGCCGTCAGCAACAGCAGCCTCGATTGCCGGGCCAAGAGCCGCCGCATCAGGCAACGAAACGATGATGCCGTCGGGGTTCGAAGCAGCTGCGGCTTCGATCAAAGCCGCCATGGCCGCCATGTCGCCGGAGACGTCGAAGTTATACTCCAGCGTCGCGCCAACAGCAGCTGCGGCGTCACGGCCACCTTTTTCAACCACGGGCCAGAACGGGTCGGTCCCTTGGGTGTGTGTGATCATCACATAACGCTCTTGCGCCATCGCAGCGCCAGAAAGCATCGATACGGCCAGTGCCGCAGCAATCGTCTTTTTCATTGGTATCCTCCACAATTGGTAACAGAAAACGTCTTACGCGCCTCTGTTGGAGGTTAGCGTTAACATAGGATAACCGTTCGTCAAGCCCGGTTCGTCCTTCCATCAGAATTTATTGCAACCGGTTGCAGGAAATATCGAGAACGTCGGAAGTTCTGGAAAGCACCGATACGTGCGGCCTAAATTCCCGGAGCACTCCGCCCTTGAGCGGCCAGAATTTTATCGCGCTTTCGGGCCAGAACATCCTGCTGTGCGTCCCAGCGATAATCCGGGTCTTCGCGCACAGCCACATGGGTCAAAATCCCGCCCAACCGCCAAGGGTCCAAAGCGATCCCGTCCAGATACCCGTCCCCTTTGCGGCTGATGATGGCGGTGGAATGTTCGATCCGGAACCGATTGTCCGCATTGGCAATCGCGCGGTGCATGTCCAAGGTTTCGAAATTCTCAAGCAGCAGCCGGTTTTCCATATCCTCGGCCCAATGCCAGCAAAGCCCGCGTGGCCGCAGACCCATGTTGACCTTGGCATTATGGACAAGCGGCAAATCCGTGATCTGATAGGCAATCGCCAGTTCCCGCGTGTGTTGAAACGCAATGCGCGCCGCCCGGTCTGCTTCTTCCGGGTCAACTTCAGGCCCTAAGCTTATGATCTGTGAGCGCAATTCTGCGATTTGAAACGCGTCGGCGGGCAGTCGACTTTCCGGCGACGTGCCACATGCGGCCAAGACGACCAACCCAAAAAGCACCATCACCGCCCGGATCGCCCGAAACATCACCATAGTCCCTACCTCGTCCTGCTCTGCCCAACTGTGCTAGCCAAAGCCCAAGGCACTGTCGAGAGGGCGGATTGCGGGTTCACGTGGATTTGTGTCTCGCCGATGCGAACTCGAAAAAGAACGCCCGCTCAAAGAACGGGCGTCTAGTTTCGGAACGAGGGACAGTGTTTAGAAGCAGGTGTTCCGAACCCACTTCATAAGAGAAATATGGGGCGTTTCAGGGACGCGCCAAGCCTCTGTCGCGCAACTGTGAACCCCATGGTTCAGGCGCTTAGAACGTTCGGCCAATTGGCATCGGCTTTCATGATGTTGCCGGGGATGTCTTTCGACCAGATATCGCGCACATCAAGCGAGAAGTTCAGATAAAGCCGGTCATCGACCACGGTCCAGGCCTCGGGGTCCGTCGGTGCCGTTGCCCCCTTCGAGACAGCATAGGCGCAATAGCCGCCGTATTTTGGCGCAAATTTCTCGGGGTCCGCATCAAACATCGCTTTGTTTTCGGCGCTGGAAAACAGCACCGAAACGCCATCCCAATCGCTGCTAAAGGCGCTGTCCCCCTTCACGGGCATAGATTTGGTAAAATAGGCCACGGGATCAAAGCCGTTGATGGCAATCCCGTCGGTCGCAAAGACCGCAGGTTTCGCGGCCAGCGCGGGCGTGGCGATCAGGGGAAGGACCGGAAGGGCGGCGGCAGCGGTCAGAAATTTGCGTCGGTTCAGCATTTGGGAAGCTCCTGTTAAGTTTGTGCGTTGTCGCAAGGATGGTCACCGCTCCCCCTCCCCGCAACCCACATCGCGCCGATGTGAACGCGCGCGCTCCAGCGTGATCGGCTTTCCAAGGGCCGCAAAATCCAAAAGAACATCAGGCGTAGTACAGGATCATTCGCTCCGCAATTCCTGCGCCCCGACACAGACCACGGCGCACCTGCTTTGCGTGAAAACTTAACTTAGGTGAATTTTCTAGCGACTTTCCCCCTAGTAGTTCGTCCCCACACCGCCCTACTATTGCGTTGCTGGGGGCATTTCGGAATTTCACTAGGTGTTTCGGGACCTGCCTCCTTAATAGACAGGAGAGCGAAGTCATGAACCTTATGAATATGGCAATGAAGTATGTCGGGCCGATGGTTGTACAACAGATTGCAACGAAACTTGGAATCGGGGGACCGATTGCCAACAAGCTGATCGCGGCCGCTTTGCCAACTATTCTTGGCACCGTCATCGGAAAATCTAAGACATCTGATGGTCTGGGATCATTGATGAGCCTTGTGACCGGCGCTAATACGCCTGAGCCCAAAGCCCTTGAATCGATGTTCGAACAAGGTGGTGATGTGGACGAGCTGGCACGCTCTGGTGGTGGAATGCTGGAAGGTCTGCTGGGCGGACAGGGTATGGGCGCGCTAAGCTCTGCTTTGGGCAAGCACGCGGGCGTTGAACAAGAACAAGCCGGAAGCCTGTTGGGCATGCTGGCCCCCGCGGCCTTGGGCACAATCGGATCGCAGGTTGCAGAAAGCGGCATGGACGGACCGGCTCTGGCAAGTTTCCTGAAAGGTCAGGAAGCAAACGTGGCGCAAGCCATGCCGGCAGACTTTGCCAAACAGCTTGGCGGCACGGGGCTGCTTGATGGCTTTTCGCCAAACGTCAGTGAAACCGTCAGCCAAGTGGCCAGCGGAGCGCAAGAGACGGCCAAGTCGTCCGGCAGCAAGCTGCCCTTGATCCTTGGTGTGATCGCCATTGCGGCTGCGGCATGGTTCTTCCTTGGTCGTGGTGGAGAAGAAGCGATGGACACCTCCGCCGTTGAAGCCATGCAAGACTTCAAAGTCGGTGACGTTGATCTGGGTGGCGAGTTCAGTTCGGTGACTACAGGGCTGACGGATGCCTTTAGCGGGATCACCGACACGGCCTCGGCCGAAGCGGCGGTGCCTGCGCTGACCGAACTAAGCGGTAAGCTGGGCACGTTGAGCGAGACGGCGGGCCAGTTGAGCGGTGAAGCTCAGACCGGGTTCCAGGGCATTGTTGGCACGGCTTTGACCGCACTTCGCCCAGTGATCGAGAACGCGATCGCCTCGTCGGGAGCCGGCGGTATCCTGCAGCCCATTGCCGATCAAATCCTAGGCGCACTGGAAGGCATGGCGGGCTAAAGCCTACCGGAATGACAAACGTCCCTGCGTCAGATTTTGGCGCGGGGACGACATCCCCTTACATCCCTGACGGTCTATAAAGCCACGACGGTTTTAGTCGAAAAGATCGTCAAAGACGTCTTCAGCCACATCCCAAATCTCGCTCATAATACGCTGAGACAGGCTTTTGGTCTTCTTTTTGCGACGCCGCTTTGGATCGGGACGCGACGCACGCTCGGGACGATGGGATGGATAAGCCTTTTGAGGGCGACGCACCTCGGTCCGTGGGGACTTCAGCATCTTCATTTCGTGCAACGGAGCGCCACAGTTGGAACAAGCCAACTCGTGCCGATCCCGCCCCTTCAGAACCAAGGCGGCCCGGGTTCCACAGTAACAACAGGTTGCGATCTTCGTTGAATGGCTCATGTCACCTCTTTCGTGCCTGACAAGCATATAGGGACACGGCCGCCGCATTTGAAACGTTGAGCGACCCAAACGCGCCGGAAAAATCTATTCGGGCGATCGTGTCGCAGGTGTCTTTGGTCTTTTCGCGCAATCCCGGACCTTCGGCCCCCAGCACCAATGCAACGGGTCCCGGGGCCGCATCCAGCGCCTCTTCCAGAGTGGTGTCCCCGGTTCCGTCCAAACCAATCAGCCGGAAGCCTTGGTCAGAGAGGTGCCTCATCGTTGCGGCCAGATTTTTGACGCGTAAGTAGGGCTGACGCTCTAACGCACCGCTTGCCGTCTTGGCCAATGCGCCGGTTTCAGGCGCGGAATACCGCGTCGGCGCAATCACCGCCTTGGCGCCAAACACCTCGGCCGAGCGCAAAACAGCCCCCACATTGTGAGGATCGGTCACCCGGTCCAGACACAACACAACACCGCCCCCCAAGACCAGATCATCAATCGGCCCCCAATCCAGCGGTTTCACTTCAAGCGCCGCCCCTTGATGCACCGATCCCGGATCAAGCGGCGCGGTGAACTTTCGCGCATCCGCGATTTCAGGCTCTACCCCTGCGGTCTGAACCACATCACCCAGCCGATCCAGCGCGTTTTTCGTCACGATCAGGCGCAGTTTTTCGCGCGCAGGATTGGCCAAAGCATCGCGCACCGCGTGCAGGCCAAACAACCAAACCGTGGCCTGAGCCCCTGCCCGTTGATCCTGCTCTTTCTTGATGACCCACTTAGGTTTTTTCATGAAGACGGGCTAACACGCTGAAAGGGCACAAAGCCAACAGATATTCCCGCTTGACCGACCCCACCCGCCTCGTTAATTGAGCCGGACGTGTCAGCAAAGACACGCCCGGTGGGCGACAGGCCGCAAGGTGTGGCAGGGGACTGTAACTCCCTCGAGGCGACTCACGCCTGGTTCGATTCCAGGGTCGCCCACCAATTATAACCATCAGACATATATCAACATAGATTACTCCGATGTGTCGCAGTCCCGTAAAGCAGGCCAAATGGCTTAGAAGGCGCGCGCCCCGAAACACGCGACATCGGCCACCAAACCCTTGCCTGAAACCAGCTGGAGGCCCATATATTGGCTGATTAGTTTCGGTGTGTATGAGTTCGAGTAATCATGAAAACGACCTGTTCTCTTTTGGCCGGTTTGGCCGCTGTGCTTTTGGGTCTTGGGTATTTGGGGCACTTCCACCCCATGTTGGACTCTATCGCGATTGGCAGATGGGTCGCGTTCTATGCGCTTTTGGGCTTTTTATGTCTTCGTGCCATGCTCGGGCACCGCATCGTCATCGCCGCGCTGCCTCTTATGGTCATTGCCTTTACGCTGGCGCTTCCCCGCCATGGGCCGGCCGACGCGCAAGGGCCGGTGCGCGTCTACACAAAGAACCTTTTGTACTTCAACACAGACATGGCACCGATCACTGCGGATATCCGCAAAGCGGACCCTGATGTGGTGGTCTTGCAAGAAGTCTCGACCAAGAACCGTGACATTCTGAGTGACCTGCAATCTACCTTTCCCCATCTTGCGATCTGTCCATGGCAGGGATGGAACGGCATGGCGATCTTGTCGCGTTGGCCGCTTGTTGATGCAGACAAACGCTGTTCGTCTGACAGGGCTTTGATGGCCGTTAAGGTCAACGGCCCCACGGGTGATTTCTGGATGATTGGTGCGCATCTTCAGCATCCATGGCCCGATATTCAATGGCCGCTTCTAAACGCTTCGATGCCTGTCCTTCGCAATCTGGATGAACGCGCCATCGTTGCCGGTGACTTCAACACACTCTATTGGACCGCCGCCGCTCAGAAAGTCGGACGTCTGACCCAGACCAGCGCGATCCGAACCAAACGCCCAACGTTCTACCTTTGGAACGTCGGCTTGCATCTGGACCAGGTGTGGGCTTCAGGCGGACGCGCACATGTCCGCCCAAGGTTCGGATCTGATCACCGGGGCATCGTTGCAGACGTTTGGCCTTAGGGCGCATCACAGATCTATCTTGTTCTCACGTCCTCCTTAAACGTCTCTCCCACAAACCGCCGCACGGGATTGCCCCGTTCCAAAGCCCGGTGCAGCTTGTTCTGCCCGCTCTTTTGCGCGTCTTGATCCGCGGCCTGTTGAGCATCCGCAAGGCTTTGCAAACGCTCCAACGCAAGCGCCTTGTTGCGATGTTGGGACCGAGCTTCACGCACAACCACTGTCAGTCCAGAGGGCTTGTGGACAGCGCGCACCGCACTGTCCGTGGTGTTTTGGTGTTGTCCGCCCGGCCCGCCTGCACGCAGGGTCGAGAAAACCACATCGGACTGCCGGATGTCGTTGACGCCGGTTTGAGGCTGCTCGATCAGAAAGACACCGACAAACCAGTTGGCCCGCTTATGATGCTTGCGCAACTTGCTTTGCATCCGCCACTGGATCGTCCCAAGCCAAGACGTCGCAAAGGCCCGTCGCCCCTCGCCATGCACAACAACCACCGCAGACTTCGGGCCATGCTTGCCCTCGGTGCGGTGGATCGAAAGGGCAAGGCCGCACATATCGACCTCGTCCTGCATCCGTTGAAGGATATGCCCGACGGCTTGGGTGCATTCGGCGGGGCCATCCCCTGCGGTGACCAAAACCGAAAGATGATCCGAGCGTTTCATCGCTTGTCCTCCTGGCGTGTTTTCTTGAACGTCAGCAGGGGGTTCAGGGTTGCCATGCGTTTGGCCACGCCTAGGGTCTCCAAGTCAGACACCACGCTGTCGGCGGATTTATAGGCGTGCGGCGCCTCCTCGATCAGCAGGTCACGATCCTCGCAAATGACCCGGCCTCCAAATGGTGTCCGCTCCATCGCCGCAATGTCCGAACGCTTGCCGCGCACCCGTCCATGCATCGACGAACGGTCATAGCGACGCCCGGCGCCATGGGCGAGCGAGGCCAAGGCGGCCTTCGCCCCCAACGGTTGGACGAGATAGCTGGAGGTCGCCCGGGACCCTGCGACCGGCACCAGATCAGCGGCCATCGCCGCCCCTTTGCGGTGCAACCAGCCTTCAGGTGTTTGCGTCAAAATGTTGTGCGGCACATCCGCGATCAACCGGACGTCCGCCCGCAAAGCCTCAGCCGCCCGCTCTGCAATGATCTGACGGTTCAGCTTTGCCCACAGGACCGCACGGTCATGACCACGGACATATGCCGCTGCATCTTCATGGTCCGGCTTCAAGCCTTCGAAGGCCCCATTGGGCAAGGCGTTCAAAACCGCTTCACCCAGACCGCGTGACCCAGAATGAACCAGCAAGTACGTACACCTGCGATCCAGATCACAACCGTCCTTCGGATCGACCAGCGTTTGCACCTCGCAGAAGTGATTGCCACCTCCGATAGTGCCCAATGCACTGGCAAACAAATCAGACGGCAGGTCGATCTTTTCTAGCCGCGCCTCTTGCGGCACATCCATCGGAGCGCCCAAGGCTCTGATCCGGCGCACCGCTTTTTCCAGCTTGAGCTTGCGCAAAGGCAGATCAAGCTCGAACAGCGCCATTCCGCAGCCGATGTCATTGCCGATCAATTGCGGAAAGATGCGGTCTGCCTGTACAGCACACCCCACCGGGCCGTATTTGCCGGGATGCAGGTCGGGAAACGCCGCAATTTGCGAGACGCCTGCCCAAGAGCCGACGTGGTTCAGTTGATCCTCGGCACGCCCTTCGATCCAGGCGTCAGAGGAATAGAAATGTGTGATGGCAGCGCTTGTCGCTTGCGCAGACAAACGGCCATCCGTATCAGGATTGCCCATTGAACATGGTCCCATATTCGTAAGATTTTGAATGGCCACACGGCCAGTAAAGTCACGCGAAGTCAGCAAGCTGACTTAGACCGTGATGCGCCCTTTGAGGGGTACGATGGAACTGATCATGCGCGGCCCTCCTGATTTGGCGTTACGAATGGGACGAAGCGTCCGGGAAGGCGTCTGGTAAACCGAGGGGATGATTCTGGCAACAGAATTTGCGCACGCAGTCACAGCTGTTGCGGAATTGCAAAAAGGGGCGTTGCCCCCGCCTTTGCCTCTGGCAAAGCCTCCCCCAGCATATTTTCAACAAGAAGAAAGACAAT
This sequence comes from uncultured Rhodobacterales bacterium, assembly GCA_964632495.1. GTDB lineage: Bacteria > Pseudomonadota > Alphaproteobacteria > Rhodobacterales > Rhodobacteraceae > CALKXV01. Next base: position 34,793 of record CAZWDS010000013.1, read on the forward strand.
TTGACGAAAAGGGTTTTCATCTCTTTCAGAAGTACGCCGGGGAGTGTGAGGGGCTGGCCCCTCGCCTATCTATCCTGTGCGCTGAAAGCGCTCCTTTGGCTTAGAAATCTGTCGGCGCACCGCCTTCTTCTTTTCGCCGTGCAACGAAGGCTTCCAGTTCTTCGCGGCGCCCTTCGTCCAGTTCGGGGGCTTCAAACTGGGCGATGATGCCTTTGAACAGGTGATGCGCGCGTTCCGCCGTCCAGATGCCGCCGTTCAGCTGGAAGGCTTCGAAATTTGACCAATCGCTGACAAAGGGGCTGTAGAACGCGGTTTCATAGCGGTCTTGTGTGTGTTGAATGCCGAAGTAGTGCCCGTTGGGGCCGACCTCGCGGATGGCGTCCAGGCCGATGTCTTCGGGTGCTGTGGCGATGACTTCGGGTTCCATGTAGCGCTGGATCATTTGCAGGACTTCGCAGTCCATGATGAATTTCTCGGGCGAGGCGATCAGCCCGCCTTCCAGCCACCCGGCCGCGTGATAGACCATGTTTGTCCCCGACTGCACCGCCGCCCAAAGACTGTTCGAGGTTTCCCACATCGCTTGTCCGTCCGGCACATTGGCCGCGCAAACGCCCGATGATCTGAGCGGAAGGCCATAGAACCGCGCCATCTGGCCGGTCATCTGGGTCGCGCGCATGTATTCGGGCGTGCCAAAGGCGGGCGCACCGGTCTTCATGTCGACGTTCGAGGTGAAAGTGCCGATGGCGCAGGCGCTGCCGGGGGCCACGTATTGGAACAGAGCGATCACCGAAAGCGCTTCGGCAATCGAAAGCGTCACAGCCCCTGACATCGTCACCGGCGCCATGGCGCCGGCCAGCGTGAAGGGTGTGACCACAACCGCTTGGCCGCGCCGCACCAGTCGCAGACAGCCATCGATCATGGGAAAGTCGTGCTTTAACGGCGAGGTCGAGTTGATGTTGGTGTACATCCGGGGGGTTGCCTGAAATTCCTCTTCTGACAGACCACCGGCAATCTTCACCATTTCCATCACGTCTTCCACGCGCTCCTTGCCCAGGGAATAGGCGTGCATGACTTTGTCCGTCAGGGTCAGCTTGTCATAGAGCACGTCCAGATGGCGCACGCTGGCGTGAATGTCGACGGGTTCGACAGGATAGCCGCCTGCGAAGTGGATGCAGTTGAAGTGCTGGGTCAGTTTCAGCAGGTTCGCGCATTGTGCCCGCGTTCCCGGAACCTTCTTGCCGATCTCAAGGTCGTAATAATTGGGCGGGGACGAGACATTGCCGAAACAGATATGCCCCTCGCCGATGGTGATCTTGCGGTCAAGGTTGCGCGGCGTCAGCGTGAAGGACGCAGGCGCGGTCGACAACATCTCCATCACCCAATCGCGGCCCATTTTCACGTTCTGGCCGTCCACGGTGCAGCCTGCCTGCCGGTAAAGCTCTAGCGCTTCTTCGTTCAGAAATTCGATGCCAACCTCTTCCAACACCCGCATGGCCCCGTCGTGGATGGCCTGCACGCCCATGTCGTCCAACGGTTCGGTGGGTTTGTCCGTGTTGACCGGCACGCGCCATGGCATTTGCGAAAACAATGCGCCCGAGCGTCGATCCCGGTTGCCTGCGCGCCCGCCTGCCCGGCGGCGTCCTGTGTCTTTGCTCATGGATCTTCTCCTTGCCCATTTATCATGACCAAGGGGTCTGCCATTGAAAGGCCTCCAGCGACATGTCTTGTCGTTTTCAGAGCCTAGTTTGCGGACACGCTTTCGATCCAAGCCTTCAAATGACCGATATTCGGCAAAACGACATCGGCGAAGGGCTGAAGTTCGGGGGTTTCGGCAATGCCCGTCAAAACGCCAACCGTGCCCATGCCGGCCGCCCGGCCTGCGTGTAGATCGTGCAAACTGTCGCCCACCATCAAGACCCGGGCAGGATCGACGCCCATCATGTCGGCGCAGGCCAGCAAGGGGTCAGGGTCGGGTTTCACGCCGTGACCGGAATCAAACCCGATGACGCAAGTGACAAAGTCGGTCAGACCCGCTTGGCTGATATGGCGATTGGCAGGCACCTCGCTGTCGTTGGTGACAACGGCCAAGGGGCAGAGCCTGCGCAAAGCCTTAAAACACGCCAGCAAATCGACAACGGGCACCATCGTCGTGGCCGTGGCGATCTGATCCATGATTTCGACAATGTCTTCAACCGACCGTCCCACCACCGGGGAAAGCGCGCGCCCCGTGTCCCGTGCGGTGCCTGCAATCGCTATACTGTCGGGATGAAACTCTTTGCGGATCGGATCAAACCCAAGGGCGCGGGCCGCATGACCATCATCATCGGGCGCAAGGCGGGCCAGCAATCGCTCCATCGCCCCGCTCCAGGTCGCCTCAAAATCGAACAGCGTGCCGTCCTTGTCGAAAATGATTCCCTGCGGTCGCATGGTCGGCTCCTGCCTGTGAGAGCAAATATCGAATTGTGCCCACACGACGCGCGAATGCCCCCAGATGCAAGCTCTGTGTGTCTGCGCACCGTTCCTATGCCTTCACTCGCAAAGACTTGATCAACCATCCGTCACTCGGGCGAAAACTCGCAAAACAAGGCGCTTCGGCAAGCCAGAACACGCCACATGGCGATCTCTCGCTGGCAGGGAAACATCCACTTTGTGGTTCACTACGTAAAACCTGCAAACCCCCTAAGGGAGACCCACGATGAAACAATTTCTTTTGGCAACCGCTCTGATCGCCTTGCCGCTCTCTGCCCAGGCAGAAGACTGGACGGGCGGCTACGGAGGTTTCCAGTTCGGCGGCTCGGATATTGACGTCACGGGTGGGCTTGATGGCGATGGTGAAAGCTACGGCGTCTTCGTCGGGTATAACTGGGATCGAAGCGGCATTGTCTATGGGCTTGAGGCAGACTGGGACGCCACCGATTACGCTATTAACGGTGGCGCTGTGAACGTCGATCAAACCGCCCGGCTGAAGGGCCGTCTTGGTGTTTCTACCGGTAACGGTCTGGCATTTGCGAGCGCCGGTGTGGTGCGCGCCAATACGGACGCGATTGGCAATGACACCGGCTATCTTCTGGGCCTTGGCTATGACCACGCCTTCAGCAACGGCACCGTTCTTGGCGGTGAACTGTTGCAGCACGAATTCGACGATTTCGACGGTGGCGGGCTGGATGTGTCCGTCACCACATTCAAAGCGCGCGTGGCTTTTCAGTTCTAAAGCCAAAAGGCGCGTCGGGCCGCCCGCTGATCCCCTCGCGGGCGGTCCCTATTTCTAATCAAGGGTCCGCGTGAAGGTCCCGAACCACCGGGTCAGAAACGTCAAACGCCCGAAACCGCGCCTTGAACGCCGCCATGTCCTTGGTCCGTTCAGGCGTGCACAGATAAGGGCCGATGCCAACGTCGCCCGGGATGAAGGGGGCCAGACGCGCCATCTGCCAGCCGGTCTTTTCTGACCGATGCTGCAACAACACCGCCGCCCCAAGCCGGGTCGCGCGCAGCGTCAACGGTCCATTCAATGTGATCGGACGCGCCGACCAATCAGAGGAAAAATTCGTTACCACAACCGACAAATGCGCAGCGCCATCCGTCATTTCCACGCCGAACTTAATCCAGCTTTCAGGCCCGCCCCGCAGCATCAACCCGGCTTGATCGTAAAGCGCCTCATAATCCGCCTCGACCGTCAGGTGCGCGGAAAAATCCCCCGAGCGCGGGCGCAAAAGCCCATGCCCATTGTCGCGCTGAAAGCCGTAAAAAGTGGTTTGCCAGAAATCCGTGCCTGGTGCGGCTTCGGCCACGCCCGTACCATCGGCCTCAACCGTCCAGGACAATGGCGCAGTTGTCCACGCCATCCCGTCCCAAGCTGATCCCGCCCCGCTCATGCGTGCGCCGCCGCCAATGCCTCGACCGCCGCGCGCACATGATCTTCAGGGGCGCAGGATTGCCGGGTTTTCAAGCTGACATGGACCAAGAACTGCGCGCATGTCGCCAAAACCGCGCCATCGGACACCCGGATCATCTCATGAGCCAGTTTCAACTTCTTGCCCTCCCCAAGCAACACGCGGGTTGCCACGCGGAACGCCTCGCCCGCATGGGTTTCCGCCAGATATTTGATCGTTGTCTCAACCGTAAAGTAACTGAGACCCGCCTCAACGTAATCCGCATCCGCGCCCACATGCACCATAACCGCATCTGCCGCATCCGAGAACACCTGCCCATAGCGGCTCTCGTTCATATGCCCGTTGTAGTCCGTCCAGTCCGAGGGCACGACGCGGGCCACGGTCTCAAGCGGCACCACATCCGCCAAAGGCACCACCAGCGCTGCCTCATGTGCGCTAAGCACCTGCCCGGCCCCGCTGCCCTCGCCCTTCAGCGCGCGCAGGATCGCCACAAGGTTTCTGTCGCGCAACCGCTCCAACTCCCGGATCGACAATGCGCCAGATTGCGCGTCCGACTGATCGCCGATCTTTGCCGCCAGTTCCTTTGTCAGGTCCGGCACATCCATCAGCTTGGTCCATGGCCACTTCAAAGCGGGGCCGAACTGGTTGACGAAATGGGTCATGCCCCCCTCGCCACCCGCAATCCGATAGGTCTCGAACAACCCCATCTGCGCCCACCTCAGCCCAAAGCCCAGACGGATCGCCTCGTCGATCTCTTCCGTGGTTGCGACATCATCGTTGATCAGCCACAAGGCCTCGCGCCAGACCGCCTCCAAAAGCCGGTCCGCAATATGCGCGTCAATCTCGGCCCTCACGACCAAAGGGCGCATCCCGATGCTGGTAAGAATATCGGTCACTTGCTGCGTCACCGCCGGATCACCATCGCCCGGCACGACCTCGACCAATGGCAACAGGTAAACCGGGTTAAACGGATGCGACACAACCAAACGCGCCCCGTCCGCCATGCCGTCGCGCAACTCTGACGGTTTGAAACCCGATGTCGACGACCCAATCGGCGCGTCCGAGACAGCCGTGATCTCGCCGTAGACCCGGTGCTTCAATTCCAACCGCTCGGGCACGCTTTCCTGAATGTAATCCGCGCCCGCGACCGCTTCGGCCACGGATTCCACAAGCGTCAACCTGCCCTCAACCGGCAAGGCACGCTCATAGAGCATCGGCAAGGCCGACCGCGCATTCGCCAGAACCTCGTCCAGCTTGCGCGCCGCTTCCGGGTCGGGATCAAACACAGCCACATCCCAGCCGTTCAGCAAAAACCGAGCCGCCCAGCCGCCGCCAATCACGCCACCGCCAATCACCGCTGCTTTCATGTCCATCCTCCGAAACCGCAAGAACCGGGTCGCCCAGTCGCGCCTCCTTCTTCAAACTACAAAGAAAAGAGACGCAAGATACAAATTACAGTCGAAGCCCTGCCAAGCCCCATCGTAGACGACATCCGCCGAACGATGCGCGACGCTTACGGCACCCCGGTCGAACGGCATATCTCAACCGGTGATATCTATCCCTGCCGCCACTGTTTGGGCGAAATCCCGGCGGGCAAGCCCTACCTGATCCTCGCACACCGCCCGTTCGCCAGTCAAAACGCCTTCGCCGAAACCGGCCCGATCTTTCTTTGTGCGACACCCTGCGCCCGCGCCCATTCCAGCGACAAGGTCCCCGGAACCCTGCGCGCCGACCAACTCATTGAGCGCGGTTACGACGAAAACGAACGCATCATCTACGGCACCGGCGGCGTCACCCCGACCCCCAACATCCCGTCGCGCGCGCGCGTCCTTCTGGCCGATCCAAGCGTTGCGTTCGTGGACATCCGAAGGCCGCCAACACTCGCTATCAATGCCGGGTCAAACGCGCCTGATCGTCACGCGCTCCCCATGTTTCATCTCTTCAAAAATACG
>CAZWDS010000013.1:40644-50316 GCA_964632495.1 uncultured Rhodobacterales bacterium
ATCACATTCTATTAACCAAATTACAAACCCCCCCCCCCCCCCGGGCGGCCCCCCCCCCCCCCCCCCCCCCCGCCCCCCCCGCGACGACAACGTCGGCGCAAAATACTTATGCCAACCCGCGCACCACATCGACCAACGCACAGCCTAAAACACGATGCGCCTCTTCACTCCAATGAATCCCGTCTGCCGGATCCACGTCGATCACACCGCCTGCATCAAAAAAGGCCGCTCCGTTTTCAACCGCGAAACGCTCGATCTGTCCCGACAACCCAACCGATCTCTCTTCGATGCCCGCAAACATCTCGGCAAAGTCACCCGTCTCCATCAAAGGCGGTGGCGCCACAACCAGAACCCGCGCGACCTCCCCTGTCGCCAAAGCCTCTCTTACCAAACGCGCAATCCCCAAAGCCACATCCTGCGCCTTCAGCCCAAAACGGTGCTTTTGATCATTGGTCCCAAGCGCCACCACAAGCAAATCAATCGGGCGATGCGACATCAAAATAGCGGGCAGAATGCGCAGACCGTTGCGGTAATCCCCCTCGATCGGATCATCGAAGGCACTGGTGCGTCCGCCCAGGCCTTCCACCACCACATCGTATCCGTCCCCCAAACCAGCCGCCAAAACGCCGCCCCAGCGGACATCTTTGGGGAATATGCCGTCCGCCGACAACGCCGGCATCGGCATGGTCCCGAAAGTGTTGCTGTCGCCGTAAAGAAGGATGCGTTTTGTCATGATCGTCTGCCCCCCATGCGATGAACCGCACACACGTGACCTCACGGGGGCGCAGTTACGTCATATCTGCATAAGCATAGTAGTCTAAAGTGCGCCTGTCCCGGAACAGGTAAATCGCAGGCTGTCCGCCCGCAACGACGCTCTTCAGATTGAAATCACCGGGAAGGCTCCACGCCTTCAACGCTTCAAGGCAGGCCTGAACTTTGTTCGGATCGCCCTCTTTCACAAGTTCCGCGCCGACCACTTCGCCCATAAAGACAAGCGCATCATTCTCAGAAAACAACCACTTGTTGCCTTGCCATGTCTCGTATCCGGGGGTTCGGGCATCAATGGTCTGTATGACCTCATTCGGAACGCCACTTGGAATGCCAAAAAGATCATGAAAACTGGCCGTCCACTTGGCGGCTGCCGCGCCATCCGCAATGCACCAAGGACAGACCTCGCTGACATCTTCCGTGCAATAGATCGGGCCTTGATACATAAACGGTCTGGTCTTTTCGCAGCACGCACAAAACGCCTCGCGTTCCACGATGCAGCCGTTCCCGACCGGGTCGGGGAAATACTCGAATTTCGGAAGGTCCATCTTGCTCTCTTCAGTCACGCATCAAACGCATCATCCACGTCAGTCATAGGTCCGCGTGTCCTCGATCACCACACCGTCACGCGGCAATGCACCTTCGGCCACCACATCGACCGCACCGGCCAGCTTCAGCACATCCTTCACGCTTGCCTCAACCTGTGCCACATCAATGCCTGTCCCTTCAACCCGCACAATCATCACATCCGCCTCGCCGTTCCGCGCCGCGACAACCCGCGCCCGGCTGATTGTATCATGTCGCGCAACCAAAGCCGCCACCTGTTCAGGGCGCACGAACATGCCCTTGATCTTGGTCGTCTGATCCGCACGTCCCATCCAGCCCTTGATCCGCATGTTGGTGCGCCCGCACGGGCTTTGCCCCGGCAAGACCGCCGACAGATCCCCCGTGGCAAACCGCACCAAAGGATAATCCGGGTTCAGCGTGGTGACGATCACCTCGCCAGCCTCGCCGTCTGCAACCGGATCACCCGTGCCGGGTGTGACGATCTCGACCACCACACCTTCGTCCACGATCATGCCCTCCATGGCGTCGCTTTCATAGGCGATCAAACCCAGGTCCGCTGTCGCATAACACTGCATACAGGCAATGCCCCGATCCGTGTACCAATCGCGCAAAGACGGAAACAGCGCGCCGCCTGAAACAACGGCCCGTGTGATCCCAAGGGTCACCCCCATCTCGTCGGCCTTCTCAAGGATGACCTTCAGATAGTCCGGCGTCCCCGCGTACGCCGTCGCGCCCAGGGCCGCCGCGGCATCCACCTGCAATTCGGTCTGGCCCGTCCCGGCGGGAATGACCGAGGCCCCAATCGCTTCGGCTCCGTTTTCGAACATGTGCCCGGCGGGTGTCAGATGATAGCCAAAGCAATTCTGCACCACGTCCCCCGACCCCACACCAGCGGCATGCAAAAACCGCCCCAAACGCCACCAGTCACCGCCGCGTCGCCCGGGTTCATAGATCGGACCCGGAGATTGGTGCACAAAGTCAAAAGCCGAAGGTTCCAACGTCGTCAGCCCGCCAAAAGGAGGCGCCGCCTTCTGCAAAGCGGCAAGATCGGATTTCCGCACCACCGGCAATGCCGCCAAATCATCAGGTGCGCTTACCTCAACCGCCGTCAACCGCCCGGCATAGCCCGGCAAACCCGCAGCACGCGCAATTTGGTCATTCAAAGCTTGGGTCAGATCGCGGCGGCGGTCGTCGGCACTGCGTCTTTCGGATTCATCATACGGGTGGCTCATCAGGGGCGGTCTCCGGCTCGGCATCATAGAGGTACAACGTCACCATGCCGCCCATACCTTCGGCCCACAAGACCGCGTCGCGCACAGAAAGCCCTTGGCGCTCGGCATAATCGATCTCGATGCCCAAACCTTCTTTCACCTGATCGGAATCCTCGGCCACGTTGTCCTTCGTCGCACTTTGGATCACCGCCACGATGTTCTTCCACCGGTAAGGGCGCTCGCGCAGATCCAGCATATTCACAATCATCGACCAAAACTCCGAACACACCCATCTTTAGGGCGCAAACCTCAATTTTTCTTTCCGTTAGGTAAAGGTTTTTACGATTATCCACCGCATTTCGGCGCTTAAGTGCTTAATTCACGACCTAAGTGTTGCCAATTAGCTTAACCACCGCTTGCGCCGTCGATAAGACCGCACATCGCGAAAGCTTTTGCGGCCCTCGTCCGAGACACCCAGATAGAATTCCTTCACATCCGGATTTTCGCGAAGCTCGTTCGCCGGGCCGTCCATCACCACCCGTCCCGATTCCAGAATATACCCGTACTGCGCAAAGCGCAGGGCGACATTTGTGTTCTGTTCGGCCAGAAGAAAACTCACGCCCTCGCGTTCATTGAGGTCCTTCACAATACCGAAGATTTCCTCGACCAATTGCGGGGCCAACCCCATCGAAGGCTCGTCCAGCAAAATCGTCTCAGGACGGCTCATCAAAGCGCGGCCAATGGCACACATCTGCTGTTCGCCGCCACTGGTATAGCCAGCCTGCGACTTCCGCCGTTCTTTCAGGCGCGGGAAATAGGAATAGACCAGCTCCAGATCGGCGGCCACTTTCGCGCTGCCATCGCGCCGCGTGTAAGCGCCGGTCATCAGATTCTCTTCGACGGTCAGATGCTCAAAGCAATGCCGCCCCTCCATCACCTGAATAACGCCCTTCTTCACAAGGGCAGACGGATCAAGGTCTTCGACATTCTCACCGCGGTACAGGATCGACCCTTTGGTCACATCGCCGCGCTCACTTTTCAACAGACGCGATATCGCCTTCAAAGTCGTCGTCTTGCCCGCCCCGTTGCCGCCCAGCAAGGCCGTGATGCCGCCTTCCTGCACCGTCAGGCTGACGCCCTTCAGCACAAGGATGACGTGATTGTAAATCACCTCGATATTGTTGACCTCTAACAAAGGCGTTTTGGTGGGCTTTGCGTCCAACATCCGAATTCTCCGTAGGGCGGGGCTTACCCCGCCACCACATAAAAGTGTCGCTCCCGCCCAACCCGGGGCGGAGCGGCCGCGGGCTTAGTTACCCCGCGCGTCGAGGTTGTTGTCGGCGGCGGAAGCCATAGCGGCCGCCCTGGTCCGCGCATTCACCACCTCTTCGTCGGGCTCGACGAAATCCGTGATCAGCTTCCATTCCTGAGCCGTTGCGTCCCACTGAGAAATCGCCGCCGGGCCGCGCCCGCCGTGGTTTTCACAAGTTACGCTGAAGGTCGGTCCAAAGTTCGGAAGGCCCAGTCCGGCCATCTTCTCTTCGGTGATCTCCAAAGCTTCCATCCCGTCGCGCATCATCGCGCCGGTGATCTCGGCCACACCATGGATGTCTTGGGCGGTCTTGGCAGCCTCGGCCGCCAGCATCGCGGCATAGACGCCCCGGTTGTACAGAACCGTACCCACCTGATCGCCTGCGCCTGCAGCCTTACCGACATCAATCACGTACTTTCTGATGTCGTCAAAGACCGGATAGTCGCTGCCCACGTTGTGGAACTGAAGCGCCTTGTATCCGTTCGCCCCATCACCCGCAGGCAACACGTCATTCTCGGAACCCGACCACCAGATGCCGATGAAGTTTTCCATCGGGAAACGGATGTTCGCGGCTTCTTGCACCGCCACCTGATTCATCACGCCCCAGCCCCAGAACAGAACGTAATCGGGGCGTTGCTGACGAATTTGCAGCCACTGAGATTTTTGCTCCTGTCCTGGATAGTCAATCGGGATCGCCGAAAACTCGAACCCATGCTTTTCGCTCAACGCTTCCAGCGTCGGGATCGGCTCTTTTCCGTAGGCGCCGTTGAAGTGCAGCAGCACAACCTTCTTGCCCGAGATATCGCCGCCGTTCAGGTCCAGCATGTGCTTCACACCGATGGACGCGCCGTTCCAATAGTTCGTGGGATAGTTGAACACCCATTCAAACACCTTGCCGTTCGCCGCAGATGTCCGGCCGTAGCCCATCGAGTGGATCGGGATCTCGTCCACGCTGGCTTTCGGGATCAACTGATAGGTGATGCCCGTCGACAAAGGCTGGAAGATCAGCGCGTCTTCTTTCAGCGCCTCGTAACACTCCACACCTTTTTCGGTGTTATACGCCGTCTCGCAGGTCGGGTTGCTGATCGGCACGCCGCCAATCCCACCGTCGCGCTCGTTCAAAAGCGTCAGATAATCGGAATAGCCATCGGCAAAGGGAATACCCCCCGCCGCAAATGGTCCCGTCCGATAATCAAGCGACGGAAACTTCAAATCCGCCAATGCTGGCGCGGCAAGCATCGCCGTTGCCAGTGCAGTTGCTAAAAGCTTTTTCATTGCTTTCCTCCCTATAATTGTTTCAGCGGCCCTAATGCGGGAAGGGCCACAGTCTTAGTTTCTCTTTCGTCAATCGCCAAAGCTGTGCCAGTCCATGCGGCTCAAGGATCAGGAATCCCATGATCAGGGCACCGACAATCACAAGATTCAAGTGCGCCACCAGATCATCCGGCCAACCCAGCCAATCTGCGCCGACGACCTTCAGCGCGACGGGCAGCAGCACAAGGAATGCAGCGCCCGCAAAACTGCCAAAGATCGAGCCTAATCCGCCAATGATCACCATGAACAAAACAAGGAACGACTTGGTGATGCCAAAGGCCTCGCCCACTTCCACAGCGCCTAAGTAGACGGCAAAGAACAAGGCACCGGCGACCCCGATATAAAAGCTGGATACGGCAAAGGCCGACAGCTTGGCCGTCAACGGGTTCACCCCGATGATCTCGGCCGCGATGTCCATATCCCGGATCGCCATCCAGCGCCGCCCCATGGCCCCCCGCGTCAGGTTCCGCGCCACCAGCGCCAGAATGATCACGAAGAACAAACACACGAGGTACTGCGCCGCCGCCGAAGACGCAGGCCCCGTGACCGCGAAGCCCATGACCGTGCGTTCCGGCGAATTAATCATGCCGGACGCCGAATAGTTGTAAAACCACGGCACTTTGTTGAACAGCCAAACCAAAAAGAACTGCGCCGCCAAAGTCGCCACGGCCAGATAGAACCCCTTGATCCGCAAAGACGGCAATCCGAACAATACGCCCACAGCCGCTGTGATCAGCCCCGAAATCAACACATGGATCAGGATCGACACATCGGGAAACGCCGTCATCAGCTTGTAACAGGCATAGGCCCCCACAGCCATAAACCCGCCCGTGCCAAGCGACACCTGCCCGCAATAGCCCGTCAGAATGTTCAGACCTATTGCGGCAATCGCATAGATCAGAAACGGCACCAGAATAGCATTGGCCCAGTAATCATTGATCACAAAAGGCACGACCCCAATCGCCACCGCCAGCATCGCAAAATACCCGATCCGATCCAGCTTGATCGGAAAGGTCTGCGCGTCTTCCTGATAGGTGGTTTTGAAATCACCGGCCTCGCGATAGATCATGAGAACACCTCTTCGGTCTGCTTACGAAGGCGCAAACGGCCAATGAAAATTGCGAAGTAGCCAATCCATGCGACGAAAATTGCCGAAAAGAAAAGTCCTTGGGAAATGATCATCCCTTTGATGTCCAAGCCTGCGTCAGCAATAGACCTTACAATCCTAAGTGAATAAACCAAGTGAACGACACCGATTGCAAATCCGAACAATAGCAATAGCCCGTTCAGACCAATTTCCAGCCGCGAGGGAACTTCCTGCCATCGCTTGTTCAGCCGAAAAGCGGCCCACAAAAACACGAACGGAATGACAGGAACAAAGATCGCAAGGATCACATATCCCACGCCCACCGAAAGCAACTCCGAGCCCGACTGGATAAACGCCCCCACAGCCCCCAAAAGCGAAAGCGCGCAAATCGGCACCAACCCGATCCAAACCGCCCGCATGGGCCATTTCTTCTGGCGAACCCCTGTCATAAGACGCTCACCCCCTTGGCAAAAGCGCGTGAGACGCCCCCAATGCCATGAAATCGCCCATCTCTTCGCCCACCTACATGTGGGGCAAGGAGAGACTGATGCCAAAACGCGACCGAAGCTTCGAAGGCGGAATGCTCCTCGGCCTCGTCAAAGATATGTTCCTGGCCGTCTTTCGCATGTTCGGTCGCTTGTTGGGCAGTGCCATTGCAGCCGGGATCGTGGGCAGCATCGGCGGCGGCGCGGTTGCGCTGTTTTACGGCTATCCGTTCTTTCCATGGATCATCGGCGGCTTCGTCGTCTGCGCGGTGTTCGCACTTGTGCTGATGGTCTTCGTCGCCAACGATCTTTGACGGCGGCTCAAAGTTTTCCCCAACTACGCTCACACCACATCCTCGGCATTGACCGGCCCGGCGCCTTCAGGCCGCGCCTTGCTGCGCCCCTTGGAATAGCCCGAGGCTTCGGAATAGCGCACCAATCGCATGTAAGCCCAAATGCCGATCAAAGCGCCCACAAAGGCCAACACTGCCGCAACCACCACGTTGCCGCCGGACGTGCCGCCGGTCAAAGCCAGATAGCCAAAAGCCCAGAACCCAGACCAGGCCACCACATTCAAAATCGCGATCATCTTCATCGGCTCACACCCTTTCGATAATCTTGTCGCCAAACAGCCCCTGAGGCCGGATGCACAAGAAGATCAAAGCCAAGACATAGGCGAACCAATTCTCGGTCGCGCCGCCAATCATCGGGCCGACCAGAAACTCGAACAGTTTTTCGCCCACACCAATCATCAATCCCCCAATGATCGCGCCGGGGATGCTTGTGAAACCGCCGATCAGCAAAACCGGCAAGGCCTTCAAGGCGATCAGCGACAGCGAAAACTGCACGCCCGACTTGGCCCCCCACATGATGCCGGCCACCAGCGCCACGAACCCCGCAATCGACCAGACCAGCACCCAGATATAGTTCAGCGAAATCCCGACAGAAAGCGCCGCCTGATGGTCATCGGCCACGGCCCGCAAAGCGCGCCCTTGCGTCGTATACTGCGAAAAGATCACCAGCCCTGCGACCAGAACGATCGCGATCACCGTCGCAACGATGTCCAGATTGTCGATGAAAAAGCCGTATCCAAAGGCCTCGAACGTGGTCTGGTCGATCATCTCGTTAATCCCCTGCGGCAGCCCCACGTCCAACCGCTTGATGTCCGACCCCCACATGAGGTCCCCGACCCCTTCAAGGAAATACGCCAGACCAATCGTCGCCATAAACAGAATGATCGGTTCCTGATTGACCAGATGCCGCATCACGAAATGGTTCACCGCCCAAGCGAAGATGATCATCACAAAGACCGTCAGAATGATCGCCGCAAGTGCGGGCACATGCCAGCCAAAGTGATGAATGTTCGTCCCAAAGATCGAGTTGATCAGATGCGCAAAAGGCACCTGCCCCTCCATGATCCCGACGAGCGTGAGGGCCGCGAAAAGCGCCATCACCCCTTGGGCATAGTTGAAAATGCCGGAGGCTTTGTAGATCAGGACGAACCCAAGGGCGACAAGGGCGTATAGGACACCCGCCATGAGGCCGTTGAGGGTGACTTCTATGGCGAAGAGAAGTTGGTCAGGCATCAGTTTCCCCCGTCCCGGACTTGATCCGGGCCCTCATCTGCGTGGATTGAGAGGCCCCGGATCAAGCCCGGGGCACCGCGCGCGTCAATCATGGCTCACCCCCAAATAGGCATCAATCACCTGCTGGTTGTTCCGCACCTCGTCCGGCGTTCCATCGCCGATCTTCTGGCCGTAGTCCATCACGACAACCCGATCCGACAGGTCCATCACCACGCCCATATCGTGTTCGATCAGCGCAATCGTCGTGCCGAATTCATCATTCGTATCAAGGATATAGCGCGACATATCCTCTTTTTCCTCAACGTTCATCCCCGCCATCGGCTCGTCCAGCAACAGCAACTGAGGTTCTGCCGCCAAGGCACGCCCCAGCTCGACGCGCTTTTTCAAACCATAGGGCAAACGACCAACGGGGGTTTTGCGGATGTGCTGAATTTCCAGAAAATCAATAATCTTTTCAACAACTTCCCGGTTTTTGATCTCTTCCTTCTCGGCGGCACCTTTCCACAGAGCTTGGGCAAAAAGCCCCTTCTTCATGTGGGTCAGCCGCCCGGTCATGATGTTGTCCAAGACCGACATGCCTGTAAACAAAGCAATATTCTGGAACGTCCGCGCAATGCCTTGGGCGGCCACCTGATAAGGTTTCATCGCCGCTCGTTTTGACCCGCGAAACCAAACCTCACCTTCCTGCGGATGATAAAACCCACTTATCACATTGAGCATACTGGATTTTCCAGCCCCGTTCGGCCCGATGATCGCGCGGATCTCGCCTTGATGAATGTCGAAAGAGATATCTTTGATTGCCACCACACCGCCGAACCGCAGTGTGATGTTCCGCATCTCCATCATCACATCGCCAATCTCGCGACCGTCTTCCGTGGTGTAATTCCCGGCCATCGCGTTCATGACGCTTTTTCCTTCCAGAGATGACGCAAGCACCGTGCCCCAAGCGCCGCCGTGCCGAAAAGCCAAATCAAAACAAAGGGAAGGAACCAAAGGCTGGACGTGATCTCGCCCTTGCCAAACATCACATCTGCGCCGAAGAAATACAGGAAGACGGGCAGCATCACAGCCTGAAAGATCAGGAACGGACGGCGGTTTCTGCCGTAAAGCAAGACGCCTCCGACGAAGGCCGCGCCAAGAACTAAGAGCAGTGGTTTCACGTCCTATCCTCCTGCACGCCTGCCCTACGGGATGGCGGGCGGGGCTTGCCACAACCCGAGCGTCGCACGATCATTCCGCCGCCTCCAGCGTTTTCCCTGTGATCTCAAAGACCTCTGCGTCCCGGATCTCCAGCGTCGCCTTGATCGACCCTTTGCGCCCATCTTCATAAGTCACTTCCGTC
>CAZWDS010000014.1:0-1092 GCA_964632495.1 uncultured Rhodobacterales bacterium
AGTATTCGTTGACGTTGGCGGTGCGGTGGCGGATCCACTGGCGGGCGACGAAGACGGGGAGTTTGACGTGGAGTTTCAACTCGCACATCTCGAAAGGGGTCGAGTGCCAGTGGCGCATGAGGTAGCGGATCAGGCCTTCGTCATTGCTTACGGCTTTGGTGCCTTTGCCATAGGACACACGCGCGGCTTGGGTGATCGCGGCGTCGTCGCCCATATAGTCGATGACGCGGACAAAGCCGTGATCCAGCACGGGGTTGATCGTGTAGAGGTGCTTTTCCATCCCCGGCGCGACGGCGCGCAGCGTGGGCTGAGGGTTTGATCGCATCTCGGCGATTTCTTCTTCTGGGGTTTGGGGTGTGTCGTTTTCCATGTTCATGCCTGCCTCCGCGCGATTCTTTTCGCGTTGCAGCATAGTGGGGATTGGGGGCGGCTCAACACCAGATGTTGGGGTGTGGATAAGTTGGGGATTGGCATTCCCGGGCGTCGGTCTAGGGTGCCGGGGACCAAAAGGAGGACGATATGAGCATTGAGTATTTGCACACGATGGTGCGGGTGAAGGATTTGGAACTCTCGAAGGCGTTTTACGAGCTTTTGGGATTGGAAGAGTCGCGGCGAATGGACAATGAGGGCGGGCGGTTCACGCTGTTGTTCATGTCGCCACCGGGTCAGGAAAATGCCGCTGTAGAGCTCACGTACAACTGGGATGGGGATGACGGGTTGCCGTCGGATTCGCGGCACTTCGGGCATTTGGCGTATCGGGTCGATGATATCTATGCGACTTGCCAACACCTGATGGACAACGGGGTTGTGATCAATCGACCTCCGCGGGATGGGCATATGGCATTTGTGCGCTCGCCCGACAATGTGTCGATCGAGATTTTGCAGCGCGGCGATCATTTGGCTCCGGCCGAGCCTTGGGCCAGCATGGAGAACACGGGCCACTGGTGATCCGGCTTGGCGTTTTGCTGGCGCTGGCCTTGCTGCCGGCGCCGGCTCTGGCTTGCCGTTTGGCCCTTGCCATGGCCTTGGATGTTTCGGGATCGGTGGACCAAACCGAGTACAGACTGCAGTTGGAAGGCGTGGCGGATGCAC
>CAZWDS010000014.1:1192-48851 GCA_964632495.1 uncultured Rhodobacterales bacterium
TGCACCCGAGGCGACGGGCATCGGAGCAGCGCTTGAATTTGGCAGCGGCCTATTGGCCAGGAACCCCGGATGCTGGCAGGAAACGCTGGATATCTCGGGCGATGGCAAAAACAACGACTGGCCTCTTCCGCGCGACTTGCGCCGACACGGTAAAACCGCCGGAATGCGTGTAAACGCACTCGTTATCTCGCGCGATCACGGCGGTCAGGGGCAGCAGGCTCCGGTGGGAACCGGCGAATTATCCGCCTATTTCCACGCCGAAGTCATTCAGGGCCCGGATGCCTTTGTCGAAGTCGCACTTGGTTTTCAGGATTACGCACGCGCCATGAAACGAAAACTTCTGCGCGAAATGGCGACCCGTCCCTTGGGCCACTTCCCCTCACCCACATCCACGCGCGAACGGTTGGCCCGTCGCGCGGTGGATCAATAGATGTAACGGATCTGATCGCTCCAAAACCGTTCGACACGGCCAAGCTGTTCGTTCAGCGCAATGATCTTGTCGCCGCCGATCAGGGGATCCGGTGTCAAAGCCTCGGAATGACGCTGAAAAAGATCGGACACCACGTGATGCACGTTCCGGCCTTTTTCGGTCAATCGCACCCGCACCGAACGGCGATCAATTTCGCACCGCTGATGGTGCATGAAGCCCATATCAACCAGTTTCTTCAGATTATAGGACACGTT
The DNA here is from genome assembly GCA_964632495.1 of uncultured Rhodobacterales bacterium. Lineage (GTDB taxonomy): Bacteria > Pseudomonadota > Alphaproteobacteria > Rhodobacterales > Rhodobacteraceae > CALKXV01. The sequence continues at coordinate 1,877 of CAZWDS010000014.1, forward strand.
CGACCCTTGATAATATCCCCGCGACCGCAATTCGCCTGCGGTGACTTCGTTGTCGGCGATATTAAAGAGAAGAAGCGCTTGTACGGCGTTGATTTCAAGGACGCCAAGGCGCTCAAATTCATCCTTGATCACGTCCAGAAGAAGACGATGAAGACGTTCGATCATGGACAGGCTGTCCAGATAGTGTCGAGGGTAGTCTTGCCCGTTCTCGACAGGAACGGTCTGATGCATACTCATACCGATACTCCGGCTTTTGATTGCTGCTCGAGACACAGCTTTCGCCGGAATTTCCCAATATTGGGTTAAAAGGTGAGTTTTATTTTCCCAATCGGGAAATCAAGGGAACAAAATCGGCAGGTGGCGCGTTTTGCCCGCTGACCCACTTATAGATGTCTTGATCGTTTTCATTCAGCAGCGCTTCGTATAGGTCCAAATCATCAGCCGAAAGATTAGCCCCTTCTGCGTCCCAAAACCGGCTTAGGATCAAATCCATTTCTTTGATGCCGCGCCGCATGGATCGCATGCGCAAACGCTTAAGCCGGGTCTCGCGGGTTTCGCTCATGCCGCCTGGACGACCAGTTGTTTCAGACGCTTCTCCAAAACTCCGACCCGTTCAGCACTGCGCTGCATGTCCGTGCGCAGGCTGCGCATTTCGGCAAGAAGTTCAGCCAATTCAGGGGCTTCCGGCTCAAGTTCGGACCCAACACCGTTGCCTTCGCCGGTCAAAAGCCAAGACATCGAGACGTCCAGCAGGCCCGACATCATCTGAAGCTTGTTCGCGCGCGGCTCCCGCATATCATTTTCCCAGCCTTCGACGGTTTTGAGGGCCACACCCATACGGCGGGCCAGCACTTTCTGGGTCATGCCGCGGGCTTCGCGAGCGGCGGCAAGGCGGTCTCCGAAGGTGGCGGCGTCTTCGGCATACCAATTACGGTCGGCAATATCATCCATCATGCTGTCCAATCGGGTTGCGGCTAATTCATTCAACTTTTATCAGGATGTAGTCTTTTTCCAATACGGTGGCGACCATGCCCTTCCTGTCTGCGACACTGGACCGCGTTAAACCATCACCCACAGTGGCCATGACAGACATGGTGGTCGGGCTGAAGGCGCAGGGTCGCGACATTATCGGCTTGGGGGCGGGTGAACCGGATTTCGACACGCCCGAGCATATCCGTGCCGCAGGTCAACGTGCGATTGACGAGGGCCACACGCGCTATACGGCAGTGGATGGGATCGCTCCGCTGAAAGAGGCGATTTGCGCCAAATTCAAGCGCGACAATCATCTATTCTATACGCCTCAGCAAATCTCGGTCTCAACAGGTGGCAAACAGGTGTTGTACAACGCGCTGATGGCCACGCTGAACCCCGGTGACGAGGTGATCATTCCCGCACCTTATTGGGTAAGTTACCCTGACATGGTGCTGATGGCGGGCGGCACGCCTGTGACAGTGGAAGGCAGAATGGACACTGGGTTTCGCATCACACCCGAGCAGTTGGAAGCCGCTATCACGCCAAAGACGAAGTGGTTGATCTTCAACTCGCCGTCCAATCCGACAGGTGCGGGGTATTCGAAGGATCAGCTGAAAGGCTTAACCGACGTCTTGGAGCGCCATCCCCATGTTTGGGTGATGAGCGATGATATGTACGAACACATCGCTTTTCCGGGGTTTGAATTCTCGACGCCTGCCGAGGTTGCGCCTGCCTTGTATGATCGCACCTTGACCGTGAACGGGGTGTCCAAGGCCTATGCGATGACCGGGTGGCGCATTGGCTATGCGGGCGGCCCCGTGGAATTGATCGGGGCGATGCGAAAGGTGCAGTCGCAATCCACATCGAACCCCTGTTCGGTCAGCCAGTGGGCGGCCGTCGAGGCGTTGAACGGACCGCAGAATTTTTTGGGGCCCGCTGTCGAGATATTTTTGAGGCGCCGGGATCTGGTCGTGGCCGGGTTGAACGCGGCGGACGGGATCACCTGTCCCGTGCCGGAGGGGGCGTTTTATGTTTATCCGTCCATTGAGGGCTGTATTGGCAAAACTTCGCCCGGTGGCGTTTTGATCGACAACGACGAAGCGTTTTGCACCGCGCTTTTGGAAGAGACAGGTGTGGCCGTGGTCTTTGGCGCAGCTTTTGGATTGAGCCCCGCTTTTCGCGTGAGCTATGCCACATCAGATGCGCTTTTGACCGAAGCCATGGAGCGCATCCAGGGTTTTTGCGCGGGGCTGGCGTGAGCGAGGGTTTGCCCGAATACTATTTTCGCGTGCGCGAGAACGGCGCGATGGTGTTTCGGGTGACGGCAGAAAACCGGATGCGGCGGATCGAGATGGATCAGATCGCGGTGGTCAATGTGAAGAATGGCGACGTGAAGGCCCACGGAGACCGGGTGCTGAGCGCGGACGATCAACAGGCCATTGAGACCTGGAAAGTGAACCGACAAGCACAATTGGCAGCCCGGGAAGTTGACGACATTTTGCGCACGGTGGATCGCTTGAATTTGACCACGGTCTGGGCCCAGCAAAAAGCCTCGCCTGATGCGTTAGAAGCGGTCAGCGATGCTCTGCTGTTGGCGATGCATGATTTGCGTTCGGTGTTGGTGCGCAAGAAATCCGACCGGATCAAGAAAGACGCCGCCGAATAGATTGCGCCGGGCTTTGCCCGTCGCGAGGGGGCCGCGCGGCTGACACCACGCGGCCTGTTACGCCTCATTCGCAGCCGTTTGCCTGTTTGTCATGTTGGATTTGCGTATTTTCAAAGAGATGAAGACCCGGGCTTGGAGGCTTAGGGAGCCCAGACCATGACCGGGCCAGAGACATCATCCCAGGCGTTTGGACTAAGCGCACGGCCCAGCACGCGGTTGGGATTGGTGGGTGGCGGCATGATGACATTTGGAAGAGGTTCGAACCCGAATTTGCCGTAGTATGGCGCATCGCCGACCAGCATGACCCGATCCCAGCCTTCGGCCCGATCCAACGCGCCTTCGATCAGGAAACGGCCCAGGCCTTCGCCCTGGCGCGTCGGGTGGACCGCAACGGGTCCGAGAAGGAGTGCGGCGTTTCCGTCGATCCTGACGGGCCAGAATCGGATCGCACCGCCAAGGATGCCGTCGTCGTCGCGCGCGGTGAGGCACAATTCGGGGACCGGCGACACGCCATCCCGGAGACGGTAGGACGACAGCGCCTCGCGGCCCGGCGCAAAGCACAGATCGAAGAGGGCTTCGACTTCCCACCAGTCGTTTTGTGTTTCCCGTTGAAGCTGCACCCGCCGGACCTTTGTTTTCTCTGGAGCGGCGTTAACACATGGGATACCCGAGAGACAAATCTGAAGGAGCCTGCATGTTTTATCGACCCGAAGACGGACACGGCCTGCCGCATAACCCGTTCAATGCTATTGTCACGCCACGTCCCATTGGGTGGGTGTCGTCGCGTGGGTCGGACGGGTCCGAGAACCTGGCCCCCTATTCGTTTTTCAATGCGGTTGCCTATGTACCGCCGCAGGTGATGTTTGCCTCGACCGGGGCCAAGCCGGACCGCGATGGCACCAAGGACAGCGTCTCGAACATCCGCGACACCGGCGTGTTTTGTGTCAACATCGTGGAATATGGAATGCGGGATGCGATGAACGTCTCATCCGGTGGTTATGCCAAAGATGTGGATGAATTTGAGCGGGCCGGATTGGAGCGCGTCGCTTGCGAAACGATTGCCTGCTCACGGGTGGCCGGTGCGCCAGCTGCGTTGGAATGCAAGGTGACACAGATCGTTCCCTTGGAAGGGGTCGCAAATATCATGGTTTTGGGCGAGGTGACCGGCATTCACATGCGCGATGATTGTCTGGTCGACGGGCGGTTTGATGTGACAACTTTCCAGCCGCTTAGCCGTCTGGGGTATCGGGACTATGCGCGGGTGACGGACTTGTTTTCGCTGGCGCGCCCGGATGATTGAGCCTTTGTCGTCTGGCATCTGCCCGAGTGCGTATTTTTAAAGAGATGAAGACCGGTTTCGATCAGGGCCTTTAGTTGGTTTTCTGTTTCGGAACGAAGGGCAATGGCACGGCCGGCACGCCATCTTCGATCAGTTTCTTGGCGTCTTCGACTTTGGCCTCGCCATAGATGGACCGTTGCGGCGTATCGCCGTCGTGCATGGCACGGGCTTCGTCAGCAAAACGATCGCCGACGTAATCAGAGTTCTTTTCGACGTGATCGCGGATCGCATTGATCGCTTCGGTCACTTCTGGGTCCGGGTTGCTGGCCATGGTTTGACCGCGCGGCGCGGCAGAAGCGCGTTTTCGTGAGGCGCGCACAGGCGGCGCCATCAGTGCTTTTTCGACATTTGAACTGTTGCATTCAGGACACAGCACCTGCCCCGCCGCCGCGAGCGTATCGAACGTGTCGTTCGAGGAGAACCAGCTTTCGAAGCTGTGTCCGTCAGCGCATTGCAAATCAAATCGGATCATCGACACCACCTTAACCGAAGACTGAGTTAAGTTCGTTGAAAAATGATTTCAATTGCTCAAATTACTTTAGGCGCGCCGGATCGAAGCCGGACAGCAACATTGCCAATTCGGGTTCATCTACCTTTGCGGCGGCTTTTTTGATCGAGAACCATTTGCGGCGTCTTTCTTTGCGTTCCGGATACCGGCTGTGGAGCTTTTTGACCCGGACAGGAAAGACTGCCACCACGCAGGGGATCAAAGAACCTGCAATTAACTCTTTGTTATAACTGTATATTCCAAGGCATACTGGCTTCACCTTGCCTTCGACGCCAGCTTCTTCCCAGGCTTCGGTGCGCGCGGCCTTGGCAGGGGTGGTTTTATCCTGCGGCCAGCCTTTGGGGATGATCCAGCGTTTGCGGCGGCGCGAGGTGACCAAAAGAACCTGAACTTCATCGTCGCGCTTGCGCCAGCAAATAGCACCAAATTGCGTGGCCACACCACGTTTACCGGCTTCAGCCAGATCAAGTTTGCGCTGTTTCACATCAGAAATGGACATTGCGCCCTTCATATAGTGGTTGTCTCAAAGTGCGCCACAGTAAGTAGCATCGGCTTTGGAAAATGAGAAGGCAACCATAGCGCAAAAGTCGGACTTGTGTGTTAACCGCAAACTTTGCACTCGGCACGGCGTTTGGCGCGAATGGTGCGCACCTCGCCGTACAGCGCGTCATAAAGCATCATGCGGCCCAAAAGGGTCTCGCCGGTGTCGGTCAGGTGTTTGATTGCTTCGACGGCCATCATGGTGCCCAAGACGCCCGGCAAAGGGCCAAGGACGCCGCCTTCGGCACAGCTGGGCGCAAGGCCGTCGGCAGCTTTTTCCGGGAAGACGCAGGCATAGCAGGGGCCGCCCCGCGAGGGGTCAAAGACGCTGATCTGGCCTTCCCATTGCGTGATCGCGGCAGAAATCAGGGGCAGTTTGGCGGCGACAGCGGTTTCATTGACCAGATAGCGCGTGTCGGCATCATCCGTGCCGTCCAGGATCAGGTCATAGTCGGCAAAAAGATCGGCAGCAATATCGCCGGTCAGGCGACGATGATAGGGGCGCACGGTGACGAAAGGGTTTTGCGCAGTCATGGCGGTTTCGGCCGAGAACACCTTGGGAGTGCCGATCTGGGCGTCGGTGTGGATGATCTGACGGCCAAGGTTCGAATTTTCGACCACATCGTCGTCGATCACGCCGATGGTGCCGACGCCCGCAGCCGCCAGATATTGCAGCGCGGGCGAGCCAAGCCCCCCTGCCCCGATCACAAGCACGCGGGCGTTTTTCAGGCGCTTCTGCCCCGGTCCGCCGATTTCGCGCAGGACGATATGGCGGGCGTTGCGTTCCAGTTCGGCGCTGGACGTGGTGGACGTTTCGGTGGGGAGGTTTTCGGAGCGGACGCGTGTTTTGAGGAATTTCAGACCCTTTGAGTAAGCCCAAATGCCGACGCCGACGATGCCAAGCATAAACCATTCCGCAGGAGAACCCCCCGTTGCGACGCGCAAGGCATGGCCTTCGGGCAAGGCGACCTGAACGATCAAGACGCCGACATAGAGCAACAAGATCATGATGGCACGGGCGGAATAGGGCGCGCGGATCATCGAACCCAAGGCCCAAAGTGCCGCGGCCATCGCAAGGACCAGTGCCATCAGCCCTGCCCTGTCGAACCAAAACCACCTGAACCGCGTGCCGTGTCGTCCAGTGTTTCGACCATGTCAAAGCTGGCTTGTACCACCGGCGCAATCACGGCTTGGGCGATGCGTTGGCCGTGGATGATGGTGATCGGCTCGGCGCCGTGATTGATCACAAGAATGCCCAAAGGGCCACGGTAATCGCTGTCAATTGTGCCGGGGGTGTTCACCAGCGTCAGGCCTTGTTTCAGGGCCAAACCCGAGCGGGGGCGAATTTGCATCTCGTACCCCGGCGGAACAGCCACATGCAGGCCGGTTGGGATCAGGCGACGCTCACCGGGATGCAGGGTCAGGCCCGGGCGATCAGAAACGGCGAAGTTGGCGCGCAGATCAGCCCCTGCCGCGCCCTCGGTTTCATAGGTCGGCAATGCGAGGCTTTGATCGGCGTCCGGGGCCCATGTCATGCGCACCGATGGGGTCATGCCAAGGCGTCAGCGATCCGCTTGGCCAAGCGGCGGGCCACATCGTCTTTGCTTGCGCGGGGCCAGCTTTCGGCTCCCTTGACATCGATCACGGTCACGGCGTTTTCAGACCCGCCCATGATGCCCGTCTCGGGTGACACATCATTCGCCACGATCCAATCACACTTTTTACGTTTTCGCTTGGCGGTGGCATTGGCGATGACATCATCGGTTTCAGCGGCAAAACCCACCACCAGCTTAGGGCGATCTTTGCGCATTCGGGACACAGTCGCCAGAATGTCCGGGTTTTCGTCCAACTTCAGTGCAGGTGGCTTGCCCGTCTTGGCTTTCTTGATCTTCTTGGTTGCTTCCCTTGTGACACGCCAATCCGCCACGGCAGCGGCAAAGACAGCGGCATCGGCAGGCAGCGCGGATCTCACGGCCTTCAGCATTTGATTCGCCGTTTCAACCTGCACCACGTTCACGCCCGTCGGCGGCGGCACATCGGCGGGTCCGGTGACGAAGGTCACTTTGGCACCCAACCCGACCAAAGCGGTGGCAATCGCCGTGCCTTGAGCGCCAGAGGATCGGTTGGCGATATAGCGGACAGGGTCAATCGGCTCGTGGGTCGGACCAGAGGTGACCAAAACGTGTTTGCCGGACAACGGCCCTTTGCCCAAACGAGCAATGATGGCGTTTAGGATCGCATCAGGTTCAGCCATGCGACCGGGTCCGTATTCGCCGCAGGCCATATCGCCTTCATCAGGGCCAATGCGGGCGATGCCGTCAGCTTCAAGCGCGGTAATGTTGCGCTGGTTGGCGGGGTGCAGCCACATGCGCACGTTCATCGCAGGGGCGACAAGGACTGGCGTGTCGGTGGCCATCAACAGGGTCGAAGCCAGATCATCCGCGTGACCACCCGCCATTTTTGCCATCAGATCAGCCGTTGCAGGGGCCACCACGACCAGATCAGCCGAGCGTGACAATTCGATATGGCCCATCTCGGCTTCATCGGTCAGGTCAAAAAGGTCGGTATAGACTTTTTCGGCTGCCAGCGCGGACGCCGACAAAGGCGTGACAAATTCCTGTGCCGCGCGCGTTAGGACCGGCGTCACATGGCCACCGGCCTTGCGGATCGAGCGGATCAGTTCCAACGACTTGAAAGCCGCTATTCCGCCGCCCACGATCAATAATATGCGTTTTCCGTCTAACATCTGACTAGAGGTAAGCCGCCAGCCCCCGCGCGGCAAGCGCCTTTGGACAATAGACCAGCCAAGTCACCAAGCTATGATCCCATCGGCATTGGAAATGCCCGACGCAGCGCCTGTGCAAAACCGAGACGACTAAGCTTGCTTGCGAACGCTTAATTCAGGCTTGTGGATGGCGTCGCGTTTTTTAATGGGGCGTGCGGGCGCGCCGACGACGGTTGCGCCCGCTGGCACGTCGGTCACCACGACAGAATTGGCTCCGATCGTGGCATTGTCGCCCACGTGAATAGCGCCAAGAACGACCGCGCCCACACCGATATCGACGCCCTTTCCAATCACCGGGCGAGCCGATGTATCACTGGTTTTCGCGATGCCAAAAGTCGTGTTTTGGCGGATGACCGTCTCGTCACCGATGGATTTCGCCACCAGGATCATACCGCAAAAGTGGTCAAGCCTCACTCTGCGTCCAACTTCAACCGTATAGGGCAGGTCGATGCCGGTTGCCCATTTCGAGAGTCGGTAGGCAACCTTGTAGACGACTGAGAAAGGCGCACGAAGGAGCCGCGGCTTTACACTCATCCGCCAGTTTCCAAAACGATGCCAAAACAGCGTCCAAAAACCGTCAGACACCCAATCCCGACCATGTGTTTCGAAATCTTCGTGAACCAAGGCAAAAAAGCCCGACCCTTTAGGGTTTGCATCATAAGACCCAATTGGCTGCGAAGCTAAATTGCTTGCACTACGGTAAACGTTGTCACTCATGTTTATTCGCCCCTTGGCAATCAAACAGACGCGGCACGCAAAGAATGTGCAGGTCTTTCAATGGATCGCCGTAATCGTGACACAGTTCTAAACCCGGAACTCGATGATATTTAATGGGAAAATTCTGTGTGTCGCCTCAACAACCGAAAACGTGGCAAAAAAACGGCGGTCGCCTTAGCGTTGTAGGAAAGCTCTCTAATACGGGGACCATACGTTTTTCCCGTCCACCAACCGCAGACTATCCACATTTTTGCAAAGACTGAACCATGTTCATGCCGCAGTCTTTTGGACACCCAACAGACGGTTCTGAGACATCTAAAGATTGGCCTGGGTCTTTGTCAGAATTCCAACGACGCACACAGGTCTTAACCTTGGCACTTTGACTGTGGAAATGCCCAGTTTCAGGACGGCAAAAAACAACGATTCAAAGGGGAGCAAAAGGGCGGAAAGCTCAAAGCTAAATCGCTTATTTATAAATATAATCAATAGGGTATTGCGGGAGTGTGGTGCCCAGGAGAGGACTCGAACCTCCACATCCTTGCGAATACTAGCACCTGAAGCTAGCGCGTCTACCAATTCCGCCACCTGGGCAGGTGTCGTGAGGCTGCGAACTAGCCTCTTGCTGGATGGGAGTCAACGGTTGGGATCGGCAAAGAATTCACATTGGTATTGAGAGCGTTGATTGGGCAATTCACACCGACGCGCAGTTGCGCTCTTGCTGTCCCTAAATATCTTCCCGTTATGCCGCGTAGACCGCCATTTTTTAGCGAAAGGCGGCGCAAGGATCTTCCCGTTCGGCGGCGTCGGTGACAACCCAATGGGTCACTTTCGGCGCTTCTGGGGCGGCCAATTCGTATTGACCTAACGTCACTATAGTGGCTGGCGTACCCGTGGCTTCGAGGTAGATTCGCAAAGCCTGTGGAATGCCCCAGTCCTCGCGCACATGGCCGTTACCAGCGATCACCACAACAGGGCCTTCCTCATCTTGTTGCATCGCGTTCACGACAGCGCGGGCCAAGGCCGCATCACGCAGACGTTGCGCTTCGACCATGCCCGGCAAAATGTCTTCTGGCAAAGCATCACAATGAGCCGCCAATTGCAGGGCTTCTCGGTCTGATTGCTGCGCTTCATCCAAGGGCTGATCCAAACCGAACAAGGGTGCCGCACCGCCAAACACCGGGGCTGCACCGTCCGAAACCGCTTTGCGCACCTCATCGCGCGGCAAGGCACCGCCAAAGAAGCCCGCGTCTTTTGCAGCCGCAAATATCGGGAAATACATCGCAAAGTCAGGCCACCCCCGCGCATCCCACGACAATGTGGTTTCCAGTTTCAACGCATCTTGTCGGATGTCTGGTGTGATGGCACGGGCCTGACCGGGTTCAACCATTTCGAACACAACTGCCGAGGGTTCAAGCCCCGCCACCACACGCGCTTGAACAGCGTGGTGCAGGGCATTGTCATGCACTTCGCCCAAAAGAACGATGTCGGCACCACGGAAATTGTCGATAAAGTCGTCCGAAGCGGGATCAAGCTCTGCCGACCAAAGCGGCAGAGCCCATCCCAACAGAACAGCGCTTAAGCGAAGAATTCGTGAACTTCCTTCGTATCTGTTTGCAGCATCTTCCGCATCTTTGCGAAGGCCGCCGCTTCCAACTGGCGCACCCGCTCTTTCGAGAGGTTCAGCTCGTTGCCAAGCGACTCTAGTGTCCGAGGCTGATCGCGCAACTTACGCTCTTGTACGATAAAGCGTTCGCGCTCGTTCAGTCCAGATAAAGCTTCCAGCAGCCACATGCGAAGGGTTTCGATGTCTTTCGACTGCTCGACGTGATCAGCGGCATCTGCGTTGTCGTCGACCAAAGTGTCGATCCATTCGCGCCCATCTTCATCCGAAGCTTGGGTGGCATTCAAAGAGAAATCCGAACCAGACAAACGCCCTTCCATCATCTCGACATCATGAAGCGGCACGCCAACTTCCAAGGCGATCATCTCGCGCATGGTCTGGCGATCCGGCATTTCGCCGTCCGCTGCCGCTTCACGCTCCAGGCGTGCCTGAACCCGGCGCAGGTTGAAGAACAAGGATTTCTGCGACGAGGTCGACCCGGTGCGCACCATGGACCAATTTCGCATCACGTAGTCCTGGATCGAAGCTTTGATCCACCAGACCGCGTACGTCGAAAAGCGCACGCCCCGGTCCGGGTCGAACTTGTCGGCGGCTTTCATCAGCCCCAGACTAGCCTCTTGGATCAGATCATTCATCGGAGCGCCGTAACGGCGGAACTTCGACGCCATGGAAATCGCAAGACGCATGTAGGCTGTGATGAGCCGGTGAAGCGCCTGCTCATCGCGCTCGTCGCGCCACGCATAAGCCAGTTTCAACTCTGTTTCTGCATCAAGCAATTCTGCTTTCATCGCTTTTCGCGAGAAACTGCGATCGAGGGTGCTGTCAAAGGCCATGGCGATTTCCTCTCTGATTTATTGGTCTTTCTACGCACCAGACCTAGCCCCGGATCACTTCTGGTTCGAAAAAACTCCAAAAAGCGCCGTGTCTTAGCCCATCCAGACAGCACCAGCTTGCGGACATCAGGATTAACGCATTGTTAACAATGGTTTCAGAAAAGAGCCGTGAAGATGGTCGCACACACCTACACAGTCGCCTTTGAAGGCATCGAAGGCCGCTTGGTGGATGTCCAATGCGCCCTGTCGCCGGGCATGCCGCATTTTTTGATCGTCGGATTGCCAGACAAGGCCGTCAGCGAAGCCCGTGAACGGGTTCGCGCCGCCTTGAACGCCTTGTCGATCAGCCTGCCGTCGCGTCGGATCACAGTGAACTTGTCACCTGCTGATCTACCAAAGGAAGGATCGCACTTTGACTTGCCGATTGCTTTGGCCTTGCTGGCCGCTATCGACATTCTGCCGAAAGACGCGGTTGAGGGATTGGTGTCTTTGGGCGAACTGTCACTGGACGGCGATTTGGTTCCCGTTACAGGCGCCCTGCCCGCCGCATTGTCCGCTGGTGAAGCGGATCGGTCGCTGATGTGTCCTGCGGCGTCAGGCGCCGAAGCGGCTTGGGTTGGCAATACTCCGGTGATTGCACCAAACGGTCTTGGCGACGCGATCCAGCATCTGACAGGTGCACGGCCCATCGAAGTCAGCGCACCCGGCGAAGTGGCGCGTACAACCAGCGGGCCAGACTTGCGCGAAGTGAAAGGTCAGGAACGCGCCAAGCGCGCGTTGGAGATCGCGGCGGCCGGTCGGCATCATCTGTTGATGGTCGGCGCGCCGGGGTCGGGAAAGTCCATGCTGGCCGCACGATTGCCCGGCATCCTGCCGCCTCTCTTGCCGGAAGAGGCGCTTGAAACCTCGATGGTGCATTCGCTGGCAGGCATGATCGAAGATGGCGGCATTTCGCGCGACCGCCCTTTCCGCGCGCCCCACCACACCGCGTCCATGGCGGCCATCGTGGGGGGTGGCAAAGGGGCAAAACCCGGCGAAATTTCCCTGGCGCACAACGGCGTCTTGTTCATGGACGAGTTCCCCGAATATGCCTCAAGCGTGCTGGAAACCCTGCGCCAACCCATAGAAACAGGCGATGTCACCGTGGCGCGGGCAAACGCTCACGTGCGCTATCCTTGCCGGTTTCTGCTCATCGCGGCAGCAAACCCCTGCAAATGCGGCTATCTTGCCGACGCCGCCCGTGCGTGCGCCCGCGTTCCTGCGTGCGGGGCAGAATACATGGGGCGTATATCGGGGCCCTTAATGGACCGGTTCGATTTGCGGGTTGAGGTCCCGCCGGTCGATTTCCAAGATTTGGAACTGCCCCCCTCTGGCGCCACGACTGACGAGATCGCCACCCGGGTGGCCGAGGCGCGTTCGGTTCAACGCAAACGATACGACGCGTTTGAGGACGTGACCGTGAATGCGGACATTTCCGGCGCACTCTTGGATGAAGTGGCCACACCCGACGAGGCCGGACGTGGCCTTCTGGCCCAAGCCGCCGAACGCGTTGGCTTGTCTGCACGTGGGTATCACCGGGTTTTGCGGGTGGCGCGGACCATCGCAGATTTGGACGGACGCAACGCTATGGCGGCGGCGGACATTGCCGAGGCCTTGAGTTTTCGCATCGTGGCCGGCGCGCCTTAGCGAGCCTTCAACCGCGTATCAATCGCATCCCAAATGGCCCCTGCAACGTTCACACCGTCGAAACGCTCTAATTCCTGAATGCCTGTGGGGGATGTCAGGTTGATTTCGGTCAGGTAGTCGCCAATCACATCGATCCCGACAAAGACCTGCCCTTTTTCATGGAGCAAAGGGCCGATCGCGGCACAGATTTCCAGATCGCGCTCGGTCAGACCGATTTGTTCGGCCCGCCCACCCACGTGAAGATTTGAGCGCGTCTCGCCTTCCGCGGGCACGCGGTTGATCGCACCGACAGGTGCGCCATCGACCAGAATGATCCGTTTGTCGCCGTTCGAGACATCGGGCAGGAATTTTTGAGCGATCAAAGGCTCGGAGTTGATGCCCGTGAACATCTCATGCAGCGAAACAAGGTTCTTGTCCTCGGGCGTCAGACGAAACACACCCGCCCCCCCGTTGCCGTAAAGTGGTTTTACGATGATGTCGCCGTGGCGCGCGCGGAAGCTGCGCAACGCGTCAAGATCACGCGCGATCATTGTGGGCGGTGTCAGATCCGGGAATTGAAGCACCAACAGTTTTTCAGGGTAGTTCCGCACCCAAAATGGCGCATTTACAACCAGCGCGGACTTCAGCTGGTCCAGCAGATGCGTGGTGGTGATATATCCCATGTCAAACGGCGGGTCCTGACGCAGCCAGACAACGTCGAATTCATCAAGATCAACCGTCGTTTCATCGCCAAGGGTGTAGTGATCGGCCTCGATGCGCTGGACGGTCAAAGGCCAACCCCGCGCCGTCACGCGGCCCTCGTCCCAAGCCAATTTGTCAGGGTGATAATAAAACAATTCGGCCCCACGCGCCTGCGCTTCTTCTGCGAGGCGAAAACTCGAATCTGCTTCGATGTCGATCGAAGCGATTGGGTCCATCTGAATGGCTACTTTCATAGGCGGCTCCCTGTGCTCAGCGGTTTTTGACGCAAGCAGAGAAGCACTGCAATGTGCGATTGCGCAGAATGGCGTGTCAGAACATCGAGATATTGGGCAAAACTTCGACGCGCCCCTGTTCATCCACAGTCGCCAGATCGACCCGCATATTGACCAGCTTTCCGGGCATCATCTGTCCACAATAGTCTTCGGCCGATATGCAAATCCGCTGCAATTGGCGGTGCGACAGACGTTCAGCCGCATAAGCATGGGTTTTTGCTTTTTTGACTTCTACAAAGACAAATCCATCATCGTCTTGCAGGATCAAATCAATTTCCCCGCCCCGTCCGCGCCAGCGACGTTCAATGATTTTATGCCCATTTGCCACGTAGTGCGCTTCGACGGAACCTTCCGCAGCAAGTCCATCGTGATAGGCCACTAGGCCACGAAGAGAACGATCATCAGAAGGGGCGAAATCGAACGGCATGGGGCATATGTAACCGCAAAGGATTAAGACCGCCTTAGTCGTCGAAAGACAAACCGAGTTGATATAGATCGCGTTTTGACACCCCATAGGCTTCGGCGACTTCGCTTGCGGCATCTTTCAACCTTTGGGATTTCATGGCTTTGCGCAACGCGGCTTCAATGTCTTCAGCATTGATCGTTTGCGTCCCCGGGCCGATGACCAGCACGATTTCGCCCTTGGGAGGCGCATCGGCATAGGTTTCGGCAAGGGCTGCCAAGGTATCCCGCCGGGTTTCCTCGAATTTCTTGGTCAATTCGCGGCAGACTGCCGCTGGACGATCCGCTCCCATAACCTGCGCTGCCGCCGCTAAAGTGGCGCCAAGCCGTTTCGGACTTTCATACAAAACCAAAGTGCCGCTTTGTCCGGTCAGATCTTCCAGAAACCTAAGGCGGGCTGACTTTTGTGACGGAGGAAATCCCGCGAAGGTAAACCGATCACTTGGCAATCCCGCCACCGTGATCGCGGCTGCCAAAGCCGAAGGTCCGGGGACTGGAATGACCGATATATCGGCAGCAAGCGCATCCTGCACCAGTTGATATCCGGGATCCGCCACCAAAGGTGTCCCCGCTTCGGACGCATAGGCGACAGATCCACCCTTCCTCAGAGCCGCAACCACCGCACCGCGATCCCGAGGGCTGGAATGATCGTGATAGGCCAGCATCCGCCGACCATTCAGCGACACCCCATGGATCTCCATCAAACGCCGCAAGGTGCGCGTGTCTTCTGCCGCCAGAACATCCGCAGCACCCAGAACATCAAGGGCGCGTAACGTTATATCTCGTGCATTTCCCAAGGGTGTCGAGACAAGATAAAGACCCGACGCAAGGTCATGCGCATCTGAGGCTTTGCTGTCCCCCGTGTTCAGTGATTTACTAGTGCCACGTTTGTGCATAGGGTCGCGCCGACTTATCCGAGGAGATACCAATGCTCGCTGTTTTATCGTTCCGCCGCAAGGGTGTACGCTGGCTTGCAGCATTTTTTGCTATGTTCGCTCTCGCCGCGTGCGACATCCCGTTTCCCTCCAACGCACCAACCGTCAGTGCCGGACAGCCGGTGACTGTTGCGCTTTTGATACCGAAATCTTCATCGAATGGCGCCGACGTGGCCCGATCTTTGGAAAACGCAGCGCGTCTGGCTGTGAGGGATTTGAGCAGCGTCGAGATAAACCTGCGCGTCTATGACACAGCCGGAACACCTGAAGGGGCCGCGCGGGCCGCGCAGCAGGCTTTGGCGGATGGCTCGAAAATCTTCCTTGGCCCCTTGTTCGCCGAAAACGCGAATGCTGCCGGTCAGGTGGCTGCGGGGCGGGGCGTGAACGTGCTGACGTTCTCGAACAACCCATCGATTGCCGGCGGCAATGTGTTTCTATTGGGCAATACCTTCCAGACCACGGCAGACCGTCTGGTCCGCTTTGCCGCTCGGCAAGGACGGGGCAACATTTTTGTCGTCCATGCCGATGATCCCGCTGAACGCTTGGGCGCTGATGCGATCCAAAGAGCCGCTGCCACAAATGGAGCAAACATCGCGGGCGTTCAGTCTTTTGCGCTGTCCCAGCAAGGTGTCGTCAACGCTATTCCGGGAATCGCCAGCAACTATCGGGCCTCGGGGGCCAACACGGTCTTTGTCACATCCGGTACCGCAGGTGCCCTGCCCTTCCTTGCGGAACTTTTCCCAGAGAACGGTATGGATCGCAGCACAACGCAATTTGTCGGATTGCAACGCTTGGACATCCCGAACAGCGCGCTGTCGTTGAAAGGCTTGCAGGGCGCTTGGTTTGCAACGCCATCGCCTGCGCTGGTTCAGCAATTCAACAACCGATATGCCTCGGTCTATGGGTCCACGCCGAACCCGATTGCGGGTCTCGCCTATGACGGGATCGCAGCGATCGGTGCTTTGGTGGCACAGGGCAACTCGAACGCCCTTGGAACACAGGCCTTGACCCAAGGTGCAGGTTTTGCCGGTGTGAATGGCCCGTTTCGCTTTTTCCGCAACGGCACCAACGAACGTGGCCTTGCCGTAGCGCAAATCCAGAACAATCAGGTGAGAGTGATTGACCCCGCACCAAGAAGCTTTGGTGGCGCAGGCCTCTGATCAGCCTGCGCAACCGACAACCGATGTAAACTTTGAAGACTTGCGCCTGAGCGGGGCGCAGGTCTTCGATTATGCCGATGTGCTGTCGCGCATTGCAAAAGATATGGAAGCGGAGGGCCAGGCTTCGGCCCTGCGCAAACTGACCGTCGCGCACATAAAATCCGCAATGTCGGATGGTCGCACCGCGATTGCCCAGGCTTTGGCGGACCACCCTTTGGCCGCCCGCGACGCCCACCGGGCCTACTCCCATCTGACGGACGGAATTGTGAAAACGGTGTTTGCCGTTGCAACGCGCTGGCTCCACCCCAATCCCAATCCAACGGAAGGCGAACGGTTGTCGATATTGGCTGTGGGTGGATACGGGCGCGGCGAAATGGCACCCTATTCTGATGTGGATCTTTTGTTTTTGATCCCCTGGAAGGTAACGCCTTGGGCCGAGAGCCTGATCGAAAGCATGCTGTACATCTTCTGGGACCTGCACCTGAAGGTCGGGCATTCTTCGCGCAGTGTGAAGGACTGCCTGCGCCTTGGACGTGAAGACTACACCATTCGCACAGCCCTGTTGGAGCATCGGCATCTGATCGGCGACATGGAATTGACCAATGAGTTGACAGACCGTCTGCGCAACGAATTGTTCCGTAATACCGCGTCCGAGTTCGTGGAAGCCAAGCTGGAAGAACGGGACATCCGCCACAAAAGGCAAGGTGGCCAGCGCTATATGGTCGAGCCCAACGTAAAAGAAGCCAAAGGCGGCTTACGCGATTTGCAGACGCTGTTTTGGATCGGCAAGTACATCCACGACGTATCGAAAGGTCGAGAATTGATTGGGTCCGGCCTGTTGTCCGAGGACGAGTACAAAGTGTTCAACGCGGCCGAGACGTTCTTGATGGCCGCGCGTTGCCATCTTCATTTGGCTGCCGATCGCGCCATGGATCAGTTGACCTTCGACATGCAAGTCGAGGTCGCGGATCGGATGGGATACCAAGACAAAGCCGGACGACGCGCGGTTGAGTTTTTTATGCAGGACTATTTCCGTCATGCAACCGAAGTGGGAGAAATCACACGGCTTTTCTTGACCGTACTTGAAGCAAAGCACGTAAAAAGCGCACCTTCTCTGGTGTCTTTTTTCAAACGGCGCAAATCGGTAAAATCCGAGTACAAACTGGTGAATAACCGTCTTGCCATCGCAAGGCCAAGTACCTTTCTGAAGAACAAGCTGAATTTTCTGCGCATTTTCGAAGAAGCCTTGCGCACCGGATATCTGCTACACCCCGACGCGATGCGTCTGATCCGGGCCAATCTGGACCTGATCGACGACGACCTGCGCAGCTCTTCCGAAGCCAACCAGATCTTTTTCGACACCTTGTTAAAACACGGCAACCCGGAACGCGCCTTGCGCCGGATGAACGAAATTGGAGTTCTGGCGGCGTTTATGCCCGAATTCGAACCCATCGTCGCAATGATGCAGTTCAACATGTATCACCACTACACGGTGGACGAGCATACCATTCAGTGCATCTCGACCCTAGCACAGATCGAACGCGAAGAACTGGTCGAAGAGCTGCCCGTCGCCAGTGGCATCCTGAAGCGCGGCGTTAATCGCAAAGTGCTGTACACCGCACTTTTGCTGCACGATATCGGCAAGGGCCGGCCCGAAGATCACTCGATCCTAGGCGCCCAGATTGCGCGACGCGTCACACCTCGGCTGGGATTGAAAAAGGCCGATTGCGAAACCGTCGAATGGCTGGTCCGGCACCATCTGTTGATGTCGGATGTGGCGCAGAAACGCGATCTCTCCGAACCGCGCACAATCCGCGGGTTTGCCAATCAGGTGAAATCCAAAGAACGCCTGGATTTGCTGACGGTTCTGACGGTCTGTGACATTCGTGGCGTCGGACCTGACACCTGGAACAACTGGAAAGCCCAGTTGATCCGCGATTTACACCGGCAATCCGCCGCCGCGCTGGAACACGGGCTGGAAGCCGTCAACCGTGACAGCGCGGAAGCCGAAGCCAAAAAAGCCTTGCGCGCGACCCTTTCCGACTGGTCCACCAAGGCGCTGCGCCAAGAAACATCGCGCCACTACGGCCCCTACTGGCAAGGCTTGCCGCCGGATGCCCATGTGGTCTTTGCCGCGATGCTGTCCGATATCGAAGACAGCGAAATCCGTATCGAACTGATGCCCGACGAGGCGCGCGATGCCACCCGCGTTTGTTTCGCGCTGGCCGATCACCCTGGCATCTTCTCGCGCCTCACGGGGGCTTTGGCGCTGGTCGGAGCCAACGTAGTGGATGCGCGGACCTATACGTCGAAAGACGGCTATGCGACCGCCGTGTTCTGGGTTCAAGACAGCGACGGCAGCCCTTATGAGGCCGACCGCCTGCCCCGTTTGCGCGCCACGATTGAGAAAACCCTGCGGGGCGAAGTGCAACCCCGCAAGTCGCTGGCCGACAAAGACAAACTGAAGAAACGTGACCGCGCCTTCAAAGTGCCAACCCAGATCACCTTCGACAACGAGGGTTCGGAAATCTACACAATCATCGAAGTCGACACCCGCGACCGCCCCGGTCTGCTATATGATCTGGCCCGCACGATGTCGGAAGCCAACGTGTATATTGCCAGCGCTGTCATTGCGACTTACGGCGAACAAGTCGTCGATACCTTCTATGTGAAAGACATGTTCGGCCTGAAATACCACACGAAAGCCAAGCAAACCGCGCTGGAACAAAAGCTGCGCAAAGCCATCACCGAGGGCAGCGAACGGGCAGGCAATACGTGACGGTGCACCTTAGATGAGCAGCATCCGCCTGATCTCTGGCGTGCTGACTGTGGGCGTCTGGACGTTGCTGTCTCGGGTTCTGGGCTTCGTGCGCGACATTCTGATTGCCGCATGGCTGGGCACTGGTCCCGTGGCCGAAGCGTTCATCGTCGCCTTCGCCTTGCCCAATATGTTCCGCCGGTTCTTTGCCGAAGGTGCGTTCAACATGGCCTTCGTGCCGATGTTCTCGAAAAAGCTGGAAAAAGGCGAAGATGCCACCGGCTTTGCACGCCAGGCCATGGCGGGACTGGCCTTCATTCTTGTGATCTTCACCATACTTGCGACAATCTTCATGCCATGGCTGGTCTTGGCCATGGCCAGTGGCTTTGCCGGTGATGAACGTCTGGACATGGCGGTGACACTGGGGCGGGTCGTCTTTGTCTATATCCTGTTCATCTCGTTGGCCGCACTTGTTTCCGGCGTATTGAACGCCAGCGGACGGTTTGCCGCCGCAGCCGCCGCCCCCGTCCTTTTGAACATCATCCTGATTGGCATTCTGATCCTCGCCCAAACCGGCATGTTCGGGTCTTTTATCGGAGATGCCGAAGGCGCCAGCTATGGTTCTGCACTTGCCGTCGGCGTGGTTCTGGCAGGGATCGCGCAACTTGCACTGGTCTGGATTGCGGCCAAACGCGCGGGCTTTCACCTGACGCTCAGCCGCCCGAAGTTTTCGCCCGAGATCAAGCGTCTCGCCATCATCGCTGCCCCGGCCATGCTGGCGGGCGGTGTGGTGCAAATCAATCTGCTGATCGGTCGACAAGTGGCCAGTTACTTTGATGGCGCCATCGTCTGGCTGTCATTCGCGGATCGTCTTTACCAACTGCCGCTCGGTGTGGTCGGCATCGCCATCGGCATCGTTCTTTTGCCCGACTTGTCGCGCCGTTTGGCGGCCAAAGACTCAGCAGGCGGGCAAAACGCGCTGTCGCGCGCCGCCGAGATGTCACTGGCCCTTGCCATCCCAGCTGCCGTCGCTTTGCTGGTGATCCCCCAAGCCTTGGTTGCGGCCCTTTTCGAACGGGGTGCGTTCAGCTCGAACGACACCGCCGCCACCGCGCTGGCCTGTGCCATCTACGGTTTGGGCCTGCCCGCCTTTGTCATGCAAAAGGTCCTGCAACCGGTTTATTTCGCGCGCGAAGACACCAAACGCCCCTTTTACTATGCCGCGGCTGCCATGATGATCAACGCTGTGCTCGCCGTGGGCCTAGCCCCCATGATCGGCTACCTGGCTGCCGCCGTCGGCACCACGCTGGCCGGATGGGGCATGTTGTTCCTGCTCTGGCGTGGAGCCGCAGGCATGGGCGATGCCGCGCAGTTCGATGCCCGCTTCAAAGACCGGCTTTGGCGGATCATCGCGGCGGCTGTTGCTATGGGCGGCGTCCTTTGGGTCGCTGGATGGGCCCTCAGCCCGCTTGCGCAAGGATCAGACCTGATCCGCTTCCTCGCTGTTGTCCTTTTGTGCGTGGTCGGCATGGCGGCCTATGGGGTGGCAGGCACAGCGCTCAGGGCCTTTACCATTGCCGACCTCCGATCCGCGCTCCGCCGGAACAAATAGCATCCCTGCAATTCATCTCTTTTAAAATACGCCCGCCGGAGGCCCCGGTTTTTGCTTGCCAAAAATCGGGCACCGCGACGGACGACGTCCGGCGCAAAACCTATCGCTGACGTATCCGGTCCAGAAACCGCCGAAACGTCCCCGGTGCCAGGAATGGCGTCATGAAAAACCCAAGCGCAAATCCTGCAACCTCGGCAACCCAGTCGTTCGAAGACCCAAACAAAACCCCAAAGATCAACTGAATGCCCAAAAGAAACCCGATCAGCGTGAAGGCGCGATACTGACTTTCCCCCGCCCGACCCAAGCCAACCCACATGAAAAACGTATAAGCGCCGATCAATCCATAGACTGACGGGAATCCTCCCACCAAAGGCCGATCATCCCCCGTCAAACCCGCATAGACGAACGCCCCAAATATCCCGCAGGCAAAAAACAAAACCAACACGGCCAGATTGCCAAACGTGTGGCCCACCAGATTGCCCAAGGCCAAAAGAAACACGATCACAAAAATCGCATGGGTGAACCCCCAATGGACGAACGGATAGGTCACGAAACGAGTCAACTCGGGCGAGGTCCAGTTACCTGTTTCGATCACCCAAGGCACCAAAGGCGCTAAAAACGCGTAGTCCCGCACAGTTTCAACCCGCCAACCAAGGCCCGCGTCACCGCCCAGATAGCCGCGTGCACCGGCCGCAAGCAGACACTCCACCACGAAAATCACCAAAGCCAAGGCCACCACGGCCGGAGGCAGGCTGTTGAACACCGGTTCAGAAAAATCTTCGTCCCGCATGGGCATCCTTTGTCCAAGACCGCTTGGTCACAGCCATTCCTTTACACGCCTTTATTGACGGGCCGCGCTCCTCTCGGTAAGCCCCAAGCCTGCAAAATGCCAGAGGAACCATCACATGACGGGATCATCCTTCACGCCGCGCGTCTTTTCCGGCATCCAGCCTTCGGGTGGCCTGACGCTTGGCAATTACCTTGGCGCGTTGAAACGTTTTGTCGATATGCAGAACGAAGACACCTATGAGTGCGTCTATTGCCTTGTCGATCTGCATGCGATCACCGTCTGGCAAGACCCCGACAAATTGCGCCAACAAACCCGTGAAGCCGCCGCTGGGTTTATGGCCGCTGGCGTCGACCCCGAACGCTCGATCCTGTTCAACCAAAGTCAGGTCTCGGCTCATGCCGAGCTGGGCTGGGCCTTTAGCTGCGTTGCCCGCATGGGCTGGATGGGTCGAATGACCCAGTGGAAAGACAAGACAGGCAAGAACACTGAAAATGCCTCGCTTGGGCTTTTTGCCTATCCCGCCCTGATGGCGGCAGACATTCTGGCCTATCACGCGACCCATGTGCCTGTTGGCGAAGATCAAAAACAGCACCTTGAGTTGACGCGCGATATTGCCACCAAGTTCAACCACGACTTCGGCGTCGATTTCTTTCCGTTGACGGAACCTGTGATCGACGGCCCCGCCACCCGCGTGATGAGCCTGCGGGACGGCACAAAGAAGATGTCGAAAAGCGATCCGTCGGACATGAGCCGGATCAACCTGTCGGACGATGCCGACACGATTGCGCAAAAGTTCCGCAAAGCCCGCACCGATCCCGAGCCCCTGCCCGAGACCTATGATGGCCTGAAAGATCGCCCCGAAGCCCGCAATCTGATCGACATCTACGCCGCCCTCACCAGCCAGTCGACCGAGGTCGTCATGACGGATGTAGCGGGACAAGGCTGGGGTCAGTTCAAGCCGCATCTGGCCGAAGTGGCCGTGGAAACTCTTGCCCCGATCACAAGCGAAAGAAACCGGCTTTTAGGTGATCCCGCGGAAATTGACCGCATTCTGGGGCAAGGCAGCAATCGGGCGCGCGAGATTTCACAGCCCATTGTCGCCAAGGCGCTGGACATTATGGGGATGATTTCTTCCTAAGGCCTGATCAGGATTTGCGCCGGGCGTTGCCCGCCGCGACGGGGCCACGCACGTGCCGTGCGCGGCCCCTTTTCCTGCGTATTTGAAAAGAGATGAAAGCCCCTGGCGCGCTAAGGATCCGTAAGCGCTTCTTTCGCACGCCGATGGATCAACCAAACTTCGATCATCCATCCCAGCATAATCGCGTTCAGGATGTGCCAGAGGAAATGCGTGCCCAACGGTATGGCTGCACAGAACTCCATATCCAACGATCTTGCGGTTAGCGAAAGGCACAAAAGCCCCGCGCCAATGGCCAAACCTCTTGCCGTCTTCGTTTCGATGTGGCGCAGCAAAAAAGCATAGGTTCCGATTAGCAGGGGCAATGGCCAATAAAAGCTAGAAATATGAAAGAAGGGGAGCGCGTTGAACGCAGGTGTCAGGAGGATCGCGTAGGGTACAAAGGCTAAGGCTCCAAGCACTGCCATCCACGACGGCCACGCCCAATAGTCGCGGTTCGCCAGAAAGATGTAGATCAGAACAAAGGCCAGAATGGGTGTGGTGTCCAGCAGCGCAGCCCATCCTGTTGCGAAAGTATGGAACAGGAATGAGCCCAGTCCGATCAGACCCAAGACAACAGATAGAATCCGACCCGACGTTCGACCGGCTGACCTTGCCCACATTAAAAGTGCGACCAGCACGAATGCCGCGTTCGTCACCGCGTTCACTGGTTCAGACCAAAACCCGGCGTCGGTTCGCTCGCAATAAGCGTCTATCGCCCGTGTCCAATCCATCGAAAATCCTGTTTCATCTTCTTTGCGGCCCGTCTTCTTAGAGGCCGATCTCGGTGTTGTTGGGGCTTGGCTTGGCCTCCCCGAGACACCAAATGGTTCTAAAGCATGTTACCCGCGTCGCGCTTCAAAGAACGCCTGCAACAATGCCGAGGCTTCATTTTCTGCCAGTCCGTCGTACACCTCGGGCACATGATGCGCTTGAGGATGGGTAAACACCCGTGCCCCATGGGCCACGCCCCCAGACTTGGGATCCGGTGCACCATAGTACAACCGCGCCACACGCGCCGCCGCAATGGCCGCCGCACACATGGCGCAGGGTTCCAATGTCACGTAGAGATCGCAGCCCCCCAGCCGCTCAGACCCCAAACGCAATGCCGCATCCCGGATCACCAGCATTTCGGCGTGCGCTGTGGGATCGGACAGTTCCCGTGTTCGGTTCCCCGCCTGCGCCAGAACCACCCTGTCGGGCCCCACCAAAACAGCGCCCACCGGCACTTCGCCCCGGTCTGCCGCCGCGCGCGCCTCTTCTAGGGCCAAGTCCATGAAGCTTGCAAATGCCATGCCCACGAAGTGCCCCAATCACCGCAAAAGCGCAATTCCCCTTCATCTCTTTCAAAATACGCCCGCCGGAGGCGCCGGTTTTTCGCCAGAAAAACCGGACACCGCGACGGACGTAGTCCGGCGCAATCCCTTTCCCTTTCTGGGCGTCCACGCTAAGCCATTCCCATGACCGACTTCCCCGGAGACCGCATCGCCAAAGTACTTGCCCGCCATGGCGTGGCCTCGCGCCGTGGGGCCGAAGCTTTGATTGCTGAAGGCAAAGTCGCGGTGAACGGCAAGACCATCGACACACCCGCCCTGAATGTCAGTGAAACGGACAAGATCACCGTCAACGGAAAACCTTTGGGGGCACGCGAAGCGCCCCGCATCTGGCTTTACAACAAACCGACCGGGTTGGTGACAACGACAAAGGACGAAAAAGGCCGTGACACCGTCTTTGACGCCCTACCCGATGACCTCCCCCGCGTGATGTCCATCGGGCGGCTTGATTTGAATTCCGAGGGACTTCTTCTTCTGACCAATGATGGCGAAATCAAACGCCGCCTTGAATTGCCCTCGACCGGCTGGACCCGCAAGTACCGCGTCCGCGTCCACGGCGAACCCAACGATGATATGTTCGCGCCCTTACGCAAAGGCATCGAGGTTGACGGCCAAAGGTTTCGCCCCATGACGGTATCGCTGGATCGTCAACAAGGGCGTAATGCATGGATCACCATTGGTTTGACCGAAGGCAAAAACCGCGAAATCCGTCGCGCGATGGACACGATCAACCTGCCCGTCAATCGTCTGATCCGGATCAGCTATGGCCCATTCCGCCTTGGTGATCTGAAATCGGGCGCTGTCGAAGAAGTGCGGGCAAAAGTGGTACGAGACCAATTGGGGCTGGGGCCTGCGTCGGGGGGAAAGAATCCCGAAACGCCTCAAAAGGGGAAGAAACGCAAACCGCAACGCAGACGAAACGAAAAATAAGCATCTGAAACTAAGTCGCATTTTGCCTACTTTCTATCAAATGATCCACTTTTTCGCCATTCGATCCGTTAGGGGCCGTGCATCTCGCCAATTCCCGAAGGAGCACTGGCAAGCGGACGGGTGATCCCTTATGTTCCTGTTAATAAGAGGGGAGCCTGCTCAATGCCGCGATTGGCGCTTGCGCTACTTGCCGTAACGGTCGCGATCGTGCTGATCGCATATCTGATGCGCAGTGTGACGCGCCAGATTGAGCAGAAAGGTGGCCTTACGGCCATGACGACTGGGGGAATGATGCAAAAGGTCGCGTTTTTCATGCTGTTGTGTCTGATCGTCTATGTGTCGGTCAGTGGAGTCTAGGTGATGGCTGAGAAATTTGGCGGCAAGCATTCTCCTGGGTCAAAGGCGCAACATCCCAGTGGAGTCACAACAATGCGGCGCTCGCGCGCGGGTGCGCGGGCCAATATGCTGTTCATTGTGCCCGTGATCCTTCTGTTGGTGGCTTTTCAACTTCCGCCCGTTGGCATGTTCTTGAAGGTGGTGGCCTTCGCCGTTCTGATGCTGGCCGCGTGGCTCACCCGTGAAGGCCTGATCGCCCACGATGCCTATGATGCACGCCGCGTCGCCAAACGCCCGGCCATTCCGCGCAAGATTTTCGGTAGTTTTCTGACCGGTTCGGGCCTAGCCATTGCGGGACTTGATCCCGAAACGTTCAACATACTTCCCCCAATCCTTTACTTCATCCTTGGTGCCGGATTGCACTTCTTCGCCTTTGGCCCCGATCCGTTGAAAGACAAAGGAACCGAAGGCATGGATTCGTTCCAGACCGACCGGGTCGCCCGTGCCGTGGACGAAGCAGAAAAACATCTGACCGATATGCGAGATGCCATCCGCCGCGCCCAAGTGCCCGCATTGGACCGTCGGGTTGAGGCCTTTATCGGAACCGCGCGTGACATGTTCCGCGTTGTCGAAGAGGACCCCGGCGATCTGACAAGCGCGCGTCGTTACTTGGGCGTTTACCTATTGGGTGCCCGCGACGCGACCGTGCAATTCGCTGATCTTTACGCCCGGTCGCAAAGCGACGAGGCCCGCAAGGATTACGAAACGCTTCTCGACGACCTCGAGACCTCATTCACCCAAAAAACCCAAAAGCTGCTTCGAAACGACAAGTCCATGCTGGACGTCGAAATCGAAGTGCTGCGCGAGCGGCTGGAACGCGAAGGCGTTCAAAGCGAGATTTAGACCGGCATAGGAGAGACCCGATGGAATCCGAAATTTATCAAAAGGCCAAAGAGGCCGAAGCCATGGTGAAAGAAGTTGTCGACGTTCAACTTCCCATGCCTGTTGCAGCAGACGCCATAGTCAAGCTTGAAGCCGCTGATCCCCCAACCAGCGCCGAAATTGAAAAGCGTTTAAGCGAAATTGACATGACAGACACGAATTCAATCGTGTCATTTGGGTCATCCGCGCAGGTTGAACTGCAGGAAATCAGCCAAGCCATGTTGCAGGACGTCAAAAACAAAGACGTCGGACCAGCGGGCGACAGCTTGCGCGACATCGTGGGCACCATCCGGGGTTTCTCGGTATCGGAACTGGACGTGCGCCGCAAACAGTCGTGGTGGGAATGGCTGTTGGGCAAAGCCGCCCCAGCCCACAATTTCCTGGCTCGCTATGAAGAAGTGCAGGGTCAGATCGACAAGGTCACCGCAAACCTTGAGCATCACGAGCACAAGCTGTTGAAAGACATCAAGTCTTTGGATCAGCTGTATGACAAAACGCTGAATTTCTATGACGAACTGGCGCTCTATATTGCGGCGGGCGAAGAGAAAATCAGCCGTCTGGACAGCATCGACATACCCGCGAAAGAACAAGCCGTCGCGGATGCCCCAGAAGAACAGGGCGTGATGGCCGCACAGGAACTGCGCGATCTGCGCTCTGCGCGCGACGATCTGGAACGCCGGGTCCACGATTTGAAGCTGACACGTCAGGTGACGATGCAGTCCCTGCCCTCGATCCGTCTGGTTCAGGAAAACGACAAATCGCTGGTCACCAAGATCAATTCCACGCTGGTCAACACAGTTCCGCTTTGGGAAACGCAACTGGCCCAGGCCGTCACCATCCAGCGTTCGTCCGAGGCCGCAGATGCCGTGCGCGACGCCAATGATCTGACGAACGATTTGTTGACTAAAAACGCCGAGAACCTGCGTCAAGCCAACAAGAAGATCCGCGAAGAAATGGAACGCGGTGTCTTTGATATCGAAGCTGTGAAAAAGGCCAACTCGGACCTGATCGCGACGATCGAGGAAAGTCTGCAGATTGCCGACGACGGCAAAGCCAAACGCGCCGCCGCCGAGGAAGAGCTTCAGAAAATGGAGCAAGAGCTGAAAGAAACCCTGTCCTCGGCCAAAGCCCGCAAGGATGGCACAGGCTCAAACACCGGCGAAAGTGTGCCAGCGTAAGGTGACTTTGCGAACCACTTTAATGTTGCTGTCTTGCGGTCTGTTGACCGCAGGATGCGACCGGATGGAGACCTTCCGCACCGACCCCGGTGCGAAGGTTGTCCCGGTTGTGATCGAGAGCGAACCCGCCTCGCCCGAAAGCCTCGCCTTGGTGGCGTACTATGCGCGGGTCGAGAAAGGCCATCGCTCTCGCGGGCTTTTGCGGATCGACGGCGGTGGCCCTGATGTGCCCTACGACGCCGACCGCTTGGCGGCGACCTTCACGGCAATCGCCTTTGCGCGCGAATTTACCGATCAGGGTAACGCCTTGGTGCAAAGCGAAAGCGCCAGCAAGCTTCATCGCTGGGAAACGCCTGTGCGGATTCAAACGACATTCGGGGCTAGCGTGCCCGACATGCAGCGGGCCGATGACAGTGCCGCGGTTCAGCGATACGCCGCAAGGTTAGGCAAAATCACGCGTCACACTGTCGAATTCGTGGAAAGTGGCGGCAACTTTCACGTTCTGATCCTGACCGAAGACGAACGCCGTGTCGTCGGCCCGATGCTGACGCGCTTGATTCCCAGCATTCGCCCGCGCGAGGTAGAGGTGGTCGAAACGCTGGACCGCGCCAATTACTGTCTTGTTGTCGCGGCAGACCCAAAAGACGACGGCGCGATCACACGGGCCGTCGCCGTGATCCGAGCCGAGCTGCCACCCTTGCTACGCCTGTCCTGCATCCACGAGGAAGTGGCGCAGGGGCTTGGCCTGTCAAATGACAGCGCCACAGCGCGACCTTCGATTTTTAACGACAACGATGAATTTGGCCGCTTGACCGGCATGGACGAAAAGATGCTGCAGATGCTTTATGATCTGCGCCTGAAACCCGGACTGGATGCGGAAACCGCAGCGCCGGTTGTTGAAACACTGGCGCGATCTTTGACCGCGTCTGCATTGTAACCTTGCAGAAAATGACGCATTTTCTGCAACGATTTCTGACGTAGAAATCGCGCCCCAAAAGGGGTCGCGGAAAATGCGTCATTTTCCGGTGTATTTTCTGTGTCAGAAAATACCCGAAGTTAAAAAGGAGAGACCATGGGTATTCTTGATTTCCTGACCGGAGAATTCATCGACGTCATCGAATGGACGGACGATACACGCGACACCATGGTCTGGCGCTTCGAGCGCGAGGACCACGAGATCAAATACGGCGCCAAGCTGACGGTCCGCGAAGGGCAAGCGGCTGTCTTTATCCACGAAGGACAAATGGCCGATACATTTATGCCCGGGCTCTACATGTTAGAGACCAACAACATGCCGATCCTGACCACGCTTCAGCATTGGGATCACGGGTTCAAATCGCCGTTCAAATCCGAGATCTACTACGTCTCGACCCGCCGTTTCACCGATCTGAAATGGGGTACGAAGAACCCGATTATGCTGCGTGACCCCGAGTTCGGTCCCACACGCATTCGCGCCTATGGCACTTACACGGTCAAGGTCACCGACCCCGGCAAGTTCCTTTTGGAGATTGTCGGCACGGACGGCGAATTCACGATGGACGAAATCAGCTATCAAATCCGCAACATCATTGTGCAAGAATTCTCGCGCCAGATCGCAGGGTCGGGCATTCCCGTTCTGGACATGGCCGCCAACACCGCTGATTTGGGAAAGCTTGTTGCAGAACGGATTTCCGACACCATTGCATCCTACGGTCTGACGTTGCCGGAACTTTATATCGAAAACATCTCGCTTCCGCCTGCCGTCGAAAAGGCGCTGGACGAGCGCACATCACGTGGTTTGACAGGGTCGCTGGACGAGCATTTCCGTTATAAGGCCGGTGAAAGCCTCGATCAGCCGGGCAGTGCGGCTGGCCAAGCCATGGGCATGGGAATGGGCGCTGCTATGGGCATGGGAATGGCTGGTGGCGTTGCCGGACCATGGGGCGGTGCACCGACGCCTCCGGCCCCGCCAGTAGAGCACGTCTGGCATCTGGCCGCAGGTGGCGAAACGACCGGTCCTTTCTCAAAGGCTGATCTGGGTCAGATGGTCGCTAAGGGCGATATCCAGCGTGACACTTGGGTCTGGACCCAAGGTCAGGACGGCTGGCAGAAGGCTGAAGACATCGACGAAGTGGCCCAGCTCTTTACTGTGCTGCCTCCGCCTCCACCCGGCGCTTAAAATGCGGCAAGCAACCTGTCGGCCCAACTTGGCACAGGCTGCTTGGGCGGCAGGTGATCTTTGGAGGCGTGCGATTGGGGTCCGTTCGAACGGGGAAACTGCATGATCGAAGAACACCGCTTCCCCTGCAACACCTGCGGCGCCGATCTGCGATTTGATCCCGGCGACGACCAATTGGTTTGCGACCATTGCGGCGCGACCGAGCCGATTGACCACGGGCCATGGACCCGCTCGGCCGCGGTGCGCGAACAAGATCTCTACCGTGCCCTCGAAGCGGGACTGGGCACTGCCGAAATGGAAGAGACCCGCGTTTCAAGCTGTCCGAATTGTGCCGCCCAAGTCGAATTCGACGCCGCGGTCCATTCCACGGAATGCCCGTTCTGCGCCACGCCTGTTGTGACCGACACAGGCGCGTCCCGAAAGATCAAACCAAGCGCGGTTCTTCCTTTCATGCTGGAAGAAAGTCAAGCGCGCGGCGAGATGACCAATTGGCTGGGCTCGCTTTGGTTCGCACCGAACGGCTTGATGGAATACGCCCGTAAAGGGCGCCGTATGAATGGCGTCTACACGCCCTGCTGGACGATCGACGCCGAAACCGACAGCACCTATCGCGGCCAACGTGGCACGGTTTACTACGAACAACGCACCGTCAATCGGAACGGCAAACGCGAAACCGTGGACGTGCCCAAGGTTCGCTGGCGACCTGTGCGCGGCCGGGTTGCACGGTTTTTTGACGATGTTCTGATCGTCGCCTCATCCGCCTTGCCTGAGAAGTTCCGTCAAAGCCTAATCCACTGGGATTTAACGCGCCTGGAACCCTATCAGCCGGAGTACCTCGCCGGTTTCCGCTCGGAAGCCTATACGATCGAGCTGCAAGACGCTTACGTCGAAGCCCGCGAGATCATGGACAGGCAAATCCTGCGCGACGTGCGCTTCGACATCGGCGGCGACAAGCAGCGGGTCGACCATATCGAAACAACGGTCAGCGACGTCACCTTCAAACACATCCTCGTCCCGGTTTGGATCGCGGCTTACCGCTATCGGGGCCGGTCGTTCCGTTTCGTGGTCAATGGCCAAACTGGTCAAGTGACGGGCGAGAGGCCTTGGTCGGGGTGGAAAATCTTCTTTGCCGTTTTGGTCGGACTGATCATCGCGGCGATATTTGGCTATCTCTATGGGGCGGATCAACTGCGCTGACACCCTTGTCAGCGCTAACAGCACCCATTAGAGCATCCCGAAACGTAGGAGACACCCATGATCTTATGCGCAGGCGAAGCCCTGATCGACATGCTGCCCCGAGATACCACGGAAGGCGGATCTGCTTTCGCGCCCTTCGTCGGCGGTTCGGTGTTTAACACGTCCAACGCTTTGGGCCGCCTTGGGCAGAAGGTTGGGTTCTTCAGCGGTATTTCCACCGATTTCTTCGGCGAGATGTTGATGGAGACATTGGCCACCTCTGGCGTCGATGCTTCCTACGTGTCGCGCTCTGATCGCCCGACAACATTGGCCTTTGTCCGTCTGACGGATGGTCATGCCAGCTATCTATTCTACGATGAACTAAGTGCGGGCCGCATGTTGTCCGAAGCCGACATTCCCGCCTTGGACGACACCATCAATACCTTGTTCTTTGGCTGTATTTCACTGGCGGTCGAACCCTGCGCCGCCACATACGAAGCTCTGATGATGCGCGAAGGCGACACCCGCGTGACCATGCTGGATCCGAATATCCGCGCAGGTTTCATTCAGGACGAAGCAAGTTATCGCGCCCGGCTGGATCGCATGTTGGCGAAATCCGATCTTGTGAAATTCTCGGACGAGGACCTGGCTTGGTTCAAAGGCGGCAGCGACATTCCAGCGATGGCCAAAGACGTTGTCGCCATGGGACCAAAGGCCGTTTTCATCACCGAAGGCGCAAAGGGTGTGACCGCCTATACCGCAGACGGCACTCTGTTTGTACCAGCCCCCAAAGTCGAAGTTGTGGATACCGTCGGCGCGGGCGACACCTTTAACGCGGGCGTTTTGACCGCTTTGCAGGAACGGAACCTACTAAGCAAACCCGCCATCCGCGCGATCTCTGACGCAGACCTAAACGCTGCGATGACCCTAGGTGCACAAGCCGCCGCCGTCACTGTCAGCCGCGCAGGTGCCAATCCACCAACGCGGGACGAGCTTTAACGGCTCGCCCCCTCAGGCCGCCCCACGATTGAGCAAACGAAGCAGTGTCACCAGTCCAACAGGTGCATCGCCGTCCACCACAAAGGCCGCCGAAATCCGTCGTCCCTGCATGATCGAAAGCGCCTCGCCCACGATCATCTGAGACCCCAGCGTCACCGACCCCTCGGTCATAATCGCCCCCGCGGCCGTTTCGTGCAAAGCGCCTTTCATGGTCGCACTGGCATTGCGCTCAAGATAGCGGCGAATATCACCATCGGTGATCACGCCTTGCAAAACGCCATCCTTGGTCACACCGACAATGCCAAACCCTTTGGCCGACAATTCGGAAATCGCAGCAATTACAGGCGTTTCCACGTCGACCAACGGCAAAGCATCGCGCCCATGCATCACCTCATCGACCAGCTTCAAAGCAGCACCTAGAGATCCGCCCGGATGGAAACCATGAAAACTCTCCGGCCCAAATCCCTTTTGCTGCAACAAGGCAATCGCCAAAGCATCGCCCATAGCCAGTTGCAATAAGGTGGACGTGGTTGGCGCCAGATTATGCGGACAGGCTTCGCGCACCTTCGGCAAGACCAAAGCCACGGTCGCCGCCTTTGCCAACGTGCTGTCCGCGACCCCCGTCAAAGCAATCAAAGGCACCGCGCGGCGCTTAGCATAGCCAATAACATCGGACAATTCCGTCGTCTCGCCAGACCACGACAAAGCCAGGATCACATCGACAGGCTGCACCATCCCCAGATCACCATGGCTCGCCTCAGCCGGATGCAGGAAATAGGCGGGCGTCCCGGTCGAGGCAAAAGTCGCCGCCAACTTGGTGCCGATATGCCCGGACTTGCCCAAGCCGGTCACAATCAACCGGCCCTGCATCTTGCCCAGCAACTCCAAAGCAGCGTCAATCGCGCCGCTCATCCCATCCACAGCGTCTTGCAAGGCACCAAGGCCCGAAATGTCCGTCTCTAGGGCTGCTTTGACCAGATCAGCGCTCATGACTTTACCAACTGGTCAATGTCACGAAGCTGCGTCAACAAAGCCTCCATCTGATCCAAGGGTACCATATTCGGCCCATCCGAGGGTGACCGAGCCGGTTCTTCATGGGTTTCGACAAAGACCGCCGACACGCCCACGGCCACAGCCGCACGAGACAACGGCGGAACGAACTCGGATTGCCCGCCGGTCGATTTGCCCAAGCCCCCCGGCAATTGCACCGAATGGGTCGCGTCAAACACCACGGGACACCCCGTTTCCGCCATGATCGGCAAGGCACGCATATCGGACACCAGCATGTTGTAGCCAAAACTGGCCCCGCGCTCGGTCAGAATAATCCTGTCGTTTCCCGTGGATCGCACTTTGTCGACGATATTGCCAACATCCCAAGGCGCGAGAAACTGACCCTTCTTGACGTTGATCGCCGCACCCGTCGCGCCCGCGGCCAAAAGCAAATCGGTTTGGCGACATAGAAACGCAGGGATTTGCAGGATATCCACCGCCGCAGCCGCCGCCGCGCATTGCGACGCATCATGCACATCTGTCAAAACCGGACAACCAAACTCCGATCCGATCGTGGACAGGATCGCCAAACCCTCGTCCATGCCAACACCACGTGCGCCTTCAAGACTGGACCGGTTCGCCTTGTCAAAGCTGGCCTTAAACACATAGCCCACGCCCAACCGATCACAGATTTCGGACAATGTGCCCGCTAGCATCTGCGCGTGATCCAAAGATTCCAACTGGCAAGGCCCCGAGATCAATGCCAAAGGCCGATCCTGACCAAAGGTCACCTTACCGACGGCGACGTCACTCATGCGATGCCCTCTCGTTTCATAATGTCCTCGATCAAAGGTATATCTTCGGGGTTGTTCAACTCCCAGAACGCCCGCCCCCGCGCTTCGACTTCGACACAGCGAACCGGAATACCGTTTTCCAAGAACCGCAACTGTTCCAAGCCTTCCGCACCTTCCAATGGACCCTGCGGCAAACCCGCATACTGAACCAATGCCACAGGACGATAGGCATAACAGCCCACGTGATGAAACACCGCCAACCCGGTTTCCCGCGCACGATCTGCAAAAGGCAAAACCTCTTTCGAGAAATAAAGCGCATCACCCGAATGCCCGAACACTGCCGTCGTGGCCCCAACGCGTCCGGCTTTCCGGTCGGCCTGCAAAGCTTCCAGATGTGTCGCCTCGGTGCGCAAAACCGGCGTCGCCATATGCACCGCCTTGTCCGACATCGCAGCCAACAAGGCATCCACATAATGCGGCGGCGTCAACGGCGCGTCACCTTGCAGGTTCACAACCACATCCGGCGCCTCATCCAACAGACCAACCGCCTCGGCACAACGCTCGGTCCCATTGCGCGGCGCGTCACTGGTCATCAGCACATCAGCCCCGAAAGCCAAAGCCGCATCGCGAATACGATCATCATCGGTCAACACATAGACCGCCGAGACCCCCGCCACCGACATGGCCGCTTCCCAACTCCGTTGGATCAAAGACCGCGCCTCGCCCGAAGCGCCGCGCAGCATCGCCAATGGCTTGCCCGGAAAGCGCACCGATGGAAATCGCGCAGGAATGAAAATGACGCTTCGCAAGACAAGCCCTCTCTTTCATCCGGGTTACGGAATATCACCGACGACTGCAACGGTCCTTCATCTCTTGCAAAATACGCACATCGTCGGCAGCAAGGCAGAGCCGCAGGGCCGACAAGAAAAGTGCCCGCCGAAGGCGGCCCTTTCAACAGGTGTCAGCCGCGAAACCCGGTGGCCACAACGAACTTTTCGGATGAATCCGACCGACTTGCAGGCGGTTTCACATTCATCACCTTGTCGAACCGCTTTTTCAACGTGGCCTGCATCCCTGCCTCAGCCCCACCGGCCAGCACTTTCGCCACGAAAGTGCCACCCTCTTCCAACACATCAAACGCCAGTTCCGCCGCTGCCTCGCACAACGCAATGATCCGTAAATGATCGGTTTGCTTGTGCCCCGATGACGACGCCGCCATGTCTGACATCACCACATCCGCCTTGCCACCCAGCCAATCCTTGATCTGTTCATCCGCGCCTTCATCCAGAAAATCCAAGACATGGATTTCTGCCCCCGGAATGGGTTCGACGTCTTGCAAATCAATCCCCAGAACCCGACCTTCGGGCTTTCCGGGTCGGTCTCCAAGCGCATTCACCCGGCGCACAGCCACCTGAGCCCAGCCCCCCGGAGCCGAGCCCAAATCGACCACACGCGCGCCCGGCAACAAGAACCGATACTTGTCGTCCAGTTCCAGTATCTTGTAAGCCGCACGCCCCCGATAACCTTCGGCCTTGGCTTGACGCACGTAGGGGTCATTCAACTGACGCTCCAACCAACGTGTCGAAGACGCCCGACGCCCGCGCGCGGATTTCACCCGTACCCTCAAGTCTCGTTGGCCGCGGCCACTGGTCTTTTTTACCATGACACCTCCATGCCGAAAGCAACGCGTCACTGCAAGGGATTGCGCCGGACTGCGTCCGTCGCGGTGCCCGATTTTCCTGTCGGAAAACCGGCGCCTCCGGCGGGCGTATTTAGCAAAGAGATGAAGACCCTTTAGCCCAGTATTGGCCCTGTATTAGCCCTGTCCCAAAATGGCTTTCACATAGCCCTGGGTTTCGCGGTAGGGCGGCACGCCCCCGTGTTTTCGCACAGCTCCAGGACCCGCGTTGTAGGCTGCAAGGGCCAAACGCCACGACCGGAAGGTCCGGTATTGTTCGGCCAGATAGCGCGCACCGCCCTCTAGGTTTTGCTTCGGATCGTGCGGGTTCACTTTAAGAAGACGCGCCGTCCCTGGCATCAACTGCGCCAATCCAATCGCGCCTTTGTGCGATTTCGCCCGCGCGTTCCAACCGGATTCTTGGGTGATCAGCCGCAAAAACAAATCCTCTGGCACCCCATGCCGCCGCGCTGCGGCACGTGCTACGGGCAGGAACTGACTGCGCGTCGCTCCGGTATAGGCCGGGATGCGCTCAGAACCCGGCGCGCCCGGAACCCGGATCGCGTCGGGCTGCAACCTTACAGAATTTGCGTATTGCTTGGAGGCGCGTTGATCCAAAATCGAGGTTTGACGATCGAAAATTTTCTTTCTGTTCTTCGATGACAATGGATCGGCCAATGCTGGCACGCATAGGCCAAAACTTAGAACACCGATCAAAACACTGCGCAACACGTCTACTTCCCCCGAGGCAACACTGAAGCAATCTATGGCAAAACACCCGTTTCGGCAACAGATCTCGCATTGACCCCGCCCGCTGGATTGGCCAAGGGAGGAGCATGACCAAAATAGCTTTGATCACCGGTGCCTCTCGTGGCCTTGGCGCGGCCCTTGCCGACGCACTTGCCCCCACCCACCACATCGTGGCCGTCGCCCGAACCGTGGGTGGTCTGGAAGAGTTGGACGACCGCATCCAAGCCAAAGGCGGCAGCGCCACACTGGCCCCGATGGACATCACCAAGCCCGAGGCTATGGCCGAGCTATGTCGCGGCATCCATGATCGTTGGGGGCATGTGGACCTTTGGGCGCATACGGCTGTTCATGCCTCGGCCCTCACACCAGCCCCACATCTGGACGCCAAGGACCTGGCGAAAAGCATGGCCGTCAATGTGACTGCGACCGCCACGCTGATCGCCTATGTCGCGCCCCTGTTGCAGGCCGCCGACACTGGGCAGGCGCTGTTCTTTCAAGACCCGCAAGTCGGCACCAAGTTCTTTTCGGCCTATGGCGCGTCCAAAGCCGCGCAAATATCGCTCGCTCAAAGTTGGGCTGCCGAAACGCGGCAAACTGGTCCCCACGTTCACGTCATGACACCACTGCCAATGCCAACTGCGACACGCGCCCGCTTTTACCCCGGCGAAGATCGCAGCACATTGACCCCATGTGACACCGCCGCCAAACAGATTTTGGACGCGCTGGACTAAGCGTCACGCGACTCCGCATCTTGCCCCACCCCTCTGCCTCGCCTAAAGCAGAGCCATGCGCATTCTCATAACCAACGACGACGGGATCAACGCCCCCGGCCTGAAAACACTGGAAACCATCGCAGCCGAGGTCGCCGGCCCGGGTGGTGAAGTCTGGATTGTCGCCCCTGCGTTCGAGCAATCCGGCGTGGGCCATTGCATCAGCTATTCCCGCCCCACTCTTCTCAGCCAGTTCGGCGAACGCCGCTATGCTTCGGAAGGCTATCCTGCCGATTGCGTGTTGGCCGGCCTTTACGAAGTCATGAAAGACCGCGCGCCCGATCTTATCCTGTCTGGCGTCAACCGGGGCAACAACGCTGCCGAAAACGTGCTTTATTCCGGCACCATAGGCGCAACGTTGGAAGCCGCCCTGCAAGGTATTCCCGCCATCGCCTTGTCGCAGTTTTTTGGCCCCGGCAACGCGAACCTCGAAGACCCTTTCGAAGCCGCGGCCCAGCACGGCGCTGATTGCATAAAACGCCTGTTGAAAAACGCGATCTGGGATGATGTGCCTTACCGTCTGTTTTACAACGTGAATTTCCCACCAATCCCGGCGTCAGACGTCAAAGGGCTGAAAGTCACAACCCAAGGCTGGCGTGCAGAAACCAATTTTGGCGTTGAACCGCACAAATCGCCCTCGGGCCGCATGTTCCTGTGGATCAAAGGCGGCCCACAGCATCATAAAACCGGCCCCGGCACCGATGTGACGGCCAATCTGGACGGCTATATCTCGGTTACGCCCCTGCGCGCCGACCTGACAGCCCACGACACCATTGCAACCCTGAAGGACAAGCTGGAAGGATGACACCGGCCGACGAACAGCGCATGCGATTTGTCTTCGCTCTTCGCCAAAAAGGCGTGATGGATGGGCGTGTTCTTGAGGCGATGGAAAAGATCGACCGCGGCGCTTTTGTCAAAGGCATCTTCGCCGATCGCGCCTACGAAGACATGCCCCTTCCCATCACCTGCGGTCAAACCATCAGCCAGCCCTCTGTCGTGGGGCTGATGACCCAGGCGCTTGAGGTCGACCCCCGGCACAAAATCCTGGAGATTGGCACCGGCTCTGGCTATCAGGCCGCCGTTCTCAGCCAACTGGCACGACGCATCTATACGGTGGACCGGCACAAACGTCTGGTCAAAGCCGCCCAGGAAGTCTTCGACACCTTAGGTCTGTCAAACATAACAGCTCTTGCGGCCGACGGCACGCGCGGCTTTCCCGAACAAGCTCCCTTCGATCGCATCCTGGTCACCGCCGCAGCCGAAGATCCGCCGGGGCCCTTGTTGGCCGAACTGAAACCCGGTGGCATCATGGTGGTCCCGGTTGGCCAGTCCGACGCTGTTCAATCCTTGGTCAAAGTCACCAGAACCGAGACCGGTTTTGACTATGAAGAATTGCGCCAAGTCCGCTTCGTCCCCCTGGTCGAAGGCATGGGCAGCGACTAACCGCCCATCACGATACGCGCCCAAAGCGCACGCCATTTTTCAATCGAAGCGCTGCCCCAGCCTTTCCAAATATCACGTAGATCGTTGGATCAACGGGAAAGGGCTTTCATCTCTTTCCAAATACGCACGCCGGTTTGAAAGGCGAAAGCCGTCAAACCAAATCAATGGTGTGCGCCGCAGGCGCTCGATCCGACGCGATTTTGTGTTGGCACAGGTCTGCAAAAAAGTGCTATCATAAGCCAAATCCGGACGCAGGCAGGCAAGATCCGGGGCGTAATCGCAAGAACCTCAAAGAAGGTTGCGACATAATGGTGAGGAACGAGCATATGACGAAATCGGCTTTCCCGGTACGACTGGCGGCAATTTTGACCAGCGCCCTGGCGCTTGGGGCCTGCGATGGTGCAGGATTGGGGGGATTGGACTTCGATCTACGCGGTGCGGCAGGTCAGTTGGACACATCTGACGCAGCTCAGGCCTCAACAGGCTCAGCCCCGTTGCCAGACCAAAGAGGCGTGGTGTCTTATCCCGGCTACCAGGTCGCGGTGGCGCAACGCGGCGATACAGTGCAAACCGTTGCCGCCCGCGTCGGACTACCGGCGAATGAACTGGCCCGACACAACGCTCTGCCCATGAATGTCGTGCTGAGAGACGGTGAAATTCTGGCTTTGCCCCGTCGCGTCAGCGAACCCGGGCCAAGTGGGCCGGGCGCTTTGGACGTGATTGATGTGGCCTCGGGTGCGATTGATCGCGCGGACGGTGTGCCCGGATTACCTGCCGGAGACGAACCCAATCGCCATCAGGTGGCGGCCGGTGAAACCGCCTTCTCAATTGCGCGCCGCTACGGCGTTTCGGTCGATGATCTGGCCGAATGGAACGGCCTTGGGCCCAGCCTTGGATTGCGTGTTGGTCAGTTTCTCTTGATCCCAACAGCATCCGCCAGCAGCGACATCCAAGTGGCTTCGGTGGCAACCCCCGGAACCGGCTCGGCCACGCCATTGCCACCGTCGTCCTCGCGGCCTTTGCCGACGGAAGACGTGCGCCCCGCGTCTACGACCACAGCCCCCAAACCGGAACCCTTGCAGGATCGCCAGACCGCGGCCTCGGACAATTCACGGCTGATGATGCCCGTGCAGGGCCGTATCGTGCGACCGTTTGAAAAGGGACGGAACGAAGGGATCGGCATTGCCGCCAGTGCAGGCTCTCGCGTGATCGCAGCCGAAGGCGGCACCGTCGCTGCTATCACGCGTGATACAGACCAAGTGCCAATCCTTGTTTTGCGCCACGACAACAACCTGCTGACCGTCTATGCAGGCGTCGATGAAGTGGCCGTCGAAAAAGGTGATACCGTGAAGCGTGGCGAGGCGATCGCGGTGGTTCGGTCCGCAACCCCACCCTTCCTGCACTTCGAAGTTCGCGAAGGCTTCGACAGTGTCGATCCGGCACCGTATCTGAACTGAGCCCCCGGATCGACCAACTGAGCTACCATATCATGTTGCGCCGCGCGGTTCACGCGTCGCCAGAGGGGCCGCGCACGTGCCGTGCGCGGCCCTTACTGCGCCCGACGCAGTCCTGCCAGACGGTGGTGACCCATGTTTGAAACCGTCGCGGTGCCCGTTTGGGCCATGGTGCTGATCGGCCTCTTCGCCGCTCTTTCAATCCTCGAACGCGTCATCGGCCCCTCGATCCGTTGGTTTCTCAGGAAACGCGCCGAACGTGTGGTCGCCGAGTTAAACAAGCGCCTCGATCGCCCGATCCAGCCTTTCAAACTGGCCCGCCGGTTCGACATGATCCAGCGTTTGATCCACGACGGCGAAGTCGCTCTGGCCATTGTCGATTATGCAAAATCCGAAGGCGTGCCTGAACAGGTCGCCCGCGAAAGGGTCGAGCGCTATGCCCGCGAAATCGTCCCCCGGTTCAGCGCGTCGGCCTATTTCGGATTTGGCACGCGGGCTTCGAAGTGGGTGTCCGACACCCTGTTTGATGTCCGGGTCAGTGACGAAGACGAAGCGCGCCTACACGCCGTGGACCCAGACGCCACCGTCGTCTTCGTGATCAACCATCGCTCGAACATGGACTATTTGCTGGTGACTTGGCTCGTCGCCCGGTCGTCGGCGCTTAGCTATGCCGTGGGGGAATGGGCCAGAATTTGGCCCCTCTCGGCTTTGATCCGCACCATGGGCGCCTATTTCATCCGCCGCAAGGCGCTGAACCCGCTTTATCGCAAAGTGCTGGCGCGCTATGTGGCACTGGCCACAGACGGCGGCGTCACACAGGCGGTTTTTCCCGAAGGCGGCTTGTCGCTGGACGGGCGTCTGGCCCCTTTGAAGCTTGGGTTGCTCAGCTACATCGTGCAAGGGCATGATCCAAAAGGACGCGACGTGGTCTTTGTGCCCGTGGCCCTCAATTACGACCGCGTGCTGGAAGACCGCCTGTTGGTGGCCGCCGACAAAGCCGGAACGCGGCGATTTCGGACCTCGGTGCCAAATGCGGTGAAGTTTGCCCTGCGCCAGGTCACCCACCGATTGCGCGGGCGCCTGCATCGGTTTGGACATGCGGCGGTGGCTTACGGAACGCCCGTGTCTTTGAACGCTTTTGCTGCAGACCATCCCGACGACACGACCGAGCATCTGGGCGAGCACCTGCGCGATGGTCTATCGGCCTCAATGCCGGTGTTGTCGGTTCCGCTCATCGCGCTTGAGTTGGAAATTGCTAAAGCCCGAGTGCCCGAGGCGGACCTGCTCCACAGGATCGAAACCCGCATCGCGCGCCTGAAATCAGCTGGCGCGCGTGTCGAAATGCCGAACGACGATGTGTCCGGCGCACTGGGGCAGGCGCTAAACATGTTGCGGCTTCGCCGCATGATCACAGAAGACGAAAGCGGCCTTCAGATCACCGCCGGACGCGAGCGTATCATGGCCTTCTACGCCAATTCCATCCGGCATCTGGTGCCAGAGGCACCGGCTAGTGTGTCGAACCCAACTGACCAACCCTAACGCCATAATCCGCCGCGATCTGATAGTCCGGGTCATCGTCACTGTCGATGATCAGACTGCCCGCTTTGGTCAGCAAAGAATGGCAATCATGGCTGAGGTGCCGCAGTTGTAGCCGTTTGTCAGCCGCCTCGAACTTGGCCGCAACAGAATCGATGGCCGTCAGGGCAGATTGATCGACCACCCGGCTTTCCGCAAAGTCCACGATCACCACGCTGGGGTCTTTTTCGGGATCGAACAATTCGACAAATCCATCTGCCGAGCCAAAGAACAATGGTCCCTGCACCTGATAGACCTTCGCACCCTCTGGTGTTTCATAAGTGCGCGCGTGGATACGTGTGGCGTTGTTCCACGCATAGGTCAGCGCCGAGACGATAACCCCCACGAAAACGGCCGTAGCCAGATCGTAAGCCACGGTTACGGCTGTAACCAATAGGATCACGAAGGCATCCGACAGGGGCACTTTCCGCAGGATCATCAGCGAATTCCACGCGAATGTCCCGATCACCACCATGAACATCACGCCAACCAGCGCGGCCAGCGGAATAATCTCGATCACCGGGCTGGCGACCACGATGAACAGCAACAGGAACACCGCAGCGGCAATACCTGCCACGCGCGTACGCCCCCCGGATTTCACGTTGATCATCGACTGACCGATCATCGCGCAACCGCCCATGCCACCGAAAAAGCCGGTCACAGTATTGGCCACACCCTGGGCCACACATTCCTGAGAAGCGCCCCCCCGTTTGCCGGTCATATCGCCGACAAGGTTCAAGGTCAGAAGACTTTCGATCAAACCAATCGCGGCCAGGATCAACGCATACGGCAGGATAATCTCAAACGTGTCCCAGTTCAGAGGCACCACGGGCAAATGAAAGCTAGGCAATCCCCCCTTGATCGAGGCCAAATCCCCAACCCGCGGCACGTCCAACCCAAGCACGATCACCAAAATCGCCACGATCCCGATCCCGGCCAAAGGCGCAGGTACAACGCTTGTCACGCGCGGCACGGCCCAGATGATTGCCATCGTCAGCGCCACAAGCCCCAGCATCAGATACAAGGGCGTTCCCGACAACCATTCGCCGCCGCCCATACCGTGCCCCGTCACTTCCATCGTGCCGGGCACTTTGAACTGACTAAGCTGGGCTAGAAAAATCACAATCGCCAACCCGTTCACAAAACCCAGCATCACAGGATGCGGCACCAACCGGATGAACTTGCCAAATTTGAAGATGCCCGCCGCAATCTGGATGATCCCCATCAAAACGACCGTCGCAAACAGGTACTCAACACCGTGCTGCGCCACCAAACTGACCATCACAACGGCCAAAGCTCCGGTCGCACCCGAAATCATGCCGGGACGCCCGCCAATCACCGCCGTGATCAAGCCCACGATAAACGCCGCGTAAAGACCGACCAACGGATGAACCCCCGCCACGAACGCAAAGGCCACAGCTTCGGGCACAAGGGCCAAGGCAACGGTCAGACCGGCCAGCAACTCGATACGCAGACGTGTCGGTGTCAACGCCTCGCCGGGGCCATCAGAAGACATGACCTTACCGAAAACGGCCGCAAACGTACGTTCCATGATTTTTACTGTCCTGTTCGCATTTTAAACGCGCTTTATCCCGTCGCACAGGGAATCGCACGGCATTCTTGTGCATACCTGCCATGAATTAAGAATACATCAGCCACGCGTTGCGGATTTGTACCGCGACACGCATACAAAGAACCGATCCGGCGCAGGCCAAAACGGTTTACGCAACGGCACCCTAGGCGCGTTCTGCATACTCCATCGTCTCTGTATTTACGATGATTGCCTCGCCCTCGCCGACAAAAGGGGGAATCATCACCCGAACACCGTTGTCCAGCACCGCAGGCTTGAAACTATTTGCCGCAGTCTGACCCTTCACCACTGGCTCGGTTTCGGTGACCATACAGGTCACTTTCTGCGGCAGTGAAGCACTCAAAGCCTCGCTGTCGTGGTACTCGATCTGGATCGTCATACCGTCCTGCAAGAAGGGTCGACGCTCGCCCAGAATGTCGGCAGGAAGCTCGATCTGCTCAAAGGTTTCACTGTCCATGAAAACAAGCATACCGTCGCTTTCATATAGAAATTGTTGATCTTTTTGATCCAAACGGACCCGCTCAACCTTGTCCGCCGAGCGAAACCGCTCGTTCAGCTTTGATCCGTTACGCAGGTTCTTCAGCTCGACCTGAGCGAAGGCGCCGCCCTTGCCCGGCTTGACATGATCCACCTTTACGGCGGCCCAAAGCCCATCATTGTGCTCTAGCACGTTTCCGGGTCGAATTTCGTTTCCATTT
This sequence comes from uncultured Rhodobacterales bacterium, assembly GCA_964632495.1. GTDB lineage: Bacteria > Pseudomonadota > Alphaproteobacteria > Rhodobacterales > Rhodobacteraceae > CALKXV01. The sequence continues at coordinate 45,205 of CAZWDS010000014.1, forward strand.
ATCTTTGGCATCCACGTAAACCGATGTTTTTGTTGATTCAGATTGTGAATTGCCTATATTCCAGCATAGCCCCATCGGCAAGGTGGGGGAAACCTGGGGAGGAATGACAAGCTATGCAAAAAATGCATGGCAGCCATTCCAAAAAAGAAAAACAAAAGTGGCTCAAAACCCTGCATAAGGGTCTACGCGCCACCTGACTGCGGTAAGAGCATAAAAATAAAAGGAAGAAGCATGGCTGATTTTGTTGACGGCACGGCATTCAATCACGAGCAGGGCAATCGCGCGAAAAAGCTTTTCGCAGCTGTCGTTCTAGCTGCACTCGATGACGCCATCGCTGACGACAAGAAATATGGCAACGGACCCGAGCAGATCGCGCGCTGGGCCCGTTCGCGCGATGGACGCGAAGTGCTGTCCTGCGCTGGCATCGATCCGAACGAGCGTGTTGTGAACGGCCTGATGGAATTCGTGGGCAAAGGTGTCCGCACATCCGTGGCCCTGTCGCGCGAAGAAAGCGAACGCCGCCACGCAGCCGAAGCCGCCGCGGCCGAGGACGCCAAGCGCGCCGCCTAAAGCGTCCTACATTGGAATTTTCAAAACGCGCTTCCGGATCGGGAGCGCGTTTTGCGTTTAGGGCCTTCAAACGATGAATGTCGGCTTCGAGCCCAGAGTCGCAGATGCTGCGTTGTGTACGAATGGCCGTTGTTATCGGTCTCCCAAAGACCTTCAACAACTGGCTGGATTGTGAAACGGGGTTTTGACAGCTCACCTTGGTGTTGGTTTGCGAGTGTTTCAAAACACCCGCTTCAATCATTCTTACCCGCCCGCGCATCATACGCAGGCACGTCGGGCGCACCCCGAACCTTTGTCTAGAAAAACCTTCGTCCATTCCAAATCTGTATAGTGGCTTCATGCCCAATCGGGAAAGGGGCCATCTTCAAAAAGGTAGTTATATAGCCGCCACAGGTAGGCGTATAACTCAGCATCCTCATCAAAGCTGATGTCGGTCTCATCTTCATAATCCATAGCGGTCAGGACTTGTTCAGCCAAAACATGATTGAAGTTCCGTTTAAGACGTTCTGCCCATTCTGATGGATGTGCGACGTTTTCCTTTAGTTTCGCTGGGTCATTTGTATTCCCACCACAGTACAATCGGATGTCTTGCAGCCATGCTTGAGTTTTCGGATCAATCATTGAACGAGAACATCAAGGCATCGGCCCGTTGGAAAACAGGAAATCATGCAATGCCAAAAGAAAATCATAGAACTCCGCATCTGTATCGAAACTAACGTCTGTTCGATTTTCATATTCTAAAGCCGTAAGTTTCCTTTCAGCCAAAACACGCTCGAAGTTTGAACGGAAACGCCCGGCCCACTCGCCACGCGTATCGGTCGCTTCCTTTAATTGAGGGATGCCATAGACGTTGCCGCCGCCATAGATGAACATATCGTCCAGCCAGGCTTTTGTTCGAAGATCAACCATGATGCAGTTCTAATCCCAATCCGGATACGGCCCGTTACGAAAAAGAAACTCATACAGAGCGCTTAGAAAATCGTATAAGTCAGCATCGTTCTCGTGGGAGAAGTTCATTTCTTTTTCCCAATCTTTGGCCGAAAACGGGCGGGCGGCCAAAACCTCTTCGTACTTTCTCTTGAACTCTCTTTGGGGTTGGCCACCCTTAGAAACATAAGATTTTAAGCTGTCGAGATCATAAACTTCAGAAGAGCAAAACAGAAACATCGTCTCAAGCCATTTTTCAAACTTTAGCATCTAGTTTCCCTCCGGATACATTGTCATCAGCTTCGGCTGCCCATTCGCATCAAGTTGAAAGACAGCGGTTACCGTTCCACCAGCAAAGTCTACGTCCCGAGTGGTTTGAGTTCCGTCAACACGACGTACACCTTCTACCAGATCTCGGTAACCTAATCCCAATACGTCAGAAATTGGCAGCCTTACACGAAATACAGCATTGTTTACATTTGGATCTGCCAGCGCGCACGTGAGCGCCGTTTGAAAGTCTGAACTGCGACGGAACACAGCATCTGCAGCGACATACGCATCCTCTGTGGTGATGCGCGTGGCTGTCTTTCTTCTGCGATGAGTACCGCCCGTGACGCCATCCACCTGTGTCCCAGTCATAGGATCGATGCCTTCTCGTACACGATCTATAAGCATTTGCCGCGTCACCGCACCTTCGTGCCTCTGCGGACCGTGCCCTTCGTCAATTAGTTCGTAAAAGCGGTGCTCGACAATCTGTTCTACCTCACGACGACGCGTGTTGATCATGTTATCTAGCCGCGCGCGACCTGCGCGCAGTGCATTCAGGGCCGCTGTCGGACGCAGACGGGTCAAATTGATCCCTAGCTTTGCCGCGCCCGCTGTGAAAGCGGTTCCACCCAACAAAACTGATGCATCGAGATAGGCTACATCCTCATAGGCGCGCAGCAAGGCCTCTTCGCTTGTCAGGCCGAGGCGATATTCCAGATCTAGAAGGCGAAGTTCAGCATGCTGTGCCTCGAAATAAGCCACTGCTTCCTCAGCGATCCGCTCAGCTGTCTCACGATCCAGATCAGACAGACGTTCCAGCGCATCAAGGATGTTTTGGCGGGCCGCAAGACGCTCTGCTTCTTCCTCATCTGTCTGCACACCAAAAAAGCGCCGGTATCCTAAATAGGAAAAACGCAACACATCATAGACCCCGGTGACAGTGCCGACCAAAGCATCCTCAGCCGCCCGTGCCAGTCCTGCGCCACGTGCATCTGAAATTCGATCCGCAAGATCAGGCGATACGGGGCGACCTGTAAGAATAACCTGGCCATTCAAGATCGCCGGTTCTGCATAGCACCGGCAGTTATGCGCATGGCCCGGCAATCCATCTGCAAACCTGTGATCCCATAGAAAGACCCGATCATCGCGTTCCGCATGACTGGACCGTACTTTCCCATCATCAGCCGAACGCCAGATATAATGGGTGACGCCAACTGCTCTCTGCCGGGCTTCGTTCACATCATTTTGGAACTGACGCAGCAACCAAGCTTCGGTTGCGCTGATGTCGGCCTCCATAAGAGACACAATTTCTGTGCGATTTCGGCCTTCATCAACGTAATAGGCAAGAACAGCAGACAGACGGTTCTCAAACTCGTCATAAGCCCTCTGCTTCAACGGGCCAGCATCATAACGAGGCGTATCGCCGAGACGTTCTGATATGAAAGCAATGTTGTCTTCATCAGCATCATCAAGCAGGCCAAGGAACCGCTGAAAATGAGAGGGCAAGTCAAACGACGCGTCTTTTCGCTCAGGCGCACGGTTCAGCCGGTGCAGACTGACCGTGAATTCAGATTTGCCGCCAGACCGAAAAAATCGGACAAAAGGGGTATCGAGCGCCATGTCGTGCCTTTCACAGAAGTACGCTGGATATTCTCAATTTGGGATTAATGTATCTTAAATGGACCGTCCGCTGCTCAACGTGTAGTGCAACAAGGAGGGGCGTTACGTCCTCAACAGTATTAAGGTGCCTTTCCAAAAACGACGATATTGACAGCTCACGATTTCCGATAGCAGCCTTTGGTGCAAACGCAGCGAAAGCTCACTTTGTCCGCACAGCCGACATCCAACCTTTCACCGCTTTCCATATACGCATTGCACAACAC
>CAZWDS010000015.1:0-47289 GCA_964632495.1 uncultured Rhodobacterales bacterium
GTAAGCTTCAGCAACTTTTTGCATGTTGATCATGTGACCGTTGTTCACGATCGCAATGGTGAGAGATTTAGCGTGGCTGTCAGCAAATGCAGTACCTGCGATGAGAGACATAGCCGTTGCCGCACTAAGTGCAGTTCTCAGTTTCATCCGATTCCTCCCTGGTTATCGATGATATGTAGGATGAGTTTAGGTTTGATTCTGTTCTCGCGTCAACAGAAAATTTTACGCGCGTTAAAATTTGGGGGTCAGGCCGAGTTCCGCATAATGAGACGAGCGGCGAAAAGAGTTTCCGTGCGGTCCTGGAAATGTCCGCCGCTTTCGATCAGGCGAAACAGGGAATCGACCGAATAATCCGAGACCGAGGTATAGTCATGTGCCGCCGTGGTCAGCGAGGGGCAGGTGAATTTCGAGAACGGGTGGTCATCATGCGAAGCCACGCGCAAGGCGCACCCATCTTCGCGCCCGACACGGACGCCGGTTTCATAGCAAGCCGACAAAAGCCCGATGGCCAAACGATCGTTGCTGCACAGAATGGTGTTTGTCTTGAGGTTGCCTTCGTCCAACAGCTTTAGCCCGCCTTGGTGTCCTATTTCTTCAAATGCCCATCCGGTCCCTTCGATTTGGATCACATCGGGCGCGAACCCCAGTTTATCCATGATTTTCAGATAGGCATTGCGGCGTTTGTTGGCGTTCGGGTTTGCCGGGTTCTTCATCTCAAAGAAGCAGGGCGGTTCGCCGGTGCGGCAGAGATATTCTACCGTCTGGGTGACAAAGCTCTCGTTGTCGGAGCCGACAAACGCCTCGCCCATCCCGTCGATGTTACTGTCGAACAGCACCGTTGGGACGTTGCGACAGAAAACTTCGATCGCGGATTTGTCTGACGCCCGACCCAATGGTGCCAGAAGCACACCCGCTGGTTTCAGTGCCCGCAGGTTGTCCAGAATCTCGATTTCAAGATTCGGATCCCCGTGCGAACTGAACAAGGTCGGTCGATAGCCTGCGGCGATACAAGCCTGTTCGATGTTGCGTGCGATCTCGGCAAAGAATGGGTCGGCCAGATAGGGCACCACGATACCAAGGTTCTTGGTCAGCTTCCGGTTCTGGTTGATGGCGTAGATGTTGGGTCGATAGTCATGCTTTTCCAAAGCCCGTTCGATCTTTTCGCGGGTTGATGCGCGCACCGACGTCGGGTCATTGAAGTACTTTGATACGGTCGGCCGCGAGATGCCGCTGAGAGCGGCAAATTCTTCCATATTCCTGATCGTGGTTTCGCTCATAACGCTCCGCAACGGGCGATCACACCCGGATGTCTGTGTCATTCAATTTCGTACAGTTTCTTGCCGCGCGCCAAAAATCAACTTTCTTTTCGGAAACTTTTTGTGTGCGCGGTCGAGCGGCTAGGGTGCGGGCAGGGTCTGGGTGCCGCTTAGATCCCTTTTGATCCTGATGAAATCTTGCAAGTTTTTAGGCTGTTGGGGCCGATTGATCAGCCGTGCGGGGAGTGTGGTTGCGGCAGCCAGTGCGGTGTTCAAAGGCACGCCACACTTCTGGGTCAGAACACGTAGTGCGGTGGTAAGGTCGAGGTCGGCACCCGCAAGTGTGCCGTCTTCAAGCGTCAGTCGGGCGTCCTGCCGTTGGATCAGACGTCCGCCCAGGTGAAACGCCGTGTCATCGGTGCCCGCCACCGCCATCGCGTCGCTGACAAGGAAGATCGCGCCAGCCGCCTTGGCAGCAAAGGCCGCGCGGATACTGGCGGGGTGCACATGGATGCCGTCGGCAATCAAACCAGCGGACAGCTGGGCCGAGGTCAAGGCCGCACCGACAAGGCCGGGTGTGCGACTGCCAAGTTGGCTCATCGCGTTGAACAGATGGGTGGCGACCGTGGCGCCTGCCTTGGCGTAGGCCATACAGGTGTCAAAATCGGCGTCTGTGTGTCCAAGCGAGACGATGACGCCGGCTTGGGTCAGCGTGGTGACCTGTTCGAGTGTCACGTTTTCGGGGGCGAGGGTGACCATCAGCGCGGGCAGCTTTTGGGCCGCGGCCAAAAGGTCGTCCAGATCGGTCGCGGTCATCGGGCGGATCAGGTCAGCGTCATGAGCGCCCTTGCGTGCAATCGACAAATGCGGACCTTCAAGGTGCAACCCGGCCACGCCTGGGGTGCCTGCGTAACAGGCCTCGGTGACGGCGGCGATTGAGGCGCGGGTGCTTTCAGGTGTGTCGGTGATCAAGGTGGGCAATATCGCCCGTGTGCCAAGGCTGTGATGGGCTTTGGCGATGCGCTCAACCGTTTCGACAGACGGATCGTCTCCTAGCATGACACCGCCGCCGCCGTTGACTTGCAGGTCGGTATACCCGGGCGACAGGATGTCTTGGTTCAAATCGATGTCAGGGGCGGGGGCGTCCCGGTCTGCGAGGATGTCACAAAGTCGCCCCGCGCGAAAAATTGCGGTCGCGTCATCGCGCAAGTGCACCCCATCAAAAATGGGGCCGCCCGATAGGATCAGATCATCGCTCATACGGTTTCCGTCACCTTGTTCAGATGGCGTGGTGTATCCGGGTTGATGCCCCGCGTCACGGCCACCGCTTCGGCTAGGGCATAAAACGACGCCATGCTTGCGATGGAATCGGTCAGCCCGTGATCTGTGCGGATATGGGGCAGGGCCGTTGCTTGGGTCACTTTGTCGGTCGTTGCAAAGACCCGCGCGCCCTTTGCCGCCAAAGCGTCAGCCGTTTCCGCAACCCCGGTTTCGGCGGCGTCGCCTGCCGCAAAGACCAGCACCGGAAAGCTTTGATCGACGATGGACACCGGGCCATGCATCACTTCGGCCGATGAATAGCTTTCTGCGTGCAACTGGCAGGTTTCCTTGAACTTCAGCGCCGCTTCGTTCGAGATCGCCCAAGCCGGGCCACGTCCAAGGGTGTAAAGGGACGGTCCGTCAATCGCAGCGGCAAAGGCGGACCAGTCGCACCGAATGGCCCTGTCCAGATGTTCGGGCAGCGTGTTCAGCGCCCGGATCAGTTCGGCGTCGCCAGCCATCTCGGCCAGAAACAAGACGCCGTTCACAAGCGAGTTCACGAAGGTTTTCGTGGCCGCGACGCTGTGCTCTGGTCCCGCTTCGATCGGCAGTGTGGTGGCGGCGGAAAGGGCCAAAGGGGATTGGGGGTGATTTGTGATCGCGACGGTCCGGGCGCCAGAGGCCGCGACGCTGCGTGTCATATCCACGATGTCGGGGCTTTGACCGGACTGCGATACGGAAACGCACAAGGCACCCTTTGCTTTGATGGTGCGTCCATAGACCGACTGAACCGACGGACCAAGCGAGGCCATGGGCAAGCCAAGCTGCAGTTCCGAGACGTATTTCAAATAGGTGCAGACATGATCAGACGAGCCGCGTGCGACGGACAACAGGAACCGTGGCTCTAAGGCACGCGCTTGGCGTGCAGCCTTGGCGACAGTTGCGCTTTGGTGGGTCAGCAGGCGCTCGACCGCGACGGGGATTTCTTCGATCTCGCGGCGCATGTTGCTTTTGGGGGCTGTCATCTTGGCTGGCCTTTCATGGCGACAATCGCAACTCGGCCACAAAGTCATAGGCATCGCCGCGATAGATCGAGCGGGTCACTTCCGCGACCCGTCCACCTTTCAGATATAACGTGCGCTGTACGTTCAGACCCGCTGCGCCCTCGGCGACGCCCAGAAGGTTGGCTTCGGTCGTTTCAAGGTTGATTGCCGAAATTTTCTGGATGGCGCGGAAAGGGCGATGGCCGGTGTCCACGAGCCGTTCGTAAAGCGAGGATGTGACGGCCATGGGATCGGGAAGGATGTCCAACGGCAGGGCGGCGTATTCAACCGCCATGGGGCGACCGCTGGCTTCGCGCAGACGGTGAAGGCGGGCCACTTGGTCGTTTGCGGCAAGGCCAAGGATCATCATCTCGTCCGGGGACGGCACAAAGACGCCGCGTTCCAACCACTTGGACGTGGTTTCTAACCCTCGGCGGCGCATGTCTTCGGTGAAAGATGTGAGGCGGGACAGGGATTGTTCAACCTTTGGTTCCGCCGCACGCACGAACGACCCCGAGCCTTGCCGCTGCTCAATCGCGCCTTGCTGGACCAGTTCCCGGATTGCCTTTCTGACAGTGACGCGGGACAGATCTGTGATCTCGGCAATTTCGCGTTCAGGCGGAAGCGAGGTGTTGGGGGCCAGCACGCCGGTGGCGATGCCGTCTTTCAGCCTTTGGCGCAACTGCACATAGCGCGGCCCCGGGCTTTGCCCCAGCCAGCCGTCAGGGCGTAGAAAATCCGCGGCCTTCATGGGCGGGGTGGGCCACTTAGGGCCGAGGTATGAGGGATGATTTCAAAAGATACCATTTAAATACCTTTACAATACCTTTTGCTAAATGTGAAGGCCTGACACGCGTTTCTACAGGTGCCACTGTGTGGATTGGTATGGCTTTGCGGACGCGCCGGATGGCGCAGATAATTTGACGCAGATCAAAGCTTCCCACGTTGACCACAGCTAGTCTGAAAAAAACGACGAAAACACGACCGGGAGTGAGACAGCGCATGGGATACAATTTTCAGGCTTACGCCAAACAAGCCGTGCCGCGCTATACCAGCTATCCCACAGCGCCTCACTTCACATCAGATGTTGGGTCAGATGACTATGCCGGATGGCTGTCCCGCCTTCAGGCGGACGATCCTTTGTCGCTATACCTTCACGTTCCCTATTGCCGCGCACTTTGCTGGTATTGTGGATGCAATATGAAGCTGGCGTCGAAAAAGTCGCCGATCTCGGCCTATGCCAAAACACTGGCGGAAGAGGTGCGGTTGGTTGCAAGTCACTTGCCGGACCGGATGAAGGTGGGCCATTTGCATTGGGGTGGCGGGACGCCAACGGCGCTTGAGCCGGACGATCTGGCGCGGGTGATGGACGAAGTGCACGCGTGTTACGACCTTTTGCCCGACGCGGAATTGGCGATTGAAAGCGATCCGCGACATCTGCCGACAGAGATGATCGACCGGATTGGCGCACTTGGGTTTACCCGGGCCAGCTTTGGCGTTCAGGAGTTTGATGCTTCGGTTCAGATGGCAATCAACCGGGTGCAACCGCCAAACATGGTCAGACGGGCTGTGGATGGCTTGCGCGATGTCGGGGTGGAGAAGATCAACTTTGATCTGATCTACGGATTGCCCCATCAAACGGTCGAAACACTGGAGAAAACCATCGCGATTTGCGTAGAGATGAAGCCGGATCGTATTGCTTTGTTCGGCTATGCTCATGTGCCTTGGATGGCCAAGAAACAACGGCTGATCAGCGAAGCGGCCCTGCCGGATCAGACGGCCCGTATCGCTCAGGCAAGTGCTGCGGCGAAGGCATTGGTCGATGCGGGATACGTTGCGATTGGGTTGGACCACTTTGCGCGGCCCGATGATACTTTGGCAATTGCGGCTGAAGCCGGAACGTTGCGGCGCAACTTTCAGGGCTACACCACGGACACAGCCAAAGCGCTTTTGGGCATGGGCTGTACCTCGATCGGGAAAACGCCTGACGGATTTGTTCAGAACATCCGTGACACTCGGGCCTGGACGCGGGCGGTTGAAGAGGGCGCATTGCCCGTGGCGAAAGGATGCGCGGTTTCAGATGACGACGCGATGCGGGCCGAGATCATCGAAGCCCTGATGTGTCAGGGCACCGTCAACTTGTGCGACGTTTCTTTGGCCCACGGCATTCCAACCGGATGGTTGGCGAATGTGGAAGACGAACTGGTGGATCTGGAATTGGACGGCATTGTTCAGCGCGAAGGACAAGTGCTGACCATCGTGGAAGACGCGCGCCATTTGGTCCGTGTTGTAGCGGCTGTTTTTGACGCCTACCGCAAAGACAGCGTGACCCAGCATTCCGTCGCCGTTTAAGCGGTTCACGCGACGGCTGTGGCAGAGCGTTTGCGCAGACCCCCGATCAATTCGCGGCTGATCCGGTTCGCGATGAACAAGGCCAGCAGCCAACCCGAGGCGACGGCGCAGGCAATGCCCAGCCAAACGCCCCAGACGCTGGACTGGAACACCGCGACGAACAGCCAGACGAAGAAGGCGACGCCAAAGCCCTGGCGGTAGATGCTGATCCAAAGCGTCCAGATCGGGCGTTTCAGGGCCTGCAAAAGCGAGTTGATGGCGAACAGCATCATGTACATGGGGAACAGGATGGCATCGACGCGCAGATAACTGACGCCGATCTCGATTACGCCCGGATCTTGCGTGAAAAAGCCAATTGCGCTGCGCCCGCCGAACCACAAAATCGGGGCGGCGATAGCGGTCATGACGAACCCGGTTTTCCAGCAGAACCATACCGCATCACGCACCCGGTCGTGGGCGCCTGCACCAAAGTTCTGGCCTGCAATCGGCAAAAGCGCTCCGGTCATGCCAAGGACGGGCAAAAGCAGGATTTGTTCGATCCGAAGGGCGACGCCATAGGCTGCGATCGCCTCCTCGCCAAAGCCCTTTAGGAAGTACTGCACCACAAAGCCCGATATGAACATGACCAGAAAGGCGGTTGTGCCCGGAGCCATTTGAACCGCGATTGCCTTGAAGGTGCCGGGGTGGGGGGTGAACTCGGCGCGTGTCAGACGATCGGTGATCTCAAGCTTGGACACGCGGTACAGGATCCAGCACATGACGCCGGTTTGGCTAAGGATGGTCGACAGGGCGATGCCGTTGAACCCCATGCCGTTCCAAAGGCCGGGGACGCCAAACATCAACAAGGGGTTTAGGATGATGTTGGCAAAGAAGGCCACCATCATCGCGCGCTGCATCGACCGGGAATCGCCATGAGCCTGAAGGACGCCATTCCCCGCAAAGGCCATCAGAAAGCCGGGCAGGGCGAAAATCAGCCAGCGAAAGTACCCCGTGGCCGCGTCGCGATATCCGCCGGGTTCGGACACGATCACGATCAGGTAGGGGCCCGCAAAATATCCGACGACTATCAGGACTACCGTCGCGATACCCCCAAAACACAAACCTTGCGCCACGAAACGTCGTTCAGAGGCCGGGTCTTTCGCCCCAATGGCGTTGCTGACCAGTGCGCTTAACCCGCCGCTTAACCCAATGCCTGCCGCCAACAGAATGAAGAACGCCTGAAACCCGATGGCCAGACCTGCCTGCGCCTCGGTCGACAAGCGCCCCGCCCAATAGACATCAACGACATTGTAAAGTGTGGAAAACAGCATCCCGAAGGCTGCTGGAATCGCCAGGTTGCGAAAATGCCCCGACATGGGGCCGGTTGTTAAATCGCTTCGATCACCTGGCGTCATTGCCCCTGTTCCCCCAAATTCCAACGGCACCGCATTGGCGCAGAGTGCCGTTGGAACCACAAGGGATCATTGGGCTGTGACGTGGATTGCGTCAGGCCCAGAACGCGTCTTGGATCTGTGCAACAGCAAGACCCTCGGGCGTCTTGACCTCAAGCACGCGGCCCGCATCCCAATAGGGGCGGTCGATCATGCCAATCGCGACGGTGCAGTTGTGATCCGGCGACCAGAACGCCGCCGTCACTTGGCCGACGCGCTGACCGTCCACAAAAGTGGGCCAGGGTTCGGCCAGCGACGGGACCGGGCCTTCAATTCGGATCGGGCGAATTTGGCGCTGCGCCCCGGTTTCGGCGATCTGCTGAAGGGCCGCTTGCCCGATAAAGGGCGTGTCCTTGTATGGGTGACAAAACTTGTCCAAGCCGCATTCGTAGGGCGTGTTGTTGGCGGTCATGTCGCCACCATAGCTGAGCAATCCGCCCTCGACACGCTCGATCCCATTGGGGCAACCGGCACGCACGTTCAGATCGGCCCCGGCGGCGAAAAGCGCGTTCCAGATCATCATGCCGTTTTCGGGGTCTTGGATGTAAATCTCGTAACCGCCCTGCTTGGAAAAGCCCGAGCGCGCGATCAGGAAGGTCTGATCCTGAAAATCAAAGTGCCCGTAGCGAAAGAATTTCAGATCACGGATGTCTTCGCCAAAGACGCGTGCGGCCAGATCAAAGGATTTCGGGCCTTGGATGGCCAGAATGTTCACGTCAGGTTCGAACACGCGCACATCCATCTGAAGTGCGGTCGCGATCCCCTTGATCCACAACAAAAGATCTGAATCCGCGATGGAAATCCAATAGCGATTGTCGGACAACTTCAGTGCGACTGGATCGTTCAGCATCCCACCTTGGGCATCAACCACCGGCAAATACATGCACTGACCGATCACCATCTTGGACATATCGCGCGGCGTCAGCATCTCGATCAGACATTCAGCGTCAGGGCCGACCAGTTCGATCTGGCGCTCGCAGGACACATCCCAAAGCTGCACGTGGCGTTTCAGATGATGATAGTCCGCTTCCACGCTTTCGAAAACGACAGGCAAAAGCGTGTGGTTGTACACCGAGAACGCGCTTGCACCTGCAGCATCAACACCCGGTGAAAACGGCGTGCGGCGCAGGCGAGACGAGGGAGCAATCATTGACATTTGGCCGGTCCTTTATGACGCAAACGAAAGAGCCCTGCCCAGAACCATTTCTGGACAACGTCAGAAGACTGTCGCGGAAGGTGATTTGTTCCTCAAAGTCATGTGCGTCAAATTTTTGTTTGGAAACGACATTAACGCGCCGTTTCCGCTCCAAGGGCGGCCGAAAGCGACGCGGCGGCCTGTTGGACGGCTTCGGCCAGGCGGGGGATGTCGGCCTTGGTAATCCGGCTGACTGGGCCGGACACGGACAGGCCTGCAACCGCTTCGCCGTTCCAATCGCGAACCGATGCTGCGATGCAGCGCATGCCGATATTCTTTTCCTGATCGTCGACCGAATAGCCCTGCGCTTTGATCCGATCCATCTCGGCGCGCAGGGACACGGCTGTGGTGATTGTCTTTTCAGTGAACTCTTCCAAAGGGCCCGTCGCCAAATGCGCATCCAGACTGGCGGGCGACATTTCGGCCAAAAGAGCCTTGCCAATGCCCGAGGCGTGCATGGGCGACACGCTGCCCGGCGGGAAAAACGCGCGGATCGAGTTATGGCATTCGACCTGACTGACGAAAATCACATGCCCCTCTCTTGCAACGGCCAGATTGGCGGTCTCATCCGTCACTTCCATCAGGCGGCGTAGAATAGGACGGGCGCGATCAACAACCGAGGTGCGGCGCAAATACCGTGCGCCGATCAAAAAGGCGCGGGCCCCGACGTGCCAAACCTGCGCTTCGGCGTCAAATTCGACCAAGCCGCGCCCCTCCAGCGTCACCAGAATGCGATAGACGGTGGCGGCGGATTGATCCAGGTCGCCCGCCAGTTCCGACAACGTGGCTCCGGGCAGGGTTGAGAGGTGATCCAGCACTTCCATTGCCCGATCCAGTGATTTGATCGTGTTCTGTTCGGTCTTGTCGCTCCAGGCTTTGGGGCGGCCTCTGTTGCGACGCGGTTGAGGTTCTGCCATCGGTGACTTCCTTGGAAAATCATGATTGTGAAATCGCCTTTCACAATATGAAAAAATGCAACCCTTTGCAAGATGGGCAAAAATACGCGTTTTTCATTTATGAAAAAACATTTCAAAAAAGTTGCTTGTGATTGAACTGGTCCGTAAAAGATGCCCATCTGAGGAGGAACTTCATCATGAGCCTACAGAATCCCGTCTTCATCCCCGGGCCGACGAATATGCCCGAAAAGCTGCGGCGTGCGTGCGATTTGCCGACGATCGACCACCGGTCCAGCGCGTTTCCGGCGTTGTTGAATGCGGCTCGTGATGGCGTGCGGAAGGTTCTGAAGACGGAAGCGGCGCATGTCTTTATCTTCCCGTCGACGGGAACGGGCGGCTGGGAAGCGGCCATTTCCAACACACTGACGGCGGGTGACGTTGTTCTGGCCGCGCGCAACGGGATGTTCAGCCACAAGTGGATCGATATGTGTCAGCGCTTTGGCCTGACGGTCGAGTTCATTGACGTCGAATGGGGCGAAGGCCTGCCGGTTGCCAGGTTCGAAGAGATCTTGAGCGCCGACACCGAACATCGGATCAAGGCGGTGCTGGCCACGCACAATGAAACGGCGACTGGCGTTGTGTCAGACGTTGCAGGCGTGCGCGGGGCTTTGGAAGCGGCCAACCATCCGGCTTTGATGTTTGTGGATGGCGTTAGCTCGATTGGGTCAATGGACTTCAGGTTTGACGAATGGAAGATCGACGTCGCGGTCACCGGGTCGCAAAAGGGGTTTATGCTGCCCGCCGGTTTGGGGATCGTGGCGTTTTCGGAAAAGGCGATAGCTGCTGGCGAAAAAGCTGGTTTGCCGCGCACCTATTTTGATGTGCGCGATATGGAAGCCGGATACGCCGCGGGCGGATATCCCTATACGCCGCTGGTCGGGATGCTGAACGGGTTGAACGAATCCTGTCAGATGCTGATGGAAGAAGGGTTGGATCATGTCTTTGCGCGTCACCAGCGCATTGCCGATGGTGTGCGCGCTGCAATCGCGGCATGGGGCCTGCCCCTTTGTGCCAAACGGCCCGAGCTTTATTCCAACACGGTCAGCGCTATCTGTACGCCAAAGGGATTTGATGCCGGAAAAATCGTAGGCCACGCTGACGCTGCTTATGGTGTCGCTTACGGCGCTGGTCTGGGCGAGGTGGCTGGCAAGGTGTTCCGTATCGGTCATTTGGGCAGTCTGACGGATGTGATGGCTCTGTCCGGGATCGCGACGGCGGAAATGGTGATGGTGGACCTTGGTTTGGATATCACACTTGGGTCGGGCGTTGCGGCAGCGCAAAATTCGTACCGAACCTCCGCCGCCGCTTTGGCTGTCGCAGCTGAATAGGGCTTGGGATATGAGAGATAGCACCGACGCAACCAACCTGTCTTTTGACGACGTGATCGCCGCCCATGAGCGGATCGCGCCTTACATCCACCGCACGCCCGTTCTGACGTCTTCGTTTTTGAACGCGATGACGGGGGCCGAGTTGTTCTTTAAGTGCGAGAATTTTCAAAAAGCGGGCGCCTTCAAAGTGCGCGGCGCGTCCAATGCGGTCTTTGGACTAAGCGATGCCGAAGCCGAAAAGGGCGTCGCCACCCATTCCAGCGGCAACCACGCCTTGTCGTTGTCTTATGCGGCAGGCCGGCGGGGCATTCCCTGCAACGTGGTTATGCCGCGCACGGCCCCCGAAGCCAAGAAGGCGGCAGTGCGGGGATACGGCGGCACGATCACCGAGTGCGAACCCTCGACTTCAAGCCGCGAAGCTGTGTTTGCCGACGTGCATGAGCGCACCGGATCGGATTTCGTGCACCCTTACAATGACCCGCGCGTCATCACCGGGCAGGCGACCTGTTCGCGCGAATTGATAGAGCAGGTCGAAGGTTTGGACGCCGTCATCGCGCCGATTGGCGGCGGCGGCATGATCTCGGGCTGTTGTCTGACGCTGTCGAACATTGCGCCCAACGTCGAAATTTACGCCGCCGAGCCTGAGCAGGCCGACGATGCCTACCGGTCCTTCAAAGCGGGTCACATCATCGCCGATGATGCTCCGGTCACGATTGCTGACGGTTTGAAAGTGCCTTTGAAGGAAAACACCTGGCACTTCGTGTCGAACCACGTGACGGACATTCTGACCGCCAGCGAAGATGAAATCGTCGAAGCGATGATCCTGACATGGAAGCGCATGAAGATCGTGATGGAGCCGTCCTGCGCCGTGCCCTTGGCAACCATCCTGAAAAACCCCGAAGTATTTCGCGGCAAACGTGTGGGCGTCGTGATCACTGGCGGAAACGTTGACCTTGAACACCTGCCTTGGATGCAGTCCTGAACCTAGGAGAGAGAAAAATGAAAGACGTGATTGATCTCGACAGCCTTGAAGTGGGCTATGACGTGCCAGCCCTGCCGGGCATGGACGAGGCCGACATTCAGACGCCCAGCCTTGTGCTGGACCTTGATGCGCTTGAGCGTAACATCAAGAAGATGGGCGATTACGCCAAGGCGCATGGAATGCGGCACCGGGTGCATGGCAAGATGCATAAGTCGGTAGACGTGGCCAAGATGCAGGTCGAGTTGGGTGGCGCTTGTGGCGTGTGCTGCCAAAAGGTCAGTGAGGCCGAGGTCTTTGCGCGCGGTGGCATCAAGGATGTGCTGGTGTCGAACCAAGTGCGTGATCCGGCCAAGATCGACCGTCTGGCACGGATGCCGAAGCTGGGTGCGCGGACGATCTGTTGCGTCGATGACGTGGCCAATGTGGCCGATCTGTCGGCGGGCGCTGAAAAGCATGGGACCGAGATAGAGTGTCTGGTCGAAATCGACTGCGGCGCGGGGCGTTGCGGCGTGACCGACACGCCGTCGGTGGTTGAGATTGCGCAAGCGATTGATGCGGCCCCGGGCCTGAAGTTTGCCGGTATCCAAGCCTATCAGGGCGCGATGCAGCACCTTGACGATTACGCCGAGCGCGAGGCCAAGATTGGGATCGCCGTCGACATGGTGCGCGATGCCGTGGACGGTTTGAAAGCTGTTGGTCTTGAGTGTGACATCGTCGGCGGTGGTGGCACCGGATCTTACTACTTCGAATCCACCTCGGGCGTTTATAACGAGCTTCAGTGTGGGTCTTATGCCTTTATGGACGCCGACTATGGGCGTATTCTGGACAAGGACGGCAAGCGGATCGACGAAGGCGAGTGGGAAAACGCGCTGTTCATCCTGACCTCCGTCATGAGCCACGCCAAGGCCGACAAAGCCATCGTGGACGCGGGGTTGAAGGCTCAGTCTGTGGACAGTGGTCTGCCGGTGATCTTCGGGCGCACGGATGTGGAATACGTCAAATGCTCGGACGAGCACGGCGTGGTCATGGATACGGACGGCGTTTTGAAGGTCAACGACAAGCTGAAGCTGGTCCCGGGCCACTGTGATCCAACCTGCAACGTGCACGACTGGTATGTCGGTGTACGGGGCGGGCGTGTCGAGACGATCTGGCCGGTGTCCGCACGCGGCAAAGCGTACTGATGGACGGTGCACCGATGACACAACATGAACTTGCGATTGTCCCCGAGGGGATGATCGCAGACCTTCTGACACGGGACGCGTCGTTCGACGCGGTTGAAAAAGTCTTCGCCGCAATGGCAGCGGGCGACGCCACCAACTTTCCCGTCGTGCGCGAAGCTTTGGGTCATGAAGATGCGCTGTACGGCTTCAAAGGCGGTTTCGACGGTGTCGGCGGTGTGCTGGGTTTGAAGGCCGGGGGATATTGGCCCCACAACCTTGAACGTCGTGATCTGATCAACCACCAGTCCACGGTTTTCCTGTTTGATCCTGACAGTGGCCGGGTCAAAGCCATGGTGGGCGGCAACCTTCTGACGGCATTGCGCACGGCGGCCGCCTCGTCCGTGTCGATCCGGCACCTGGCGCGGAAGGATGCCAAGGTGCTGGGCATGATCGGGGCAGGGCACCAAGCCACGTTCCAGTTGCGCGCAGCTTTGGAGACGCATGGCTTTGAAAGGGTCATCGGCTGGAACTATCACCCTGAGATGCTGCCCAACCTAGAAACGGTCGCGACCGAAATGGGTGTGCCCTTCGAAGCGGTGGACTTGCCGGGTATGAAAGACGCGGATGTGGTCGTCACGATCACATCGTCGTTCGAACCCTCCCTGATGGCCGATCACATCAGTCCCGGCACCCATCTTGCCTGCATGGGAACCGACACAATCGGCAAGCAAGAGGTTGAAGCCGCCCTTCTGGGCAAGGCCACGGTCTTCACTGATGAAGTGGCGCAATCCGTGACGCTTGGAGAAGCGCAGCACGCGGTGAAGGCGGGTTTGATCGGCGAAAGCGATGTGCATCAGGTCGGCGCGGTCATCAACGGTACCCATCCGGGGCGCACGTCAGACGACGAGATCACGCTATTCGACGGAACCGGTGTTGGTTTACAGGATTTGGCTGTAGCCTCCTCGATCGTGGATGTGGCCATTGCCCGGGGCGAAGCGACGATGGTGCCTTTGTAGGTTTGCGGGGGCTTTAGCCCGTGGTGCCTTCAAGCGCACTTGCGGGAAAGACGCCGCCCAATCCGCCACGATGGGTCACCGCCTTGGCACCCCGGGCATTGCCCGCCGCCAAACACTCGGCCATAGGGCGTTGATCCAGCCAAGCGTTGAGAAATGCTGCATTGAACGCATCACCTGCACCCGTGGTGTCCAAAACGTCCACGGTGGGCGCTTTGGCATGAACATCGCCGCTGTCCATCAAAGCCACCGACCCGCGCGCACCCTGTTTGACCACGGTGAGTTTTGCAAATGGTTCGGGCACGCCCAGTTGCCGCAGCAAGTCGATTTCAGCTTGGTTGGGTAGAAAGACGTCGATCTCGGGCAGCAGTCCTGCCAAGGCGCGGGTGTCCAGATCATCGTCCCAACTGCAATCCAAAGAAAGCGAGGCGCCCACTTTGCGGGCGCGCTCGATCAGGTGAGGGTTGTCCACCAGCGTGGCGGCCTCGCCGATGTGAATGTGTCGGGTGTTCGAGCGGGCCAAAGCCTTGGCGTCGAAATCTGGAAAAGCCGGACCTGTGCGGCGGGTGACAAAGGCGCGTTCCCCATCGTGAACCATCGCGACGGTCAGCTGCGGGTCTTTTTGTGCCAAGGTCGGCCGACTGAGGGTCAAGTCGATTTGCAACTGTTCCAACTCGCGTCGCACCACATCCCCAAAAGGTGCAGCGGGCAGGTGCGTGGCCAGTGCCGTGGGATGACCAAGGCTGGACAGATGACCCGCCGTGATGGCAGCGCCGCCACCAGCGTGAAGGCCGACGCCGTCGGCATAAACCTCGGTTCCGGGCGTCGGCATGCGGGGCAGGCCGGTGAAAATCACGTCGCAATAAAGCCGCCCGACACAGAGGATATTTGGCTTGCCCGTCACGCCAGTTTTTCGCCGGTTTCGGCGTCAAAGATGTGCAGGTTTTCCAGCTTGGCCCCCAGTTGCACGTTTGTGCCCACATCGGGCGGGTGACGGCCATCGGCCTTGGCCACATACTCGCCGGTCTTGGTGCTGAGATAGATCAGCGTCTCATGTCCAAGGGGTTCGCGCACCGCGACACTGCCGTCCAGAAACGGCTGCGGGGCCTCAAGCGACAGGTCTTCGGGGCGGACACCAAGGGTGATTTTCTGACCCTCAGCGCCGGACAATCCAGCCTCGATCTTACCGCCAGTGTCCAAGTGGATGGTGCCGTTTTCGCGCACCGCGCCGGGGATCATATTCATCGCGGGCGCCCCGATGAATTGTGCCACGAAAGTGTTGGCGGGCGCGTGATAGACTTCGGATGGCGTGCCAACCTGTTGGATGTGACCGTCCTTCATGATGACAATCCGATCCGCCATGGTCATCGCTTCGACCTGATCGTGGGTGACGAAAATGATCGTGGAACCAACGCGTTGATGAAGCTTCTTGATCTCAAGCCGCATCTGCGTGCGCAACTGGGCATCAAGGTTGGACAAAGGTTCGTCGAACAGAAACACCGCCGGATCGCGGACCATCGCCCGCCCGATGGCGACGCGCTGGCGCTGGCCGCCGGACAATTGCGAGGGTTTGCGGTTCAAAAGATCGGTCATGCCCAAAAGTTCGGCCACCTCGTCGATACGTGCCTCTTTCTGCGCTTTGGGCGCAGAAGAACTGCGCAAGCCGAAACCGATATTCTTGCGCACGGTCATATGAGGGTAGATGGCATAATTCTGGAAGACCATCGCGATGTCGCGGTGCTTGGGTTCCATGTTGTTGACCACCGTGCCGCCGATTTCGATGGTGCCCGAGGTCACTTCTTCCAACCCCGCGATCAACCGCAGGGTCGTGGATTTCCCGCAGCCCGACGGGCCGACGAAAACAACAAACTCTCCGTCTGCAACGTCAAGGTTGATGCCATGCAGCACCTCGGTCTTGTCGTAGGTCTTTACCAGATCGCGGAGGGCGAGGTCGGCCATGGGTCAGGTCTCCGTGAGTTTTTGGAAGGCGGCATCGCGGGCGGCGTCGGCCTTGGATATGCGCGAAATGCGCGTTTGGTATTGCGTCTGTAGGGCGTTGATATCGGCTCGGTATTTTTTTAGCGCATCAGCCAAGGCTGCGGACGCAGGGCCGCCCGTGCGGTCGCGCCGTGCGATGAAGGTTTCGGGTGCGGTGGCTTCGGCGAAGGCGTCTTGTGACAGTTTGGTGTCGCGCCCAACTTCGTCTTTGAACGCAGCGGCAAATTCGGCGTGACCCGCGCCAAGGGCCGTGCCTTTGGCGATCACTGCACGCGCGGTTTTCGACGCGATCTCGTGTGCAGCACGAAACGTCAGGCCCTCGTCGCGCACCAACGTATCAGCCAGTTCGGTGATCGTGATGCAGGCGGCGTCGGTCGTTTTGCGCACACGGGCCGCATTGATTGAACAGGCGGGAATAAAAGCGGCCAGCAGGTCCAGCACGCGCCCTCCGCTTTCGAAGGCGGCATATCCCGCCTGTTGAACCTCGCCTTCCGAGTCGTTCATGTCTGTGAAGGGCGTGTTGTGCATCGTGTTCACCACCATGTCGCAGCGCCCCACAGTGACGCTGGCAAGGTGGCGCAGATGCTCAATCGGCACGGGGTTCCGCTTCTGCGGCATGATCGAAGACACCTGCACCAGCGCGTTTGGCACGTACAATTGCCCAACCTCAAAGGCCGACCAGAACGCCATATCCTGCACGACGCGGCCCAAGTGGAGGAACACCAGCTTCATCGCAGAATATAGCCCGGTGACATAATCGACCGAGGCGATGCAGCCGTAGGAATTCAGCAGCGGGTCTTCAAACCCCAAAAGTTCGGCCATGCGGTCCCGGTTGATCGGAAAGCCGGACGTGGTGATCGCAGCGGCCCCCATGGGGCAATGATCAAGGTGCTTGATCGCGGCTTCCAGACGGTCCGCGTCGCGCAGCAGAACTTCGATAGCAGCGGCCAGGTAATGACCGAAGGTCGAGGGCTGCGCAGGCTGGCCATGGGTGTAGGCAACGATCAGGGTGTCGGCTTCGGCTTCGGCCTTGTTGGTCAGTTCGGTGGTCAGATGCAGCACTTGCGCCAACAGATGACTGGCCCGCGTGCGCAGCGCCATCTTGAACAGCGTGTGATCCATGTCGTTGCGCGACCGCGCCGTATGAAGCGCGCCGCCAAGGTCGCCCAAGCGGTCGCGCAATTGTGCTTCGATCCAGAAGAAGTAGTCCTCGTGTTCGCCGGTATAGCTCAGCGATGCAAGATCGGTTTTCGTGATGTCAGTCAGCGCGGCTGCAATCTGCGCGGCGTCTTCGCCGGACAGGATGCCGGTCTCAGACAGCATCACCAGATGCGCACGATTGATCTGATCCATGCCAGTCGCGTAATGCGCCTTCACGCCCTCGAACAGCGGGGCAAGCACCGTGTCGCGGTAGGTTGGGTCGGGAAAGGTTGAGGTGTCTGTCATCCCTTAAGTCCCGCCATAACAACCCCTCGGATAATGAAACGCTGGAAGATCAGGAAAACGATCAAAGTCGGGATCGTTGAAATCGCAGCACCTGTCATGATCAACTCCCAAGCCACATCGGCCTCGTCCCCGAAGGACGACAGGCCGACGGGCAACGTGTACATCTCGACCGAGTTGGTTACGATCAAAGGCCAGATGAAGGCCGTCCAGTTGCCCAAGAAAACGAAGATCGCCAAGGCGGCGAGGGCGGGTTTCACCAAAGGCATCGCCACCGTCCACCAGATTTGCAATTCGTTCAGCCCGTCGATGCGGGCGGCTTCGATGAAATCGTCCGGCACAGTTTCGAAAAATTGTTTCATCAGGAAGGTGCCGAAAGCGGTCATCAGACCGGGGAACATGATGCCCCAATAGGTGTCCAGCCATCCAAATTGCTGGCTCATCAGATACCAGGGGATCACCAGCATTTCGGTTGGAATCATCAACGTGGATAGAATGGCAATGAAGATGATGTAGCGACCCGGGAAGCGGAATTTGCAAAGGGTGTACCCGACAAGGCTGTCGAAAAGGACGTTACAAAGGGTGGTGATCAACGCGATGATGATCGAGTTCAGGAACCACCAATAGAACCGCCCGTCTTCCAGAACGAAAGTATAGTTCTCGATGGTGGGCTCATCTGGGATAAGCTTCAGGTTGTAAACCTCGTGCGGCCATTTCAGCGAGGTCGAGATCATATAGACAATCGGCATCACCATCAGGATGCCGCCAATGAACAAAAGCGCCCAACGGATGTATTGGCCCATGTTTGCGGGGCGTTTCGGGGCGCTGGTTTTCAAAAGCGCGTCCGTGGTGGGGCGGATATCGGTTGTCGCCATTACTTGTCCCTCAGGATGCGCAGTTGCAGAAGGCTGACCACAAGCAAGACAAGGAACAGCACCACGGTTTGCGCCGCAGCATAGCCCATGTCGAAGGACGTGAAGGCGGTCTCGTAGATCATCAGGACAAGCGGTTTGGTGGAATTCAGCGGCCCGCCCGGATTGTTCGTCGTCATGTTGAAGACGTGATCGAAGATCCGCAGAAACCCGATGGACGAAAAGACAACGATGAAGACGATGGTGGGTTTCAGAAGGGGCAGGGTGATCTCCCACAAAACGGTCCAAGTGGACACACCGTCGATGCGGGCGGCTTCGTAATAGCTTTGTGGGATGGCGCGCAGTCCGGCCATGAAGATGATGATCTGAAACCCAAGGCCCGCCCAGATGGCAGGGGCAAGGATCGAGGGCAGGGCGTTGGTGGTGGAATTCAGAAAGTTGATCTGCGGGATGCCGAAGGTGGACAGGAAGTTGTTGAACAATCCGATAGGAACCGGCTGGTAAAACCAGCGCCAGACCCAGGCCATGGCAACGGCGCTTGTCATGAAGGGCAGGAAGTAAAGCATCCTGAGGAACCCGTGCATGAAGCGGGTCTTGTCCAAATGGTAGGCAATGAAGAAGCTGATCACGAGGCTAATTGGCGTGCCAAGCAACAGATAGACAAAGGTGTTCTGGAAGACTTTCCAAAAGTCGGGATCGGCAAACAGCTTTTTGTAGTTTTCCAGTCCCGTCCATGTCCGGTCACCCAGAAGGTTCCAATCCTGAAAACTGATCAGGATGGCGTTGCCCGTCGGGTAGAACCGGATGATGCCATAAAACAGGATCGGGATCGCCAGAAAGGCATACGCCCAGACGATTTGTTTCTGCTTGATGGTCAGGTTGCGATAAAGGGTCATGCTTTGACCGGCGGTGTGGCCCCGACAAGCGCCGGGGCCACAAGCCTTACTTGGCGTAGTATTCGTCGAGGATTTTCTGTTCTGCCTCGGCGGCCATGGCCAGACTGTCGGCAGGCGACATGCCTTCCAATGTGATCCGCTCGACCATTTCCACCATCAACTGACGCTGCGCACTTTCGTTCGCGAACTTGGTGGTGTTGGCATAGGCGAGGCCTTTGATAAAGGGACCAAAGGTTTCGTCATTGGCGTTGGCCTCGGTCAGACCGACAGATGGTTTCGCAGGAAGTTCTCCGACCACATCAAGCCAGATCTGCATCGCTTCGTCCGACGTGACATATTGCATGAACTTCACGGCCGCATCGTACTTTTCGCCATCGGCCTTGGTGGTGATCGCATTCACCCAATAGGACGAATAGTTCGACCGTGTGCCGTCCGCTGTTGCGGGCAGTTCGGTCACACCCCACTCCAGCCCGCGCTGCTTGTTAAGCGAGCCAATCCGGAACGATCCATCAATATGCATGCCCGCGCGACCCGCTTTAAAGGCGGCTTGCGGTTCATCCATGAAGCCGATCGAGGTCACGGCATCATCGCCGGTGAACATGCTGGTGTAGAATTCCAGCGCCTTCAGTCCGGCGTCGGTATTGTAATTCACTGTGGTGTAGTCGTTTGTGTAAGGCTCGCCGCCCATCTGGCGGATCAGGCCTTCGCGCCACCAGTGGTGATCTTGCGCGGTCATACCGGCGGTCATGCCGACCTGAGTCAGGTTGCCCGCTCCGTCGCGCTTGGTCATGGCAGCGGCGGCTGCGATCATTTCGTCCATGTTGGTGGGCGGCTCGACACCTGCTTCTTCCAAGAGACGCTTGTTATAAAACAACGCAAGAGAACGAACCGCCGTAGGCAGCGCCCAGTATTGATCGCCGTCCTTCATAGCCTGCACCATGGGGAAGAATTCGGCGTCGATCACCTCCGGCGAAAATTCGTCAGCGGGAAGCGGCTGGATCAGCTCGGCTTCGACATAATCGTTCAGCCAGCCATAGAACAATTGCACGACATCGGGGCCTTCACCTGCCGGGATCGCGGCGGCGACCTTGGTGCGATAGTCGGCGTAAGGAAAGTGGGTCATCTTGACGGTGATGTCGGGGTTCGCCGCTTCGAAGTTTTCGATCAGTTGTTCCATCGCCGTGACGCGAGCGTCGAAGAAATACTGCCAGTATTCGATTTCGACGGCGTTTGCCGCACTGCCCAAAAGGGCGGCGGCGCTGGTGACGGCACTTAGCGCAAGCGCTTTGAATTTAACGGTATTCATTTGGAATTCTCCCTGCTGTTCTTGCCTGCCTCTTTGGGTCGATGACCCTTGGGCAGTGACGCATGTGCCCTAGGGTTAGCTCAACTATCTTGAGCTATCAAGGCATCTGCGTTAACCGAAGACTATGATCGCCCTTACCGAAAGTGTTGTTGGCGCGAATGCCGGACGGTCGCGCGGCCACAACCGGCAAGTTGTTCTGGGCCGCATCCGCAGTGCTGACCGGATCGGTCGCGCCGAGATTGCGCGCGCTTCGGGGCTGTCGACGCAAGCTGTATCGAACATCATTGCCAACCTGAAGGATGACGGGCTGATCGTTGAGAAGGGGCATCGCGCGGTCTCGCGCGGTGTGCCTGTGGTGCAATATGCGCTGAACCCGGAGGGGGGATTTGCCGCGGGGATCGAAATCAGGCCCGATGCGGTTTTTGGGGCATTGCTGGATTTCTGTGGTGACCCCGTCGTTGAACAGCGCAGGCAGGTTGAGACGCGGGATCGCGCGGGCGTGGTGAAAGCTGTGCGCGAGATGCAGGCGGCGCTTTTGAAGGATGCGCGGTGCGATGCTCGACGATTGTTGGGCTTGGGCATCGTGATGCCGGGGCCCTTTGGATCGACAGGGATCGCAGGCGGCGCGTCGGAACTGCCGATCTGGGATGACACCCCGCCCGAGGTTTGGCTGTCCGACATGTTGGGCGCGCCGGTTCTGGTAGAAAACGACGCCAACGCTGCGGCGATTGCCGAACGTGTGTCGGGCGTTGCGCAGGGGTTGGACAGCTATGCTTATCTTTACTTCGGCAGCGGCTTGGGCTTGGGCGTTGTACACAAGGGGCGCTTGATGGCGGGCGCTTTTGGCAATGCGGGCGAGATCGGGACGTTGCAGGTTTCATCCAAGGGCAAGCTGGTGATGTTGGAAGACCACGTTAGCCGCCGGGCCTTGGCCGCAACGCTGCAAGACGCAGGGCTTGTCACGCGCAACGTGGACGATCTGGCCAAACACTATCGCGCCGGGAACCCTGCGCTGAAGCACTGGCTGGATCAAGCGGTTGAGCCTCTGTCCGCCGCCGTGTCTATCGTCGAAAACCTGTTCGATCCGCAGACCATCATTCTGGGCGGTGCGATGCCGGACAACATTCTGGATCATCTGATCGGCTCTGTGCGTTTGACCGAAAGGTCCGTGTCCAACCGATCCAAACGCGATGTGCCGCGCCTGATGCGTGGAGCCTCGGGCCGGATGACAGCCACTCTGGGCGCCGCGGCGCTTGTGGTGAACCACGCCTTCACGCCGAAAATCGCCGCACAACCGCAGGAGCTTTGATGCCAACGCCAGATCAAGCCCGGATCGAAACGCAACGCGCCCACCCCCGGATCACCGAGTTGTGGTGGGCGCTGCGTCCTCTGACCTCGGTCGTGCGCTTTATGCAGACGGGGGCCCATCCCGATGACGAGATATCGGGCATGCTGGCGGCCTTGGCGTTTCGTGATGGCGTCAACATTTCCTATGCCTGCTCGACCCGAGGGGAAGGCGGGCAGAACGACGTCGGCACCGAAGCAGGCGCGGCCTTGGGCGCGCTGCGGACCCGCGAGATGGAGCGGGCTTGTGACGTCTTGGGGATGCGGATGTATTGGCATTCTGAAACGCCAGAGGATCCGATCACTGACTTCGGGTTCTCAAAAAGCGGCGACGAAACCTTGGGACGCTGGGGCCATGCCCGAACCTTGGCGCGCTTTGTCGACATCGTGCGCGAAGAACGCCCCGACATCATGTGCCCGACGTTTCTGGATGTGCCCGGTCAACACGGCCATCACCGGGCCATGACGCAAGCGGCCCACGAGGTGATGACCGCCGCCGCAGATCCCGCCTATCCGTCCAATCGCCCGGTCTGGCAGGTAAAGAAAATGTACCTGCCCGCATGGTCCGGCGCGGGCCAAGCCTACGACGACGATCTGCCACCGCCACCCGCAACGATGACGGTGCCTGGGGCAGGTGAGGATGCGATCACCGGGTGGTCTTGGGATCAGATCGGCCAGCAATCCCGCGCCTATCACCGCACCCAAGGCATGGGACGTTGGGTGGCAAAAGACGACTGGCGGGACTGGCCGTTGCATCTGGCTGAAACCCATGTGGCCGGACCGGATGACAGTGTCTTTTCCGGATTGCCCACGACTTTGGCTGATCTTGCGGCTATGCCGGGGGCAGAGGACATCGCGGACCAACTGGCCTCCGCGCAGGCCAGTATCGACGCTGCTGTGGTGGCATTTCCTGCGTTTGACCACGTCGCGACCTCCGCCTTGAAAGCCTTTGCCGCCGTTCGCACCGCGCTTGAAAACTGCCCCGACAATGTGCGCGATGACGTGGCGCATCGGTTGCAAGCGAAAGAGGTGCAGCTTGGCCATGTCATTCGTTTGGCCTTGGGCGTGGACGTGCGTCTGCGCGTGGCCGAGCCGTTTTTGGTGCCGGGCCAGTCTGTGTCTTTCGCCTGCGAGATCTCAAAAGGGCAGGCCGACGCCATCGACGTCAGTCTGGACCTTCCACGCGATTGGTCGGTGGAAAAAGACCAACTGATCATCGACAAAAATGCAGCACCGACAGCGCCTTATCGCGTGATCTATGACCCGGCGGCGGCCGAAGCTCCGGCGGCGTTGGTTAAGATCAGCCACCAAGGTAAAAGCCTGTCCCTACGCTTGCCGATGGAAAACCCGCCCATGGTTCTGCCCAATCGAATGGCGCGGGTCAGCCCGGACGGGGTTCTGATCAACCTCGCTGACAAGACGCGCGATTTCGCGGCATATGTGGACAGCGTTCACCCCGACAAGGCCAAAGTCGCCCTAAGCTTGCCGGACGATTGGCAGGCTTTGCCCCTATCCGAAGGATTGGGTGGCAGCGCCCCAAGTAAAGTCGCCCCCGGCCTTTATACTTTACCGGTTCACGTCAACGACGCCTCTGCCATGACCGTGCAACGGATCGAACAGCCACACACAGCACCAACCACCACGGCCACGCCTGCCGCATTACGGGTTCTGGCGCTGGACGCCAAACTGCCCGATGTGACCGTGGGATATGTGGGCGCTGGCAATGACCGCGTGAACCACTGGTTGTCGATGCTGGGCGCGGATATGACCGATCTGACGGACGAAGATCTGAGCAGTGACACGGCCTTGCAGCGTTTTGACACCATCGTCATCGGCATTTTCGCCATGCGGTTCCGCCCCGGTCTGTCGGACGCCATGGCGCGACTGCACGCATGGGCCAGGGCTGGCGGCACACTGGTCACGCTCTATCACCGGCCATGGGACAATTGGGATCCCGACACGACACCTCCGCATCGTTTGGAGATCGGGCAACCCTCGCTTCGTTGGCGGGTCACGGACGAAGCCGCCAACGTGCGTCATCTGAGCGACCATCCGCTTTTGTCGACGCCAAACCAAATCGGCCCTGACGATTGGGCCGGCTGGGTGAAAGAGCGCGGCCTGTACTTCGCCAAAAGCTGGGACGCGGCCTATGCGCCGCTGATCGAAATGGCCGATCCGGGCGAAGACCCGCACCAAGGCGCACTGCTGGTGGCCGACGTGGGCGCGGGGCGGCATGTGCATACTTCGCTGATCCTGCACCACCAGATGGAAAACCTTGTACCCGGAGCTTTCCGCCTGATGGCCAATCTTATCGCCAAACGGGGATGACCGAAGCGCCGCGCGACAACCTGAAAGGCGGCGCGTGGTTGATGGCGGATCTGTCGTTGAACATCTGGTCCCTGTCGCTGGTCAAATGGCTGGGCGCGGATTACCCGGCGGCGCAAGTCGTGTTCTTTCGCGCACTGGTGGGATTGATCGTGATCTTGCCGCTGATCTGGAAAGACCGCGCCGTGTTTCGCGGGTTGCCGCATTTGCGCCTGCACCTGTTGCGCGTCGTTTTGGCCGCCATCACCCTGACGGCCAGCTTTTTCGCCATTGCTCGCCTGCCGCTGGCGGTCTTCACGGCGATCAGTTTTACCCGACCCATCATCACCATGTTGATGGCCGCCGTGATCTTGCGCGAAGTGATCGGTCTGCGGGGTTGGGTGGCGGCAATGATCGCAATGGTGGGGATTGTGCTGGCGGTCAATCCGGGCGCTGTGCCTTGGAATTGGGGGCTGGCAGCTATGGGCGTCGTCGTCATCTCGGCCTCGGCCGTCATTGTTGCAACGCGCGCCCTGCGGACAGCTCCGCCGATTGTGATGATGGCGTTCTACACGGTCGGGCTGACACTGTTCAGCGCCCCGATTGCCACGATGTTCTGGACGCCCGTCGCAACACCTCATATCGCACCGTTGATCCTGATCGGATGTTTCGCCCAAGCCGCCCAGTTCTGTTTTCTTCGGGCACATTTTCACGGCACGGCGGGTTATCTGTCTGTGCTGAGCTATCTCAGCCTGATCCTGTCCGTCGGTGCCGGATACCTTTTATTTGACGAAGTCCCGGGCGCCAGCTTTGCGCCGGGCGCAGCCTTGGTCATCGCGGCGTCACTTTGGGTGACGCTTGGACGACAGGCGCGTCAGGCGTAACACGCGTTTCAACGTCCAAATCGGCAATGAGACTTCCACGTCACGCTTAGCGCCGTCTGATCCTATTAAGCGAGCT
Organism: uncultured Rhodobacterales bacterium; assembly: GCA_964632495.1. Taxonomy (GTDB): domain Bacteria; phylum Pseudomonadota; class Alphaproteobacteria; order Rhodobacterales; family Rhodobacteraceae; genus CALKXV01. The sequence goes on from CAZWDS010000015.1 coordinate 25,099, forward strand.
TGCAATTGCGGCACGGGCAAGCGCCTTCTATGACGTTGATAATGCGATTTATTGTTCACTTCGCTTTGGTGGCATTACTAGCCCCGTTCGGGATGCCAGCCATGGCACAACAAGCGGTTGTTGAACCGACCGAAATTCAGGAGTCGGGCGAAGACTATTTGCGGTCTATCCGCGTGCGCAGGATTGACGCAGACGTGTCTTACTTTGATCCATCAGCGCCACCGCCCGAATTGACCACACGGCAAGAACCTGAACCTGCGCCAGACAATGAAGGCAGACGCATCGAAATAGACTTGCCATCGGCCCTGATTTCCACCGCCATCCTGATTGGGATCATCTATGCGTTTTTCCGCTTTGGCGGCGGGATTTCTGTGTCGCTACGCTCGGATGCGGAAAATGCACGACGCGATCGCGTGGGGGCTGTGTCGCTGTTGGATGACGACGGGACGCCGATCGAGTTAAAGGGCATTCTTGGCTTAAAAGATCGCCGGATCGCCTTGATTTTATTGGCGCAAAAAGCGCTTTCCGTGGCGGTTGCCGCGAACGGTGTTCTGTTCCAGCGCAGTTGGACCGCAAGGGACGCACTGCGTCGTGTGCAAGGTCAGCCGGATCAGGTCGCCGCCCTCAAAGCCTTGGTTCTGGATAGCGAACGGGTGCAATTCGGCGGGCGCGATATTTCGGAAGAGGACTTTCAGGCCCATCTGGCCAACGTCCGCCCCCTGATTGAAGGGGCCACCGCATGAGCGACATCAGCCCTGATAGACCCTCTGGATTGCGCGCCGAAGTCGTGGTGATGGTCACCGTGGCCCTTTTGGTGCTTGTGGCGCTGTTTTACGTGGTTTCGGGGCGCAAGCAGGTGCTGCGGGCCTCGCCTGCGGGCATGGATGGGCTTGCCGTCTGGCTGGCCTCTGAAGGGATCGGTGCGCAAAGCTTCTCGGGCGGGTGGCCTTTGGATGTGGACACCATCGGGCTGAACATCATTCCGGTCTATGACAGCCAAATCGGTCGGGATCGTGTTGCGCCAAGAGACAAGAAAGAACTGTTGCTGCAGCAAGACGAATACGACCTCTATCTGGATGAGATCCAAGAAAAGATAGGCCGTGTTCCGTCACTGGTTGTCTTGCCCAAGTGGCGCAGCGGGATGCGTTTGACCGGCCTTGGCCATCCCGTGCTGTTGGTCGAACAAGACCGCGTGACAAGGACCCTTCGTCAAGTGTTGGGGGATAATAGCGCACAAATCGGGTATAGCCGCAGCCCGTTCACGGATTTTGATGTGGTAGATGGGGCGGATCAGACGGCGCGCATCTACGCCGCCCAAATGTTCAGCTCCAAAACCTGCACGCCGTTGATCGGACGGGACGCGGCGATGTTGTTGGCGCGGTGTCCCTTGTCTGGTGACGAAGATCAGGACTCGGTCCTGGTCTTGTCGGACCCGGATCTTCTGAACAACCACGGGCTTCGTCTGGGCGACAATGCCCATATCGCGCGCGATCTTTTGGGCGGCGAAGCGGACGGCAAGACCGTGATGATCGACTACAGCCCGGTGTCCTGGCTGCGCACGGCGGACGAAGGCGTGCAACGTGAACGCACCTGGGCCGATCTGTTGCGCTTTTTCGATCCGCCGTTTCTGGCTCTTTGGGTTGGGGCAGGTGTGATCCTTTTGCTGGCGCTTTGGCGGGCCGCGCGGCGTTTTGGTCCGGTTGTGGTCGAACGCCTGAAGATCGAGGCCAGCAAGGCCTATGCCATCCGCGCCCGTGCCCGCCTGATGCGTCTGTCGGATCAGGATGGTGCCTTGGTGGGCGAATACGCCAAAGCCCGCATCGCGGCTGTCGCCGCCCAACTGGTGGGGCCAGCCGAAGCGCGTCGCTACGGTCAGCGCGACACGTTTTTGAAATTCATCGCGCGTCGGTATCCTAAGCGCGCAAGCGAACTAGAGGCCGCGCTTCAAGCGTTAGAGGCCTTGCCCGCCCGCACGACGGGCGCACAGGCCATTGGTCAAGTCACTGCATTAGAACAGGTTTTGGAGCGGATCACCCATGACACTTGAAACCCTAAGCGCGCGGGCAGACGCGTTACGAACCGAAATTGGCAAGGCCGTTCTGGGCCAGGAGGATGCGGTCAACCTGTTGTTGATCGCGCTTTTCGCGCGGGGCCACGTGTTGCTGGAAGGTCCGCCGGGAACCGCAAAAACCCTGTTGGCCCGCAGTTTTGCCGCCGCACTGAACCTGGAATTCGGACGTATCCAGTTCACCCCCGACCTGATGCCGGGCGATGTTCTGGGCACCTCGATCTTCAATTTCCAAACCAATGATTTCGTGCTGACCAAGGGCCCGGTGTTCAGCCAAGTATTGCTGGCCGATGAAATCAACCGCGCCCCACCCAAAACCCAAGCGGCACTTTTGCAGGCCATGAACGAACGCATGGTCAGTCTGGATGGCACGGATTACGATCTGGGCGAAGATTTCACTGTCATCGCGACGCAAAACCCGATTGAACAGCAGGGCACCTATCCGCTGCCCGAGGCTCAGCTGGACCGCTTCCTGTTTAAACTGGACATCGCTTTTCCCGATGAGGCCATCGAAATGGCGATCCTGCAAAAACACGCCGCCGAGCCGATCGAGACCGGGCAGGAAACGGCCGGGCTTGAGAAGGTCATCTCTCCCCAAGCCCTTGCCGAAAGCCGCGATCTGATCGACGGGATCATCCTGAAAGACGACATTCTGGCCTATATCTTGCGGTTGGTGCGTGCCACACGGGAAAGTCAGGACATTGCCTTTGGCGCCTCGACCCGGGCCGCCGACGCCATTTCACGCGCGGTGCGGGCTGCGGCAGCTTTGGCGGGGCGTGACTTTGCCATACCGGATGACGTCAAAGGCATCATCGTGCCCGCCTTGCGTCACCGCATCGTTCTGGGCCCTGCCGCTGAAATCGAAGGGCGAGGCGCCGAACAAGTCCTTGAAAACATAATCAACCAGATCGAGGCGCCGCGCTGATCCGTCCATCCAAACGTTTGCTTTGGGGCGCTGTGGGTGCCTTGGTGCTTTCTGTCGCCACGATTGTCGTGGGCGGTGAAAGCGGCAATGGGACGTTCCTGCCTTGGGCGATCTTGGCCTTGGTTGCTGTGGCTGATCTTGTTTTGTCGCGCGGCCGCAAGCTTGAGGTAACTTGCGACCTTCCGCCGGAAGTTTTCGTGGGCGAAACAGTGGCATTGGACATTCGCGTCGCACCGGGGGCCGAGAACATGTCAGGCCGGTTGGCTTGGCCAGAAGGGCTTTCGGGCGAGGGCGACATCCTGTTTCATGCCGCAGAAGACGGGCAGGTGGCCGAAGTCCCGTGTCTGGGCAAGCGGCGCGGCGTCTGGCGCTTTGACACGCTGTGGCTGGCGTGGCCGTCGCGGTTGGGACTGTTCGATTTCGTGCCCTGTCTGGCGCTTGATCTGGAAACCAACGTGGTGCCAAACATTCGGCTGGTGCAATCGGGCCAGATCACCACGACGGTGCAATCGACGCTGTTTGGCCAAAAGGAAAACCGCGCCATTGGCGAGGGGGCCGAGTTTCATCAGCTGCGCGAATTCGTCAAAGGTATGGACGTCAAAAGCATCGACTGGAAACGCTCGGCCCGACAACGGACGCTTGTTGCAAAGGAACTGCGCGCCGAGCGTAATCACCACGTGATTGTCGCTTTGGACAACGGATACCTGATGCGCGAGGAAATCGCCGGCCTGCCCAAGATCGACCATGCCGTCACGGCCGCGCTGGCCACCGCTTGGGCGGCTGCCATCGGCGGCGATTTGGTGGGGCATTACTCCTACGACGTGCGCCCGCGTATCTTTGCGGCCCCCGAAGCCGGACGACGCGCCTTTGCCCGACTGCGATCCTGGAGCGCGGGGCTGGACTATGTCAGCCGCGAAACCAATCACACTTTGGCGATGACCGAACTGAATGCACGGACACCAAAACGTAGCCTTATCATCATCTTCACCGACTTTGTTGATGCAACCTCCGCCGAATTGCTGATCGAAAACATCGCCATTCTGGCCAAACGGCATTTGCTGGTCTTCGTCACCATCCGCGATCCCGACACCGAGGCGTTGGTGGCCGAAGCGCCCGACGATATGGACGGGGTGGCGACCTTGGTGGCCGCCGATCAGACCTTGCGCGAACGCCGTCTGGTGCTGGAACGTTTGGCCCGATTGGGCGTCACGGTTCTGGACACGTCGCCCGGGCATGTGACGGCACAACTGATTTCGACCTACCTCGACATCAAATCGCGGGAGCTGATCTGATGGACGAGAGCGATCTTCTGCGATCCGCCCGGTTCCGCCGCGAACGCGAGGCGGATTGGCGGCGGCTGGAAGAATTGGTGGGCGAGGCCGAGAAACACGGTGTCGGGCGCATGGGGTTCGAAGCGGCCCGCGATTTGGCCGCGCTTTACCGTCAGGCCACCACGTCGCTGGCGATTGCGCGGGAAATCACGCTGGACAAAGGGCTTTTGGACTACCTCGAAGCGCTGACAGCGCGCGCCTACCTAAGCGTCTATGCGCCCCAGGAACGGATCGGCGGTCTGGTCACACGGTTTTTCCGGGAAAGCGGGCCACAGGCCATGCGCCGATCGGCGTGGTTCATTGTGGCGGGTTTCCTCAGCCTTGGGCTGGGCGCTTTGGTGGGCTATCTGCTCTATTTCGAGAACGCCGCCTGGTACCATGTGTTCATGCCACCAGACTTGGCCCAAGGACGAGGGCCCGGGGCTTCGACTGAATATCTGCGCTCGATCATCTATGACAGTGACCCGGATTCAAGTGGGCTGGGGGCCTTCGCAACGTTCCTCTTTTCCCACAACACGCGCATTGCGATTTTTGTCTTTGGATTGGGCGCGTTTCTGTGTGCTCCGGCCATTTTACTGACGTTTTACAATGGGTTGATCTTTGGAGCCTTTGTGGCGTTACACGTGGACCGCGGTTTGGGGATTGATATCGGCGGTTGGTTATCGGTGCATGGTGTGACGGAACTGTCGGCCATTTGCATCGCTTGCGGCGGGGGTATTCAGCTGGGCATGGCCGTTTTGTTCCCCGGGCAAAACTCCCGCGTCGTGGCTCTTAGGAAAGCGGGGCGGGATGCTGTGAAACTGGCCATCGTAGCGGCTATTATGCTGGTCGTGGCCGCTTTGCTGGAGGGGTTTTTGCGGCAACTGATCCAAGACCCCCTGACGCGCTACACCGTAGGGTGGGGCGTTGGCGCATTGTGGCTGGCATGGTTTGCTTTGGCCGGGCGGCGCAGCACATGATTTTTCGTCGTAGACCCCGTGTGGATCGCCCTGATCCTAACCAAGTCTTACCGCCCGAAGGCGTGCCACTTCGCCTCGAAATCGCAGGTCTTGGTGGACGGCTGGCGGCCCAGATCACAGATGTCTTGATCACCGGCGTGGCGGCCATCGCCATTATTATCCTGCTCGCCGCGCTTGATATGACATCGCCCGACACGTTGAACGCTTTGGCCGCATTGTTGTTCTTCGTGATCCGCATTCCATATTACGCCTTGTCGGAGTTGGCCTGGAACGGGCAAACCCTGGGCAAACGACTGATGAAGATCAAGGTCGTGTCCCATGATGGCGGCTCGCTGCAAACCCATGCGGTTGTGCTGCGCAACCTGATGAAAGAAGCCGAAGTTTTTCTGCCCGGCACGCTTTTGGTCACGCTGGATGAAACGACACCGATCACCTCCAGCATTGCATTGGCATGGGTCTTGGGCGTTCTCGCCGTGCCCCTTTTCAACCGGTACCGCCGCCGCTTGGGGGATTTGATGGCGGGGACCCATGTGATCCAGCTTCCCGTACCCGTCTTTTTGAAAGATCAGGCGCAGGCAGGGCAGCTCAGTGCAAAGGACAATTCAGAATTCGGCTTTCTGGCCCACCAGTTGGATCACTACGGTGCGCTTGAGTTGCAGACCCTTGAGACATTGCTGCGCGCGTCGGAACGGCGCGATCTGTCGCCAAGCGCTTATAAAGCCCAGAAAAAGACCGTCGAGACCATTGTCGATAAGATCCGGAACAAGATCAGCTATGCCGATCCGGTCAAAGCCGAGGACAGCGTGAGGTTCCTGCGCGCCTTTTACAACGCGCAAAGGGCTCATCTGGAGCAACGCCAGCTATTTGGCGACCGGCGGGCAGATAAGTTTCACAGCCAAACAGAGGATTGATTGGGGCAGGAATGCCTTGAATTTATCCGTATTTGGTCATTCCTTGACATTAGTCAGTCAAAAAGAACGAATTTTCAGAGGGTCACATCATGGCAGATCAAGCAGCGGAAACATTCAATGCCGCTCCACTTGGAGTCGGCGCGATTATTAGCGAAAGCTTTTCCATCCTTTTTAAACACTTCATCACGGTCATGACTTTGGCCGTCATTCCAGCCTTGATCGGGCTGGTCGCGTCAGGATTGCTGAACGGTTGGAGCTATGCCCTTGGCATGCCAGATCCAAACTTCACCGGACTTCCGAATTGGCCCGCGATTGTGCTGGATATCCTGATCCAAATGGTCGTCTACGGTCTGGCCACGGCGCTTTTGGTGCAGGTTGCGTATGACAGCAAGCTGGGCCGCCAGATGAGTATCTCGAAGTATATCTCGCCAGCCATTGGGGCCGCTTTGCCAATTGCGGTTCTGGGCCTCGTTGCTGGTATTCTGGCTGGCATCGGCTTCATGCTGCTGGTGATCCCGGGCATGTGGATTTACGCGGTTTATTCGATGATCGCACCCGCTGTTGTGATCGAAGGCGCAGGTTATCGCGCCATGGGCCGCAGTGTCGAGCTGACACGCGGCTATCGCTGGCCGATTTTCGGTGCTTTGCTGATCATGATCATTTGTTCCGCACTTATCGGAGGCGGCGTTGGTTTTGTGATCGGTATGTTGGGTTCGGCTGTGGGCGGCGGATTGCTTGTTTCGCTGGCCTTGATGTCTATTGCCACAGCCGTGGGCATGGGGCTAAGCGGGATCACGATATCGCTGATCTATGCCCGCTTGCGCGAAATCAAAGAAGGCGTCAGCGTCGATCAAATCGCTTCGGTCTTCGACTAAGCCAAAAACAACGCGAAGGGCAGGGTGCTGTCCTTCGCGTTAACCGTTTCTTAGGCCCCGCGCGGGCGCAGCAAAGCTGATACGCGCAACACCCCGACGTCTGCGACTATGGTGATTTTGTCCTCAGGAACTTGCCTGTGTACAAAGCCCGGTCATGTCCAGTCTTGGGTTTGGCAGCTTCCTGCGTCCGTTCGCCAGTACAGCGGCGAACGGACGCCTTCGTTTCAGCTTGCAGATAGCCGCGCTTGACCCTATTAGGAGCGCTGATTTTTATGACCCGCGCACGAAGTCAAAGCAGCGGGAAAACGCGAGGATACCCATGCAGGTCACCGAGACGCTGAACGAAGGACTGAAGCGCGGCTATACGATCGTCGTTCCAGCCAAAGACTTGGACGACAAGGTCAACGAAAAGCTGACCGAAGCTGCGCCCGAAATTGAAATGAAGGGCTTTCGCAAGGGTAAGGTGCCGATGGCGCTGTTGCGCAAGCAGTTCGGCCAGCGTTTGTTGGGTGAAGCGATGCAGGAAAGCGTCGACGGGGCCATGGCCAAGCATTTCGAGGATTCGGGCGACCGTCCGGCCATGCAGCCAGCGGTCGAGATGACCAATCAGGACTGGAAAGAAGGCGATGATGTCGAAGTGACGATGTCTTACGAAGCCCTTCCAGAAATCCCTGAAGTTGATCTGTCGAAGATCAAGCTGGAAAAGATGGTGGTCGAAGCCGACGAAAAAGCTGTTGAAGAAGCCCTGCAAAACCTCGCCGAAAACGCGCAGAATTTTGAAGACCGCAAGAAGGGCTCGAAAGCCAAGGATGGCGATCAGGTCGTGATCGACTTTGTCGGTAAGGTGGACGGCGAAGCTTTTGAAGGTGGATCTGCCGAAGATTTCCCGCTGGTTCTGGGGTCGGGTCAGTTTATTCCCGGATTTGAGGAACAACTTGTTGGTGTGAAAGCCGAAGATGAAAAGGCCGTCGAGGTGACTTTCCCCGAAGAATACGGCAATGCCGAACTGGCCGGTAAGCCTGCGATCTTTGATGTGACGGTCAAGGCTGTGCAAGAACCAAAGGCCGCCGAGATTGATGACGAGATGGCCAAGAAATTTGGCGTCGAAGACCTTGCGACCCTGAAAACCCAAGTGACCGAGCGGATCACGTCTGAATTTGACGGCGCGGCCCGGTCGGTGATGAAGCGCTCTTTGCTGGACGAGCTGGACAAGGCCGTGACTTTCGAACTGCCACCTTCGCTGGTTGAGGCCGAAGCCAAGCAGATCGCTCATCAGCTGTGGCACGAGGAAAACCCCGAAGTGGAAGGCCACGACCACGCCGAAGTGGAAGCCACCGAAGAGCACACCAAACTGGCCGAACGTCGCGTGCGTCTTGGATTGCTTTTGGCTGAACTCGGTTCAAAGAACGAAGTTGAGGTGTCCGACGCCGAGATGACGCAAGCGGTCATGAATCAGGCGCGCCAGTATCCGGGTCAAGAACGTCAGTTCTTCGAATTCGTGCAACAGAACCCGCAGATGCGTCAGCAAATTCAGGCTCCGTTGTTTGAAGACAAGGTCGTCGACTATGTGTTCGAACAGGCCACTGTGACCGAAAAGAAGTCCACCAAAGCCGCGCTAGAAAAGGCGGTCGAGGCGTTGGAAGACGAATAAAACCCACGCTACGTGGGCCGGGGCCGTCCTTTCGGGGGCGGCCCTTTTTCGTTCGCAAAGGGGGATGCGGCCAAAGCGGCGATTGATTCGGACTGTGCAAAGCCTTCTGGTTTAGCATGACCGATCCGACTGGCCGATTGTTTCCAAATCCAGTGATAATATACCTTAAAATGCAGATACTTTTTCCAATTCGGTCAGATCACTGAGGCATTGGAGCATAGATAAAATTCACGATTTTGGGTAACATTTATCTGTAATACCGGCTGCCAACACGAGTTTGTAAAATGTTTAAGACCGAAAATGACCGTCACGTAGATGGGACTAACGCGGTGGTGGACCACTCCATCCTGTCGCGCATGCTGAAAGGTCTTTCGGACGCTGAACTGGAACAGTTGGAAGACGAATTGAATTTTGCCAGCTTTGCTGGTCTTCCCTCTCCGCGCATCCTGGCCTTGCTGGATCAGATGATCGAATTGGACGATGCCTGGAAAGCGCAGCTTCAGCGCCAGATGCGCGACGCAGCCTAAGGTTCAAGTCAACGGCGATCCGTCGAATTGTGAAATCGCAATACCTGCGGCTTCCAATCCTTTGCGAACCTCATTTGAAAACGCCACCGCCGCTGCGCTGTCTCCGTGAATGCAGATCGTATCTATGCGGGTGGTAAGCTTGGTTCCATCATCGGTGATAATGGCGCCCTTGCGCACCATATCCACCATGCGTCGCGCCGCTTCAGCTCCGTCGTGGATCATCGCGCCCGGCAAACGCCGGTCAACCAGCGTGCCATCGGCGTTGTAAGCGCGGTCAGCGAAAATCTCACCCGCCCATTTGCACCCCAGGTCACGACACACGGTCTCCATCTCGGTCGCGGCCAATCCCATGATGATGATGTCCGGGGCCACATCCAGCGCGGCCTCATAGCAGGCGCGCGCCATCGCGGCGTCCGTGCAGGCCATGTTCGATAAGGCACCGTGCAGCTTTAGGTGCCGAACCACGCCACCCGCCGCCCGCGCCAGCGCCTGAGCCGCGCCCACCTGATAACGCACCATATTGGCCAGCGTCGGCAAGGGCACCTGCATCTGACGTCGGCCAAATCCTTGTAAATCAGGAAACCCCGGATGCGCCCCGATCCCCACACCGGCCTTCGCAGCCAACCCCATGGTTGCCGCCATCGTGTCGGCATCACCCGCATGAAAGCCGCAGGCGATGTTCGCCGAGGTGACGATCTTCAAAAGACCGGCATCGTCGGTCATTTTCCACGGGCCAAAGCCTTCGCCCATGTCGGAATTCAAATCTACGCGCAATGTCATAAGGCCAAGGAAATACCGCAACACCAAAGGGCGCAAGAGCCAAATCGGCAATGCCATGCCACAGAGCAGTAAATTTCCCAACTCAGCCCTTACGGGGCCGCGCCGTTTGCCCTAGAACCAAGGGGTTCGTCGGTGGGACAACAGCGAACCCTTGCTCTGCGCCATCGGGCGACGCAGATCACTGTTATGTTTCAGCCCGGGTTGCGCAGGTCTCATGGACGCGCCTCGCCAGTCGAGCCTCAAGGAAATTCCCGCCCGTCTTTTGGCGTCCGTTCGCGATGCGTGGAAGCTAATTCTAGAGCAAGGCCCCGGACGGGTACAGTTCTGGTTCATCGCGCTTCTGATCGGTATTGCCGCTGGCGGTGCGGCGGTCTTGTTTCGTCTTGGCGTCAACCTTTTGCAAACCTCGCTTTATGGCACCGACAACGTGCGCCTGTTGCATTCCTTTGCCGAGACATTGCCGTGGTACATGATCGTTCTGATCCCGGTCTGTGGTGGATTGGTCGTAGGTTTGATCCTGGATCGGTTCACCGACAACAACCGCGTCCGCTCGGTCGCCGAGGTGATTGAAGGCGCGGCACTTCACAATGGTCGGGTCGAAACGAAAGAGGGGCTGGCGTCGGCCGCGGCTTCGATGATCACCTTGGGCACGGGCGGATCGACGGGCCGGGAAGGGCCGGTGGTGCATTTGGCGGGTGTGATTGCGTCTTGGGTGTCGAACCGGATCAAAGCGGACGGCATCACCGGGCGCGATCTTCTGGGCTGTGCTGTGGCAGCGGCGGTTTCGGCCTCGTTCAACGCGCCAATTGCCGGGGCTCTCTTCGCGCTTGAAGTCGTCTTGCGCCACTTCGCGCTTCACGCCTTTGCTCCTATCGTTATTGCATCAGTCGCAGGCACCGTGATTTCGCGCCTCACCTTTGGCGACGTCACCGAGTTCGCATTGCCCGCAGGTTCGGTCTTGGCCTTCTATGTCGAACTTCCGGCCTTCCTGATCCTTGGGATGTTGTCGGGTGTGGTGGCTGTGGTGATGATGTGGTGCATCTTTGCGGCGGACGATTTCGGCAGTGCGATGCGCGAACGTTTGGGTATTCCACGGTTCCTACGCCCGGCCATCGCTGGCCTGATGCTGGGCTGTCTGGCACTGGCCTTCCCACATATCATCGGTGTGGGTTACGAGACGACATCGGCGGCGTTGACAGGCCGGCTTTTGTGGCATGAAGCGGTGGTCTTTTGCGTGATCAAAGCCGTCGCGGTGGCGATCACGATCGCGGGCCGCATGGGCGGCGGCATCTTCTCGCCTTCGTTGATGGTGGGGGCTTTGTTGGGGCTGGCCTTCGGGTTGACGGCGACGGCGATCTTGCCGGAAGTGTCGGGGACTGGCACGCTATACGCTTTGGCTGGCATGGGCGCGGTCGCGGCAGCCGTATTGGGCGCACCGATTTCCACCACATTGATCGTGTTTGAACTGACGGGCGACTGGCAGGCCGGGATTGCGGTGATGGTGGCGGTGTCTATGTCGACGGCGATTGCCTCGCGACTGGTGGACAGATCTTACTTTCTGACCCAGTTGGAACGGCGCAATGTGCATTTGTCAAAGGGACCACAGGCGTATCTTTTGTCCCTGTTCCGCGTCGCAAATGTGATGCGAACACCGGACGATGCGAAAGCGGCCCCCGAAGATGCGCTTTGGGCGGCGATAGAAGAGGGAGTGTGGGTCAGCCCGAACGCCACCCTGGAAACCGCTTTGCCCTTGTTCGATCAGACCTCGCGACCATTCTTGCCCGTTCTGACCGTCGGCGACGAAGGCCAGCCACCGCGCATTCTGGGGGCATTGTTTCATGTGGATGCTTTGCGCGCTTACAACAAGGCTTTGGCTGCAACGGCGGAAGAAGAGCACAGTTAAAGAGAATTCCGACGCGGAATTCGCATTTTCCACTTTTCAAACCTTTGGATCGGAATTTTCGCACCGAAAATTCTTGCGGAGTTTGCGTCAAACTCCGCCCTGTTCAGACCTGCTCAACCGCTACATCGTCGCGCACATAAAACGCGATATGCCCGGCAATCTGAGCCACGGCATCTTTCGGCGCGTCATAAGACCAACCGGCGTTTTGCAGAACGGTGCTTTTGGTAACGATGGAGTAATGCGTCGCCTCGCCCTTGTGAGGGCACGTCGTTACCTTGTCGGACGGATCCAGGAATTCCATGGCGATGTCGCCTTTCGGAAAATAGATCACCGGATCATAGCCGCCTTCTTGAAGTTCAAAAGCAGCGCTGCTTTCACCCAAAACTGCCCCGCCCGCACGCACAACCCAAGTGCCCGTGGCTGGCTGAATTTTGATCTGATCCGACATGCAATTCTCCTTCGTTGGCGGCACCTTAGCACTGAAAACGTAACAAGGCTATGCAAGGGGCTCTGTCGCCTTGTTCAACCAATCCTCAGCTTGCGGCGTCAGTCGGCCAGCAAGTTTTTCGCGGACCATGCCATGATATGTGTTGATCCAGTCCTTTTCCCAGGGGCCAAGGGCAGAAACGTCGATCAGACGGCGGTCCAAAGGCACGAAGGTCAGGGTTTCGAAATCCAATTGATCCCGTTTGTCGCCGATCTTTTCGGCGTCTTGCACAACAATCAGGTTCTCGATTCGGATGCCAAACGCGCCTGGTTTGTAATACCCCGGCTCGTTCGACAGGATCATGCCGGGTTCCAGTTTCACGTCCGTTGCGCGCGAAATCCGTTGTGGGCCTTCGTGGACCGACAGATAGGCGCCAACCCCGTGCCCCGTACCGTGGTCATAGTCCAACCCGGCCCGCCAAAGTGGTGCGCGTGCCAAAGCGTCGATATCCCGGCCCGTCAGCCCACGAGGAAACCGAACCTCAGACACCGCAATCATGCCTTGCAGAACTTTGGTATAGCAGTCGCGGGCCTCGTCGGTGGGGTCACCTACAGCAATGGTGCGCGTGATGTCCGTGGTGCCGTCCAGATACTGCCCGCCCGAATCCACCAAAAACAATTCGCCCGGATTGATGCCCCGGTTGGTCTCTTCGGTCACGCGGTAGTGAATGACGGCTCCGTTCGGCCCGGCACCCGAGATGGTATCAAACGAGATATCCATCAGACTGTTCGCGCCCGAACGATAGGCTTCCAGGGCCTTGGCCGCATCAATCTCGGTCAGATGTCCCTTGGGCGCTTCACGATCGAACCACGTCAGAAACTCGACCATCGCGGCCCCGTCGCGCAGATGAGCCGCGCGCATACCGTCGATCTCGGCGGCGTTCTTGCGGGCCTTGGGCAGGATACAGGGATCATCGGCCCATGTGACCTCGACGCCTGCGTCTTCAAGGATGGACGCCACGGCCAATGGGGCCGTCTTGCGGTCGACACGGACGGGGCCGGTCAGGGTGCGCAACTGATCGTCGAAGGCGGACCAGTCGAACGGGTCAATGTGCGGGTCGGGGCCAAGGGCTTCGAACTTGGAGAGATCCGAGAACAGGGACACCCGGCCGGTGTCATGCAAAATGGCGAAGGCCTGCACAACGGGATTGCGGGGGATGTCGCTGCCCCGGATGTTCAGCAGCCAGCAAATGCTATCGGGCAAGGTCAGAACCGCCGAGGTGTGGCCAGCATCCCGCAAAAGCTTGGCCATGCGTTCGCGCTTGTCGCCGCTTTTTTCGCCCGAGAGTTCAATCGGATGGGCGCGCGCGGGTTCAGCGGGCAGGGGCGGGCGGTCGTCCCAGATACGGTCGATCAGGTTGGGGCTGGGCTTGAAGCTTAGGTGATCGCCGGCGGATTTCTTCAGCGCCTCCACCTCGTCCTTGGTGTGCAGCCAGGGATCAAATCCGATCACCGCGCCAGCGTGCAGGTGTTCCACCAGCCAAGGCCCCAGCTTCACCTCGGGCCAATCCACGGGCGTGAACACATCCGCCACCTGATCACGCACTTGCAACCGATAGCGACCGTCCACAAAGACACCGGCCTTTTCACAAATCACAGCGGCAAAACCGGCTGATCCCGTAAACCCCGTCAGCCACGCCAATCGGTCATCGGCGGGCGCCACGTATTCGCCCTGATGGCGGTCAGCGCGGGGCACCAGAAAGCCGTCGAGTTTTTCATCGGCCATGGCGTCGCGCAAGGCGGCAAGTCGGGGTGGGCCCTGCTGGGGCGCGGCGGAGGAGGTATAGTTTTGGAACATGGGCGTAAGGAACAAGAGTTATGAGGAATGCGCAAGCGGGCGCGGGCCTCAGTCCTCGAAAAGCTTGGTGTCGAACCCGTCGATGGTTTCGGTGTTTTTGCGCCGCCAGTAATCTGTCACGCCATCCGGCCCCATCTCGTCGAAAAACGGCACAAGATCATCAGGCACCCGGTCGCGTTTGAACGCCATCTCAGGCACGCCGCTTCCGCACGAGGTTTGCAGCGCCTCAACACTCACATCGAACAACTGCCGAGACCCGGCCATCTTGGGGAACTGACCGATCATTTCGTCCCAATCCGCATCGCGCGGATGAATGACGCGGGCGGTCCCGTAAAGCCGCAGGATCAAGGGATCGCCGTCAAAGGCGCAGAACATCAAAGTGATCCGGTTTTGCAGTCGAATATGCCCCGCCGTTTCATTGCCACTACCGGAAAGGTTAAGCCAAAGCAATCGGTTATCATCCAGAATGCGAAGTGAATCACTGCCCTTGGGCGATAGATTGACACGGCCCGTGTCTGCCGCCGTGGCCACGAAAAACACTGGCTGGCGTTCGATGAAGCTGCGCAAAGTGCCGTTCAGTTTCTTGCCAAGTGCCATCTGAATTCTCCCTGAGATGCAAGGAACATATCAGGAACGCGGGCGCACGACAAGGATCAGGCGGACTTCTTCATCCTTGCCAAACGTTTCCGCTGCCTTGGATCGCTTTCGAACAGCGCGGCCAGTTGTTCGGTCATGGCGCCCGCCAGTTGTTCGACGTCCGTGATGGTCACCGCGCGTTCATAGTATCGCGTCACATCATGGCCGATGCCGATCGCCAAAAGTTCGACCTGACGTCGCTTCTCGACCATGTCGATCACGTCGCGCAGGTGCTTTTCCAGATAGTTCGCGGGGTTCACCGACAAGGTGCTGTCGTCCACTGGTGCTCCATCAGAAATCACCATCAGGATCTTGCGGGCTTCGATCCGGGACACCAATCGGCGGTGTGCCCACTCCAAGGCCTCGCCATCGATGTTTTCTTTCAACAGACCCTCTTTCATCATCAACCCCAGATTGGGCCGTGCGCGACGCCACGGGGCGTCAGCGGATTTGTAGATGATGTGGCGCAAATCGTTCAGCCGTCCGGGCAGTTGAGGGCGACCCTGTTGCAACCATTGCTCGCGGGCTTGGCCGCCCTTCCAGGCGCGGGTGGTAAACCCAAGGATCTCAACTTTGACCGAGCAGCGTTCCAGCGTGCGGGCCAGAACATCGGCACAGATCGCCGCGATGGAAATCGGACGGCCCCGCATGGAACCAGAGTTATCCAGAAGAAGTGTCACGACCGTATCACGGAACTCCATGTCCTTTTCCTGCTTGTAAGCAAGCGGCACAGTCGGGTTCGCCACGATTCGCGCCAGACGGCCCGCGTCCAATATCCCTTCCTCCATATCGAAGGTCCAGGTGCGGGTCTGTTGCGCCTGCAAACGACGCTGCAACCGGTTGGCCAAGCGCGACACAGCCCCCTTCAAAGGATCAAGCTGCTGATCCAAATAGGCACGCAGGCGCTCCAGCTCTTCCGGTTCGGCCAGATCCTCGGCGGCGATTTCTTCATCGAAGTCAGGGGTATAGACCGAATAGTTCGGGTCCGCGTCGCTGATTGGCAAAGGCGCTGGCGGCTCGATCTCGGCCTCGCCCTGGGGCATTTCGGTTTCTTCGCCCGCCTCGGTGTCAGCCAGTTCGTCCATGGTGACCTGAGCCTCGGCCGGGTCATCCTCTTGTTCCTGACTGCCATCTGGGGCGGCTTCGGTATCGTCTTGGTTCTGCTGGCTTTGATCGTCGGAATTTGCCTCGTCTTCGTCCGATGTGTCCTCGGCGGCTTCCTGATCCTCGTCCGGGTCTTCCAGATCGGGATCGTCGCCCAACTGATCGCCGTAGCCCATGTCGCTAATGACTTGGCGCGCAAACCGCGCGAAAGAAGCCTGATCGGTCAGCGTGTCTTCCAGATCGTCCAACCTGTCGCCGGCCTTGGTTTCAAACCGGTCGCGCCACAGGTTCAAGAGGTTCTGGGCCGAGGGGGGCAAGTCGCGTCCGCTGGCCAGTTGCCGCACAAGGTATCCGGCGGCGACCGCCAAAGGCGCCTCAGCCGCATCGACCACCTGATCATACCCTTTGCGCATCGCCTGATGTTCGATCCGCGCATCAATATTACCAGCGGTGCCCGGCATATCGCGGGCCCCCATGGCCTCGCACCGGGCCATTTCCATGGCCTGATAGATGTCACGCGCCATCGGGCCTTGGGGCGCATAGCGGTTGAAACAGCCTTCGTCGTGGTACTTCCTCCGCATGGCATAGCTGTCTGCCGTGCCACGGGCCAAAAGCACCTCTTCCTTGGTCATGCGCCGCGTCACCTGCGGCAGGCGCACGCCATCGGCAGACATGCCGGGAGGATCGACCGAAAAGCTGACCGCCATTTCAGGATCGTCGGCCAAAGTCTTGGTCGCTTCGGCAAGGGCCTTCTTGAACGGGTCGGCCGGGCTTTCGTTCGAGTTGCTCATATCGGGGTCGGGTAAATCACGAGGGTGCGGGCATCACAAGGGGGCTGCGCTGGCAATCGTGCCGCTTGGTGATAGCATTGGGACGATTGAAAAGGGGCCTGCAGTGACAGAGACATATGGTCTTTCGGTGAAGACAAAAGGAGCAATGGGCGACGGTGGGGCGGATGACAGCGCGGCGATCCAAAGCGCGTTGGATGCAGGAGAGCCGCGCGTGGTGATCCCGGTCGGGATTTACCGTTTGGCCAAGGGCCTGCGCCTCCATTCCGACACGCATCTTTGGGTGCATCCCCGGGCGCAACTGATCTTTGCTGACGGGGCGGGCGCGGGCGTGGACGATTTTCTTCTCACCAACGCAGATCCAGAAGGTGGCAACCAGAACATCGTGGTCGAAGGCGGCATCTGGGATGGCAACAATCCCGGCAATCCGCGCGGTCCTGATGCGCCTGACAGCTACACGGGCGTTTCGGTGAATTTCACCAATGTCGTGGGCCTGACCTTGCGCAAGATGGCTTTGCGCGACGCGGAATCCTATTTCGTCCTCTTGGGCAAAGTGCGCGATTTCCGGATCGAAGACATCGCCTTTGAAATCCGTCACCTGCGTCCCAATCAGGACGGTATCCATATCTCGGGTCATTGCGAGGATGGCGTGATCCGCAACATCATCGGGCACGGCAGCCAGACCCCGAACGACGACATGGTCGCGATCCTCGCCGATGATGCCCTGAACCGGGCGCAGAACCTGAAGGCGTTCAATGGCCCGATCCGGCGTATGCGCGTTGAACACCTGCGCGCTGATAGCTGTCATTCGTTCCTGAGGCTCTTAAGCGTCGATCACCCCATCGAAGACATTGAGGCGCACGATATCAAAGGCGGCTGTTGTTGCTGCGCGATCAACATGGACGCTTGTCGCGAGTGCCGGGTGAAGCTGTTCAACGATTGTGACCGACCGGGTGGGGTGGGCCAGATCTCGCACGTGCGGGTCCGGGACATGGTGGTGTTCAAAGCAACCGACACCAACCATCAGCCCCTGATCGACTTTCGCACCCGCGCCGATGATGTGGTGATCGAGGATTTTAGGCGCGACGAACGCCGGGACGTTAGCCCGGAAACGCCCACATTGATCATCGAAAAGGCAGGGGCTTTGACCACGGTTCTAGAGGGGCTGTCAGAACAATGGGCCGACGGCTTCGATCAGAGCATCAAAGAAACAAATCCAGATGAGCGCCAAACGTTCCGGGTGACACAAAATCTTGCTTCGGACGACAAACTTACTCTACCCGCAGGCGGGTTTGCGCGATTGTCGGTTTCAAAATATTGAGGGCTTAGACCAGCGCCACGCTCGCAGCACTTTCCGGGAGTTCTTCGTCAAAACAACGCTGATAGAACTCGGCCACGGTCTGGCGCTCAAGCTCGTCGCATTTGTTGAGGAAGGTCAGGCGGAAGGCATAGCCAATGTCGCGGAAAATCTCGGCGTTCAAAGCCCAGTTGATCACCGTTCTTGGGCTCATCACTGTCGAAAGATCGCCGTTCATAAACGCGGTCCGGGTCAGATCGGCCACCTTGACCATCTGGCTGACGTCTTGACGACCCTTCTCGGTGTTGTAATGCGGCGCCTTCGACAGGATGATCGCGCATTCAGCGTCGTGCGACAGATAGTTCAGCGTCACGACCAGCGACCAACGGTCCATCTGGGCTTGGTTGATCTGTTGGGTGCCGTGATAAAGGCCGGTGGTATCGCCCAAGCCGACGGTGTTGGCGGTGGCGAAGAGGCGGAAATAGGGGTGCGGTGCGATGACTTCGTTCTGATCCAGAAGGGTCAGTTTGCCGTCTGATTCCAGCACACGCTGGATCACGAACATCACGTCCGCACGGCCCGCATCGTATTCGTCAAAGACAATTGCGGTCGGATTGCGCAGGGCCCAAGGCAGGATGCCTTCCTGAAACTCGGTGAACTGCACGCCGTCTGCCACCTTGATGGCGTCCTTGCCGATCAGGTCGATCCGGGAAATGTGGCTATCAAGGTTCACGCGCACGGTCGGCCAGTTCAAACGGGCAGCGACTTGTTCGATATGCGTCGATTTACCCGTGCCGTGATAGCCTTGGATGATGACGCGACGGTTGTGCTGGAACCCGGCCAAGATGGCCAATGTCGTCTCGGGATCAAACTTATAGGTGCTGTCCACGGCAGGCACGCGATCACTGGCTTCAACGAACCCTTTGATCTTCATGTCAGAATCGATGCCGAATACCTCGCGCACATCGATCTCATCCGTTGGCTTCGCGTCCACGTCGACCAGACGATTGTCCATGACACTTCCTTGTCGCTAATTCCGGGCAAAACGACCCGCGTTCCACGTGCCTTATTCTGGCCCGAGGTGCAAGACCGGGGCTTCTGGTTTTTGGCTGCG
The DNA here is from genome assembly GCA_964632495.1 of uncultured Rhodobacterales bacterium. Classification (GTDB taxonomy): domain Bacteria; phylum Pseudomonadota; class Alphaproteobacteria; order Rhodobacterales; family Rhodobacteraceae; genus CALKXV01. The sequence goes on from CAZWDS010000015.1 coordinate 44,252, forward strand.
GCATTTACCGAATGTTGGCGCTTAGCTGAGAAGACTTGGAACGATCAGGCTGGGACATCGGATTCGTAACGATTGGCCCGGGTGTGTCAGGCGCTCCGTTCCTCGTGGCGGGGCGCCTTCACTCAAAAAGGTCGCTGATATACATCCCGTAACATCCACACGCGGCTTTGTGAGTTCTCTGTGATCGCCCCTTTCGATAGAGTGCGCGCAAGGAGAAGGAGTTTTGACGATGGATCGACGTGAGTTTCTGAGCACGGCCCTTGCTGGCAGTGCGGCGTTTGCTCTGAGCGCAAGGGCCGGTGTGGCCCAAGCCTTTGCAGTGACGCGCACCGAGGCGGAATGGAAGGCCCTGCTGACGCCTGCGCAATACAAGGTGATGCGTCTTGAAGGCACAGAACGCGCTTTCTCCAGCCCTCTGGACAAGAACTACGCTGCCGGCACCTATCATTGTCGGGGCTGCGATCTGGCGATCTATCCGTCGACCACGAAATACGACAGTACCACAGGCTGGCCATCGTTCTGGCAATCCCTGCCGGGGGCTGTGGGCACCAAGCCCGATCGTAAGTTGTTCACCGTGCGCACCGAAGTGCATTGCCGCCGGTGTGGCAGCCACTTGGGCCACATCTTTGACGACGGTCCAGCCCCCACGGGCAAGCGGCACTGTCTGAACGGCGTCAGTCTGGTGTTCAAACCTGCGTAAGCGCTGAACGGGCTCTGTCGAAAAGGCGAACGGCATCTGCCATGCGGATGCCGTTTTTTTTATGCTCTGTCGATAGAATACGGAGCCGCGCTTTGAGCAAGAAACCCCATACCCCCTGGTCTGTCCGCCTTTTCGTCGCAGTGATGTTTGGCCTTGCCGGATGTACGACCATTTCCCTGCTGCTTGTGGTAGAACCGAGCGCTGCTTCGGGAGGTGAAGTGCCTGCGTTCTACATTTGCGCAGGTCTTGGAGCTGTCGCGGGTGGGCTTTTGTTCGCAACCTTCATGGGGCGGGATCAGCGACGTGCCTGGTTGCTGGGGTGTTTTGGGGCGGTCTTTGGAACGCTTGTTGGCGCCGGGCTTGGTGGCTTGGGATTGGGCATCACGGCTGGTCTGGGCCTGATTGAGAATTGGTTGAACGCGTCTCCAAGCCTCTACGCCTCTTTCATTATGACGCTGCAACTTGGTTTTGCAGCGATGGTCATCGTGTTCGTATCAATGTTTTTCACGTTGGCAGGCCCGGTTTGGCTGGGCCTGATGATCGTCACTCAACTTGGCGCGCGCTATCTGCGCAGGCTTTATCCAGAGCCTATCCAGACTTCGGCTTTCGACTGAAGTTCCACGAAGAAAACAATCTAAATTTCAGAGGGTTATTGTGTATGGTGACGGCTTGCATAGGCTCTGCACGCTTGGTGCAAGTGCTGCACGCCTGCTTCTGACGGTGCCCCGATGATCTGCGGGATCGAGATCCTATAAAACACCTGTCCCTCAGAGGTTCATACCTCTTACCCAAGAAACCCTGTCGAGCAGAGGTTTCTCCCCGGACGGGTCGTTGGACCCATCCTGACCGCCTCTGCCCACCCCTCGGCAGGGGCGGTTCTCTTTTGGGGTTTTGATGTCGCCGCGACTGCGTCGCGTCGATCCGCCGGGGGCTCTGCCCCCGGACCCCCGAAGTATTTTTAGCAAGAGGAAAGCAGGACGCTACTTCCCCTGAAAGTTGCGGCTTTCCTTGATCTGGTCCCACGCCCAAACAACTTCGGCAAGCTGTTCTTCGTGGCCCCGGTCGCCACCGTTCATATCGGGGTGAAGAACCTTGATTAAGGCTTTGTAAGATTTGCGCACTTCGGCTTTGGTCCAGTGGTCTTTGGCTTCCAGAATATCCAGGGCGCGGCGCTCTTTTGGCGGTAGCTTTCGGGTTCCGGTGATGGATTTACCGGGATTGCGCGTGGCGTTCTCACCCAAGATCTGATGCGGGTCGTCGACACCAAGGCGCGACCAAGCGCGCGCCTCTTCGCCGGTGGTGGCGAAGGGTTTGGTTTCGCGTTCCCAGACCCTGTCTTTATCAACCTGTTGGGCGAATTCTTCTTCTGTCTGACCATGGAAGAAGTTCCATTTCAGATTGTATTCGCGGACGTGATCTTTGCAGAACCAGTAAAATTCATCCAGATCGTCGGGGGATTTCGGGGCGCGGTACTGCCCGGTTTCCGCGCAGCCCGGATGCTCGCAAACCCGGGTAGAGGTCTCGAACGCCCCGGACATGCCGCGACGGGTGCGGGATCGTTTCTTTTTGTCTGAGGAGACACTTAGATCGAAACCAAACGGGTCGTCTGACATGGATACCTACCTTTCCGACTCGGACGGAAGAGTTTACCGTGCTGGTCGTCAGATTGAAGAGGGCAAACGAGAAAAATGCGCGTTGAAGATGAAATCCGCGAAAAATTGCAGGCTGCATTTGCGCCCAGAGAGTTGAATGTGGTGGATGACAGCGAAAGTCATCGTGGCCACGCGGGATATCAAGAGGGTGGGCAAAGTCACTTTAACGTCCACATTGTCGCTGACGCCTTTGAACCCATGTCCAGAGTTGCGCGCCACCGCGCTGTGCATAGCGCCTTGGGGCCCGAACTGATCGGGCGGATTCACGCGCTTGCCTTGCAGATCGAGACTTAACCGGTTTTGTCGGTCGCCGCGCCCAAAGGTGGAGCGGTGCTTTCTTCGGGTGCCGTCGAGATCAGACGTGTGGGCGCGTCGTTTGCCGGGGGGGCATCGTCGAAGGGCGGTGCGGGCACAGAGCGCACGCGGGGGCTTTCGTCCAGGGCCAGGGGTGTGGCCTTAAGTCTGCGAAAGATAAGGATGTTTTGGTAGGATTTTTGCGTGCCGGTCAGGCCTTTGCGTTCTTCGACAGGCAGCATCTCGGCGCGCACATATTCCCAGCCGTCGGTTGCCATTTCGTTCAGCGCATCGGTCATCGACAGCGCAAATCGGTCTTCGCGGGACTTGACGCCCTTGGCTTTCGTGCCGGTGTTTGGTGCGGGGATGGCTCTGTATTCGAACTGTCGCAT